>CAXSDZ010000153.1:0-1227 GCA_964235505.1 uncultured Chthoniobacteraceae bacterium
TCACCCGTGAACGAGGACGAGTAGGAGGACGAGGACGAGGACGATTTGCAGCCCGTTGCGCGTCCATTGACACCCTCTCTCCCCTGCCTACCCTCTCCGCTCGTGTCTCCCGAAGCCGCCGTCCTCCGCCAGACCCCGCTCCACGCCGAACACGTCGCTCTCGGCGCGAAAATGGTCGATTTCGGCGGCTGGTCGATGCCGGTCCAGTATTCGGGGATTATCGACGAACATCACGCCGTGCGGACCGGCCTCGGCGTGTTCGACATCTCGCACATGGGGCAGTTCTTCGCCTCCGGGGACGGGGCGTGTGCGTGGCTGAATGGCCTGCTGACCAACAACGTCGAGCGGCTCGCGGTCGGCGAATGCCAATACACCTTCCTGCTCAACGAGCGCGGCGGCGTCATCGACGACCTCATCGTCTATCGGCTGGAAGAAGCCCGCTACCTGCTCGTCGTGAACGCCTCCAAGATCGCAGAGGACTTCGCGTGGATGGAGCGCCATCGCGCGGCCGGCGTGGAGCTCATGAACTGCAGCGCGGACTTCGCGGGCTTTGCCGTGCAGGGACCGCGCTCGGCCGCGCTGTTCGACGCCTTCTTTGGCGGACGCCACTCCCGCCCGGCGCGCAACGAAATCCTCTCGATCGCGATCGACGGCGAGCCTTACCACATCGCCCGCACCGGCTACACCGGCGAAGACGGCTTTGAGATTTTCTGCCACTCCAGCCGCGCGGTCCGGGCCTGGCGCGACATCCTCGCGCGCGGCACGGAATTTGGCATCCGCCCGTGTGGCCTCGGCGCCCGCGACACGCTCCGCCTGGAGATGTGCTACCCGCTGAACGGCTCCGACCTTTCCGCCGCGCGCACGCCGCTGGAGGCCGGGCTCTCCATTTTCATCGACCTGCAAAAGCCCGCCTTCCTCGGCCGCGAAGCGCTCCTCGCGCAGCGGACCGCGGGCGTCGCCGAGCGGCTCGTCCCCTTCCGCATGCTGGGGAAAGCGCCCCCGCCCCGCGCGCATTACTCCATTTATAAAGACGGCGCGCTCATCGCCGAGACGACCAGCGGCACGCTCTCGCCGACGCTCGGCGCCGGCATCGGCATGGCCTACATTCCGACCGCGCTCGCGCGCATCAATGAGGAGATCGAGATCGACATCCGCGGGCGGCGCTTCCCCGCGGTCATCGAGAAAAAGCCGCTCCTGCGCCCCCGCAGCGAGAACAGATTTGCGATC
>CAXSDZ010000153.1:1237-3356 GCA_964235505.1 uncultured Chthoniobacteraceae bacterium
CAACCCATGAACGTTCCCGACGACCTCTTTTACGCGACCTCCCACGAATGGCTCCGCCTCGACGGCGAGAGCGGCACGGTGGGCATCACCGACCACGCGCAGCATGAGCTGACCGACGTGGTTTACGTGGAGCTGCCCAAGGTCGGCGCGCAGGTGAAAGCCGGCGACCAGGTCTGCGTCGTCGAGTCGGTGAAAGCCGCGAGCGACATCTACTCGCCGGTCTCCGGCACGGTCGTCGCAGCGAACGACGCGCTCTCGGCGAACCCGGCTTTGATCAACACGGACGCGTTCGGCGAGGGGTGGATCTTCCGGATTCAGATCGAAGCGGGCGAAGAGATCGAAGAGCTGAAAAGCCCGGGGCAATACCGGCAGCAAATCGGCGGCGACGATGTCGCGGAAGCGGGCGCCGGCGTGTGAGGCGGCGCGGCAAAGGCGACCGGATGAACGCTCCTTCCGTGCGGACTCTTCTCACGAGCGCGGCGCTTTTCGCCCTCGCGGTGGCGGGCCGCGGCGACCTCACCGTGAAGCAGCAGGTGGAAGGCGTGGGACAGACCGGCGAGATGACCATCCGCATCAAAGGCCGCCAGGCGCGGGCCGACCTCGTGCAGCCGATGAGCACCATCATCGACGGCGCGACCGGCGAGACGATCCTGCTGCTGCATCCGAAAAAGAACTTCACCCGCGTGCCGGCCGAGCAGACGCGCACGCTCACCGAGCAGATCGTGAAATCGCAGGCGGGCGCGCCCGCGGCAAAGCTGGTGGCGACCGGCCAGCGGCAAAAACTGAGCGGCCACGACACCGAGCTCTTCCTCTGGAACGTCGGCGCGTTGAAGCTGAAATTCTGGGTCGCGAAGGACTTCCCGAACGGCCCCGCGATCCAGCAGCAGCTCGACGAGCTGCAAAACAGCGGCCTCGCCGCGGTCGCCGCCAGCATGATGCCGAAGGCGAGCGACCTCCCCGGCGTGCGGCTCCGCACGGAGTTTGAAATGGGCGGCCAAAAGGCGAGCTACACCATCACCTCGATCGCCGAAACGCCGGTCGATGCGGCGGTTTTCGACGTGCCGAAGGATTACAAAGAAACGCCGCTGAAGATGACGCCCGAGCCGGCGGAGTGAGGCCCGGCGCTCGAAACTTTTGTCATGCGCGAGCCAGGGCTCCCGCCGCTCATCCTCGCCTCCGCGTCGCCGCGCCGCCGCCGGCTGCTGGAGGAGCACGGCTACGCGTTCACGGTCCGGCCGGCCGACGTGGAGGAGATCGCGCCGGCGCACCTGTCGCCGGGCGAGATCGTGCTTTGGAACGCCCGCATCAAGGCCCGCGCCGTCGCCCGGGCGCACCCGGATGCGCTGGTCCTCGGCGTCGACACGCTCGTGGCCTTTGAGGGCGAGGTCTTCGGCAAGCCCGCAGATTTGCCCGCCGCGCACGCGATGCTGGCGCGTCTGAACGGCCGGACGCACGAGGTCTATTCCGGCGTCTGGCTTTCCCACGCGGGCCGGGAGCGCGGATTCATCGAGATCACCCGCGTCCAATTCCACCGGCTCACCGAAGAGGCGCTGGGCACCTACCTCGCCCGCATCGGTCCGCTCGATAAAGCCGGCGCGTATGCCGCGCAGGACGACCGCGGCGAGCTGATCGCGCGGGTGGAAGGCTCGTTCACAAACGTGATCGGCCTGCCGATGGAAGCGCTCGCCGCCGCGCTGCACGGGTGGAAGTCCGCGGCGTAGAGGGACGAACCGCTTCAGCGGCTCGCCGTTGCGTATGTCTCCGTTTCGCAGGCGGAGCCTGCTTTGGAGTGCGGCGCGTCCCCGCGCCGCTTTGAACACGCGCGGGTTGGAAGGTTGGTCATCGGTCTTTCAAACGACGCGTGTGGAAAGCGGTGCGGGGACGCACCGCACTCCAAAGCGCTTCGCGCGAAACCGGAACACGCCTCGCTTGACGCGCCGTTCCGCCGTGCCGGACTCTCCCGCATGATCCCGCTCGCCGCGCCCGACTTCCCCCGCACCTCCGCCGAATTCGAGAACGCGATCCGCCGCGGCTTCGAGCAACACGGCATCACGCCGGCGAACGTCGCGGCCGAGGGAGAAGCCCTCCGGTTTCAAAAGGTCTCCGTGGACCTCTCCGG
>CAXSDZ010000153.1:3366-8622 GCA_964235505.1 uncultured Chthoniobacteraceae bacterium
ACGTCACCCGCGGGCTGCGCGTCGCAACGCCGGGCACCGCGCGCGGCGAAGAAATCGCGGTCGGGCGGCTGGAAATTTTCGCGGAGCCATTCGCGTTCGAGGGCACCCCAGCGCGCCTCCGCATCGAGGCCCGCGACGCCGTGCTCGCCGCCGCGGACGGCGACGCCCCGGGCGAATGGCTGCTCACGCCGCGCCGCGCCGCGGATGGCGCCCTCGCTGTCGAGATGCGCCACGCGGACCTGGAGCGCCTCCTGCGCTCCGTCGTCGCCGGCCTCGCGGCGAAACAGGGCGGCGAAGTCCAAAACGTGCAACTGCAGCTCACCTCGCGCGGGCCGCGCGACCTCGCGTTCCGCGCGGAAGTCACCGCCAAGATGCTCTTCATGAAAGCCGCCGTGACGCTCTCCGGCGACGCCTCGCTCGACGACGCGCTCAACCTCCGGCTCGCCCACCTCGACCTCGCCCGCAGCGGCATGGCGGCGACGCTCGCGAACACCTTCCTCCGCCCGCACCTCGACCGCCTCCAGCGCGAGCCGATCGCCCTCACGATGCTCTCCTTTGGCGAGGTGAAACTCCGCGACGTCGAGGTGGAAGCCGGCGACTCGCTCCGCATCCGCGCACGCTTCGGGAGCTGAGGGGGCGGGACCAAGGAGTTGTGCTGTCTTAGAGGCAATAGCCACGGTCAACCGGCGCAGACGAGGTGGATAGAAGCGATGTGCAGCATGGCTTCGGAATGGTTTTTGGGCCACTCACAGTTTTTGGAAGGGCAGCGGCACTGGTTGAAACACCTCCAAGTGCGCTCGGCCACCCCGCGCTTGGGTTGCACGGCAATGGCTTTCCGACCGGCAAAGCCTCGACATTCTCCAAGCGCAGCCTCTTCAACGCGATCACAGCGCGTTCGACCAAATCGCATGCCCGAAAACCGCGTCGGCCGGCGCCTATAAAGCACTGGCGGATTCGCGAAGACCTGACCGGCTCATTTGCATTGTCGCGCTGAAGTAGCCTGTCCGCTTTCTGATCCGCGCACCGCAGCAGGTGCATCGCCAGGAGCGCCGCAGACTAGCCGCCCACGCCCCTAGCCAGACCAGGCTCCACACGCCGAGGCTGCAAACCGCAAGCCGAAGGTGCAAACCGTGATCGGCATGCCGTCTGCGGAACCGTCGCTCGGCCTCACAATGACGGCAAAAAGCACGTTGGTAAGTAGTCATGATTCGCAAGAGTTGAACTCCCGAAAAACCCGGAAAGTATGGATATTATAATTCTCGGCAAGCGACTTCTTGAATACCGCGAGGCTTGGCAGTGCCCTCACGGGCAAACCCTGAACCCGAATCACCTCAAGGCTCGAAGCGAGCCACGCGAGCGGCCCCGGTTCGTTTCAGGCCACGCGATGTCGATCTTAAGCTTGTGGGCGCAATAATCGACACTTATGCCGGGGCTCGGAGCTGGAGCGTGTTGTTATGAAAAATGTGAGGCAAAGCCGAAATTCTGAGTAACGCACGTCGGGATGAACCCGGTGCGAAGGCTGAAGGAACGTCCGGCCGATCCTCGTGCATCCGTTGTGCTATGCCGGAGCAGCATTGCTCCCAACTACGCCGCAGCGACGCACACGTTGGCAATCGGAACTTCCGAATGCACTTCGGCTGCGCCCGTTTCAGGAAAACCCTTTTAGGAAACTAGACCGTTACGAAGTGATGTGCCGCGAAGACGACTCGGTGTTCCGCCTCGGCCAGGGGTCCACCAGTTCCAGCTACAAGGCGCTCGATCTTGACCTTCAAACCCCGGTGGTTCTGAAGGTCATCCGGCAGGATTTGCTTGAGGACGAAACCGCCCGCAAGCGGTTCATGCGCGAGGCGCGGGCGTCGGCGCAACTGCGGCATCCGAACGTGGCGCAAATCTACCGGCTCGGCGAGGAGGAGGGGATATGCTTTTACGCCCGGGAATTCTTGGAGGGCGAGACGCTGGAGACGAAGGTGAACCCTTCTTCGCAGAACGGTTCGCGCAGGATTTGAAGCCGGGGCTGCCCGCCGTCGTGCGTTCGCTCGACAGCGTGGCCTTGTGGAAAGGGCGCCTCGAATCAATGCGCGCGGGCGTCGGACGGCTCGCCTACGACACGACCGTCGCGGTGCCGCCGCCGGAGATGGCCAAGCGCCAGGTTGCTGTGCGCGTGGAGGCGAACTGGGATCAGCCTTTTGGCGCGACGGAGTTCTTCGGCGTCGGGCGCAGCGTGCAGGTCACTTTCACACGCGGAAAAACGCAGCGGACCGTCGGCGACGCGCTGAAGGAAAAGTGGGAGCGCGCGTTTTTGGAAGCCCGTGGGGCGACGGCACAGCGATGAGCAGGCATCGCAAGCTCCACCGGCTGGAGTGGTGGCTGTTGCTGGCCGCGGTTGCCGCGGTCGCGGGCGGACTTTTCATCGGCGCGGAAGGGCGGGATTTTGTGGCCGCGTTCGTGCGCGGCTGGGTCCGGATCGGCGCGCAGTTTCGCGTGGTGAACACGTCCATGACGCTCGTGCGCGTTGTGGTGCCGGCGATCCTCTGCGGGGCGTTTGTCTATTGCCTGGTGGTGCTGAATCCCAAGCCGGGCCGCTGGACGCGCGTGCTCGCCATCCTCGTGCTGAGCGCGCTTTACACGGCCTACATGGCGTTCCGGCTGTTCGCGACGCTCAATCTCGACACGGTCGCCAACGCGGTTTTCAGCATCCTATTTTTACTCGCCGAGCTGCTCATCTACCTCAAATCGCTCTAGGCAAATATCCAGATGCTCTGGCCGACGGATCGGTCCGCCGACGCGACGCGACTTTCCACGCTCGTCACCTCGGGGCGCTATCTGCCCGACGTCGATATCTTCCTGCCGAGCTACAGCGAGCCGGTCGAGATGCTGCGCCGCACGATCCTCGGCGGCCAGGCGCTGCGCTATCCCCGCAAAAACATCCACCTGCTCGACGACCAGCGCCGCCCGCAGATACGCGCGCTGGCCAACGAGCTCGGCTGCCATTATCGCGACCGCCCGGACAATCGCGACGCCAAAGCCGGCAATATGAACGCCGCTCTTCCCACCAGCCGCGGCGAACTCATCGCGATCTTCGACGCCGACTTCATCCCGACGCAGGATTTTCTCGAGCGCACAGTTGGCTTCTTCACCGATCCGAAAGTCGCGCTCGTCCAGACGCTGCAGAATTTCTACAGCGTCGATGCGGTGGCGCGAAACCTCGCCCTGCCGGGCATCATCACCGAAGAGCAACAGGTCTTCTTTCGCGCCGCGCAGCCCGGCCGCGACACGATGGGCGCGATGATTTGCCACGGCACGAGTTTCGTGGTGCGGCGCAGCGCGATCGAGGAAATCGGCGCCTTTCCCGGCGAGACGCTGAGCGAAGACTGGGCGACCTCCATCAAGCTCCAGTCCGCGGGTTACAAGATCCATTACCTCAACGAACTCCTCTCGGCCGGCATCGCCGTGGAGTTCACGAGCGAACTTGTCACCCAGCGCCTGCGGTGGGCGCGCGGCACTTTGCAGTGCTTCTTTGCTTCTACGAATCCGCTCACCCTGCCCGGCCTCACGCTGCTCCAGCGGCTCGTCCATCTCTGTGGGCCGATGCACTACATCCCGTTTGTCAGCCGGCTCTTCTGCCTGCTGCTCCCGCTGCTCTACTTCTTGTTTGGCGTGGTGCCGCTGAATACCTCGGGCGAAATGCTGCTCTTCTTCTTCCTACCGTATTCGGTCTGCCAGGTGACCTGCCTTTCGTGGCTCACCGGCGGGCATCGCTCGGCGTTCTGGTCGGAGGTGTATGAAACGATGCTCTGTTACCCATGAGCGTCACCGTGGTGAGCACCCTATTGAAGCCGTTCGGCAAGCCTTTCAAAGTTTCCAGCAAAGGCGACACGAAGGCGAAGCTCACGCTGACCCCGGCCGTCGGCGTCCCGCTCATCGTCCTTCTCGCGCTCTACCTTCCGACCATCATTTACGCCCTCGCCCACGCGCTGTGGTATCCCAGCCGCAGCGTCTTCGTGCTGGCGATCGGCTGGTCGGTTTACTCGATGGTCCTGCTCTGGCTCAGCCTCCAAGCCTCGCTGGACGTGCCGCAACTCTCCACCTCCACCCGTTTCAAACACCGGCTCCCCGCCGCGATCCGGCAGCGCGGCATCGCGACGCCGGTCGTGACGGAAGAGATTTCCGACATCGACATCAGCGTGCGGTGCGATCCGCGGATCCTCGCCGGCACGGGGCACACGCTCAGCATCCCCGCCGCCGGCCTGCACGAAATCCCGGTGAGTCTGCTCGAGCGCGAAGGCGAGACGCGCTTCTTCCGCCTGCTCGGGGCTCGTGAAATACGGCGTTCTTACGAATCCACGCAAATTTGCGCCGGACTGCCCTTCGCCGCCCAGCGACGAGCGCGCGAGACCAAAGTCGATCACCTTAACAAGCGGCCCTTCCTCCCCAGTCTCTGTGGAGGCGACGATCATCACGTTCGCGGGCTTGATGTTGCGATGAACCAAATGCTCCCGCTTGGCTGCATTCAACGCCCGTGCAACCTGCGCGGCGATCTTCAGCGCGAGGACCGGAGGCATCGCCCCATGACGCTTCACCAGTTCTTCCGCCGTGTTTCCCTCGATGAATTCCATGGCAAAAAAGAAATGCTCACGATCACTGCCGAGGTGGTGAATCGTCGCGACGTTCCGGTGTCGGATCCGCGCCGCGGCGCGCGCTTCGCGCACAAAGGCATTCCGCCACGCCTCTCCGTCGAAGCAGTCCGCGTCAATGACCTTCAGTGCGATGGGGCACTCCAAATTTACATCGCGAGCCTTGAAGGTGACGCCCATGGCGCCGCGCCCCAGTTCCCAGCGGGAGCCGTCATAAACGCCCTATTCGTCTTCGGGTGATTTGAGCCCAAGCATTGCGGCAGTTCCTTGCATAGGGCGCAAGCCATTCACCCCGCGGGGCTTCCCCGTGGGCATGTCCGGGCTCCCGGACATCTGAATACGCTTGGCCGGGGCACATAGTGACCACCCTGCCGAGCCGCGGACTACATCCGAACACCACCCGCTAACATCTGATCCATGCCCCATCGGGCCGTTATTTCCTGATTATCGCCATCGTCGCTGCCGTTCTTGCCTTCGGCGGACTTGACGGCGCTGCCGCCGGTATCGCCAAGATCCTTTTCGTCGCCTTTCTGACCATCTTTGTGGTGATGCTCGTCTTGAGACGACGCCCCAAAAACGGTGTAAGCGCCCAATGGGCGAGGGAAGGTTGCATCCGGATGTA
>CAXSDZ010000153.1:8632-11263 GCA_964235505.1 uncultured Chthoniobacteraceae bacterium
ACGCTCCACCCATTGCGTGTGCTTCCGACCTTTGGCTGGCGACTGAGTTCCGCCCTGCACCTGTTTACCCCAGCGTTTGCGAAGACATCAATACGGCCAGTGCTCTCGCACTAGCGCGGCCGCGCTCGCCATCGCGCCGCCGCCAAACTTGACCCAGCACCGGTCTCGAACGCCCGTCTGGCAGTCAGCGTTTCAGACAGAGTGGACCGTTGCGGGATTCGGCTCGCCGGACAAACGCTAGGACGGGATAACCGCGGCACATGCCCTCAGTGCGCGTGGACGTGCGCGACCTCACCGGCGGGCGCGGGCGGGAGCGCGGCAGCGGCGGGCGCTTGCAGGGCAGCGTCCACGTTCTTTGTCACCGTGAGCTTGCCCCACATGATCATCCAGTGGCCGGGGAAGGTGCAGACGTATTCATACTCACCCTCTTCCGTGAGCGCTTTGACCTTCACCGTCTCCTTTTGCCCGGGCTCGAGGAGCTTCGAGGCGGCCAGCACGCGGTGGTCGGCGAGCGGCACGTAAGCGCGGCCGTCCTTGTCGAGTTGGTCGGGCTTCATGGTCGCCACGGAATTTGCCACGGCCTCGCGCGCGCCCGGCCGGACGACGACGAAGTTGTGCGCCATCGCGTCCACGTTTTCGAAGATCACCTCGAACGGCTTGCCCGCTTCCACCACGAGCCGTGGCGTGTCGTAGCGCATCTGCTCACGGACGGTTTTGACGACAAACACGCTCACGCCGAGCCCGCGCAGTTCCTTGCGAATCCGCGCGGCGTCGGCGGGCGGGAGGAGCGCGGCGAGCTCCGTGGCGGTCTGGACCGTCTCCACGAACGACTGGCCCGTGCGCTGGTCGGCCGGGACGGTTTTCGCCCAAGTGAGAATGCTCTCGGCCACCGGGCCGGCGGCGGCGGGATCCCACGCGTCCGGTGGGAGCTGCTTCAGGGCGCGCGCGGCCACGGCGCGGTCGGCCCCTTTCTGGACGGTCGCGGCGAGGAGCGCAAAGTTTGCCTTGGCGTTCTCAGCGCCCATCAGCGGCAGCGCGCGCAGGGCGGCGGTGCGGCTGTCGCGCGAAGCCTTTGCGTCGTCGAGCACGGCGAGGAGCATCGGCTGAAACTTCGCGCGGACCGACGGGTCGGGGATCGAGCCGAGCGCATCCACGAGGGAGACGCGCGCCGCGTCCGTCTTCGCCGCGGTCCACGTCAGAGCCGGGTTGTTGTCCGCGCCGATGAGCGCCGCCCACGCGAGGCGGCGGGCGGTCGCTTGCGTCGCGCCGTCGGCGAGGGCGGTCAGATTGGCCCGGGCCGCGACGAGATCCTTGGCCGGCGAGAGCGCGAGAATCTTACCCAGCTCCGTGACGGCCGCCGCTCCCGCGCCCCCGTTTTCGTCGAGCCGCTTCACCGCGGCGAGCAGCTCGGCGGTGCGGTCGGTCTTGTGCAAAGTCGCCAGCTCCGAAAGTGCCTTTTCCTTCACGTCGGGCGCGACGCCCTTGCGCTCCAGCCGCGCGAGCAGCACTTGCTCGGTCCCGGGCGCCTTGGCGAGTTCGCCGTCCGTCATGTGCTCCACCACGTAGGTCAGCGCCTCCGGGTCGGTCGGCAGCAGCGTCTCCTTGAGCAAGCTCTGGAGCTGTTTCGCCGTCTCCTTGAAGGTGTAGTCGATATAGTAATCCGTCTCCTGCCGGAGCACGTCCGTGGCGACCAGGAACGCCTCCTTCACGTCGGCTCCGTTGAAGAAACTCGCCGCCCGCACCGCATGCAGTCGCACGCGCGGGTCCTTATCGTTCGCCGCGGCCTTCAGCAACGCCAGCGGCTGCTGGACCCGGTCGCGCCAGTAGCAGAGGACGCGCACGGCCTGCGCGCGGGCCCGGGCGTCGGGCGAAGCGAGCACGCGCTTCAGGAGCGCCTCATCCGCGACGTTGTGCCATTGTTTCAGCCAGAGTGCCTCCAGCCGGTCGTGCTCAAAGGTCGGCGCGTTCGGGTCGAGCGCCGCCACCCAGCGGTCTAGCGCCGCCATCACCTCCGCCGTCGGGTGCTTATCCAGCTCGATCTTCGCCCGCTCGCGCACGTTGTTCTCCGGCTCATGCAGGAGGTTGATCAACGCCGCCACCGGCTCGCCGTCGATCTTTGCCGGCTTCAGCAGCGGCATCCCCTCGTAAGTCAGCCGATAAATCCGCCCGTGTTCCATCTCGCGGTTTGGATCGCGCAGGTGATGCTGTAGATGGCCGATCAGCGGCTTGTGCCAGTCCATGAAATAAAGCGCCCCGTCCGGCCCCACCGTGATCCCCGACGGCCGGACGTTCGGGTCGTCCGACGTCACCAGATTCTCCAGCGTCTCCCCCTTCAGCCCCGACCCGTCCTGCGTCACCTTCACCCGGAAGATTCCCTGGATCGAGATCACGTTCGTGTTCAGGAAATTGTCCTGATACTCCGCCGGCCACGCCCGGCTCGAGAGCAGCCCCGTCCCCGGCGAAGGCCGCGACGGACGATTCCAGAACTGCTTCATGCTCGGGTGCTTCCCCGGGAAGTCGATGTGCCCGCTGAACGCCGCCCCGAAGTAATTCGCGTTCCCCGTCGCGTCCGTCATCAGGTCGTTGCCCCAGTAGTCGAAAACCTTCCCGTGCGGGTTCGCGAATCCATAC
>CAXSDZ010000154.1:0-11211 GCA_964235505.1 uncultured Chthoniobacteraceae bacterium
TCTGGAATCTGCTGCGCAACGCGATCAAGTTCACGCCGAGCGGCGGGAAGGTCGCGATCCGCACGCGGGACGCGGAGGGTGATCGCCTCTGCGTGGAAGTGACCGACACCGGCATGGGGATCGCCGCCGATGCGCTCGACGCAGTTTTCCATCCCTTCGAGCAGGCGGACCGCCAGGGCGACCATCGTTTCGGCGGGCTCGGGCTCGGGCTCGCGATTGCGCGCGCCATTGTCGATCTGCACGGCGGCAGCATCCGCGCGGAAAGCAACGGCCCGGGCAAGGGCGCGACGTTTGTCGTGGAGCTGCCGGGCGCAATGGATCAAGCAACCGGCGCCTCGGATCCTCCTGTGGGCGGGCCGCACGGCAGCACTCCGGCGGAGCGGGCCGAGGCGGAAGGCGCGCCGCCCTTGCGCCTGCTGCTGATCGAGGATCACGAACCGACCATCGCGGTGCTGTCGCGACTGCTCACGCGGGCCGGGCACCAGGTCGTCGCGGCGGGCAGCGTCGCCGCGGCAGTGGCGGCGGCGGAGGCCGCGAAGTTCGATGGCGTGATCTCGGATCTCGGCCTGCCGGATGGCACGGGCATCGATGCGATCGGCAAGCTGCGCGCGCTGCAGCCGGGGCTGCCGGGCATCGCGCTTTCCGGCTACGGGATGGAGGACGATCTCCAGCGCACGCACGACGCGGGCTTTCTGACGCACCTCATCAAGCCGGTGGACTTCGACCAGCTCCGCCGAGCGCTGCGGGAGTTCGTGCCGCGACCGCCGGAGGTCTGAAAGCCTGCGGCGGCGCGGAGGCCTGGAGTTCGCGCGCGAGCATTCATTTTCTGCTGAGCCGCCGGTTCGCACCCAGGCGCGGTGATGTGCGTGGGCAGCCCTGCCCGTGCGGCCCGCGGGAGGCGGGCTCGCGTTTCTCTTGCGATGAATCTGAAAGCTCTGCTCGCGCCCGTGCTCGTCCTCGCGCTGCTCCTGCTCTCGGTGGCGACGCTTTATTTCGGACGCGAGTTTCTCATCCCGATCGCGCTCGCGCTGCTGATTTCCTTTCTGCTCGCGCCACTCGTGTGGCGCCTGGAAAAGTGGCGGCTCGGCCGTATCGGCTCCGTGCTCGCGGCGACGCTGCTGGCCTTTTCCGTCCTCGGGCTGCTCGGCTACATCGTCGCCGGCCAGCTCATCGATCTCGCGGAAAAGCTGCCGAGCTACAAAGACAACTTGCATTCCAAAATCGTGAAGCTGCGGGCGCCGAGCAAAGGACCTTTCGCGGAAGCAGCCAAAACACTCCGGGAACTTTCCGCCGAGATGAACACGCAGGCGCCCGCCGCCACGGCACCCCCGGGCACGCGGACTTCGGGAGGCGAGAAGCCGATGCCCGTCACGGTGGTGAGCGGGCCGAACAATCCGTTCGACACGTTGAAGACCTACGCCGGGCCGATCATTGCGCCACTCGGCACGGCTGCGATCGTCATCATTTTTGTGATCTTCATGCTGCTGGAGCGGGAGGATCTACGCGATCGGCTGATCCACCTCATGGGCCGTGGGCGGCTGAACCTTACGACGCAGGCGCTGAATGAAGCCGGCGAGCGCGTGAGCCGCTATCTCCTTGCGCAGGTCATGGTGAATGGCACCTACGGCGTGCCGATCGCAATTGGGCTTTGGGCGATCGGGGTGCCGAATGCGGTGCTCTGGGGGCTGTTCGCCACGGTGTTGCGCTTCATCCCCTACATCGGGCCGTGGATCGCGGCGTCATTCCCCATCGCGCTCTCGCTCGCGGTGGCACCGGGCTGGTCCATGCCAATCTGGACGATCGGCCTTTTCCTCGTAATCGAACTCATCTCGAACAACGTCGTGGAGCCGTGGCTCTACGGCGCGTCCACGGGATTGTCGGCGATGGCGATCATCGTTTCGGCGACGTTCTGGACGTGGGTCTGGGGCACCACGGGCCTGCTGCTCGCCACGCCGCTCACGGTCTGCATTCTCGTGCTTGGCAAATACATTCCGAGCCTCGCTTTTCTCGATGTGCTGCTCGGCGACAAACCGCCGATCGCGGCCGAGGATCGCTTTTACCAGCGGCTGCTCGCGCAGGATGAAGACGAGCTGTGCGAAATCGCCGGCGACTACGCGCGGAAGCATTCCGTCGCGGAAGCCTTTGAGCTGCTGATCGTGCCAGCGTTGCGTCTGGCGGATGAAGATCTCCACCGCGGGCAGCTCACCGACATCGAATGGCGCAAGATGCTGGCTCTCGCGCGCGATCTGATTTCCGACCTCGGCGATCCGCCCGTGCCTCCTGCGCCGCCGGGAGGCGATGCCGGCGCCGCTCCGCCGCAAGAGGCTGCGGCGTTTTGCCTGCCCGCGAGCGACGAGGCGGATGAGGTGATCGGCACCATGCTGGCGCGCTTGCTGGAAGGTCACGGCGTCCGGTGCGAAGTGCTCTCCGCCAAGCGGCTCGCGAGCGAGATGCTGGAGCAGATCGAGCGCGGCACTTCGCGCCTGATCTGCATCTCGGTGCTGCCGCCGGGCTCCACGCGCCACGCGCTGCTCTACTGCAAGCGCGTGCGGGAACGCTTCCCAAACGCGCGCATCATCGTGGGTCTGTGGGGCGAGCCAGCGGGCGATGATCGCCGCATGAAGCGGATCGCCGATGTCAAACCCGACGCTCTCGTGACCACGCTGGCGACAGCGGTGAAGGAGATCGCAGCCACGGCCGCTCTCAGCAACACGCCGGCGCTGACAGTTTCCGCCGCCGCAGCGCTGCAGGCCGGTGGCGCCGTGACGTCAGCGGGCGACCGCACGGGATCGCAGGCGAAGCCGGATCGGTGAGAAGTGCGGCGCACTTGAGATTTCCGCACCGTCCAGTCGCGGCTGTGCCTCGCGGATTTCCGTGCCTGACTCCAGGCGCGGAGATGGTGATGGATGCCGCGGCCGGTGCGCCCCTCCCCTGCCCTTGACTCACCCCACTCCGCATCTATCCTCCCGCCGACATTTTTTTTAACACTGCCCGCAGGGGAGCCAACTGGCTGAGAGGTCCGTCGATCGAGTGATGCGCCGGACGACCCTTTGAACCTGATGCGAACTCGAAAGCGCCGAAGGGAGCGAAGATTCTTTCTCAAGGCCATGCCGCATCTCTGCGCGTGGCCTTTTCGTTTGCTCCCATGATCGCACCCAAAGACTCCATCGAACCGCACTCCAGCGCGCAGCTCCCGAACTCCACCCGCGTGTATCTGGAAGGAAGCATCCACCCGGACATCCGCGTGCCGATGCGGGAGATCGCGCTTTCGCCGACGAAGGATTTCAGCGGCAAGCTGGAGCCGAATGCGCCGGTGCGCGTGTATGACTGCTCGGGTCCGTGGGGCGACACGGACTTTCACATGGACGTGGAGCGCGGCCTGCCGCCGCTGCGCCGCCCGTGGATCACAAAGCGCGCTGACGTGGAGGAATACGACGGCCGTGGCGTGACGCCGCAGGACAACGGCTACCTTTCGACCTCGCACGCGCAGACGACCTCTGAGAAGCGCGGCGGCCTCTCGCCGCTGAAGTCTCCCGACAATGCGAAGCGCCGCCCGCTCCGCGCCAACGGCGGGCATCCGGTCACGCAGATTTGGTATGCGCGGCAAGGGATCATCACGCCGGAGATGGAGTTCATCGCCATCCGCGAAAACCAAGGCCTCGAGCTCGCCCGCGAGCAGATGAGCGAGCGGCAGCCGCGCACCTCCCTGCTCCACCAGCACCCCGGCACCACCGGGCGCGCCGACGCGCCCGGCGTCTTCGCGCAATTCCCCCAGCGGATGCCCGCCGAGATCACCCCGGAATTCGTCCGCGACGAAGTCGCCGCTGGCCGCGCCATCATCCCGGCAAACATCAATCATCCCGAGCTCGAGCCGATGATCATCGGCCGCAACTTCCTCGTTAAAATCAACGCCAACATCGGCAACTCCGCCGTCGCGAGCAGCATCGAAGAGGAGGTGGAAAAGATGCGCTGGGCCACCAAGTGGGGCGCCGACACGGTGATGGACCTGAGCACGGGGAAAAACATCCACGCCACCCGCGAGTGGATCCTGCGCAACTCCCCCGTCCCCATCGGCACCGTTCCCATCTATCAGGCTTTGGAGAAAGTCGGTGGCAAAGCCGAGGAGTTAACTTGGGAGTTATACCGCGATACTTTGATCGAGCAGGCGGAACAAGGTGTGGACTACTTCACTATCCACGCCAGCGTCTTATTGAGGTTCATCCCGATGACCGCCAAGCGGATGACTGGGATAGTCAGCCGCGGCGGGAGTATCTTAGCAAAGTGGTGTCTTGCCCATCACAAGGAGAACTTCACTTATACCCACTGGGACGAGATCTGCGAGATCATGGCCGCCTACGACATCAGCTTTTCGATTGGCGACGGACTTAGACCCGGCTCGATCGCTGATGCTAATGACGCAGCTCAATTCGGTGAGCTACAGGCACAAGGTGACTTAACAAAGAGAGCGTGGGCGCACGGCGTGCAGGTCATGAACGAAGGCCCCGGCCACGTCCCCATGCACCTCATCCACGAGAACATGCAGAAGCAACTCGAGTGGTGCCACGAAGCGCCCTTCTACACCCTCGGCCCGCTCACCACCGACATCGCCCCTGGCTACGACCACATCACCAGCGGCATCGGCGCCGCCATGATCGGTTGGTATGGCTGCGCGATGCTCTGCTACGTCACGCCCAAGGAGCACCTCGGCCTCCCAAACAAGCAGGACGTCAAAGCCGGCGTCATCACCTACAAACTCGCCGCCCACGCCGCCGACCTCGCCAAAGGCCACCCCGGCGCCCAATACCGCGACAACGCCCTGAGCAAAGCCCGCTTCGAGTTCCGCTGGGAAGACCAGTTCAACCTCGGCCTCGACCCCGAGACCGCCCGCGAATTCCACGACGAGACCCTCCCGCAAGAAGGCGCCAAGACCGCCCACTTCTGCTCCATGTGCGGCCCGCACTTCTGCTCCATGAAGATCACCGAAGACGTCCGCAAATACGCCGCCGAACAGGCCATCTCCGAAGAGGAAGCCTTGCAGAAAGGCCTGGAGGAAAAGGCCGCCGAGTTCGTGGAAAAGGGCGCGGAGGTTTACGCCAAGGCGTGAGTTGTGGTAGCTTCCGCCCATGAAAGCGACGCTGCCTGAACCCGAGATCGTTACGCGGAATGGCAAACCCGTCTCCGTGATTCTCCCGATCAAGGTTTATCAGGAACTGATCGAGCGGCTGGAGGATGCGGAGGACGTGGCCTATCTGAAGAAAGCGCGCCTCAAGCCGCTCCATTACCGGCCGCTGGCAGAGGTGCTCGCCGACTTGGAGAAGAAATAGCCGTGTATCAGGTCGTCGTGGAGCGGTCGGCGGAGAAGGATCTCAAGCGGCTCTCGGCAGAGATGGTTTCCCGGGTCGCCCCCGCGATTCGAGGCTTGGCGGCAAATCCCCGACCCGTCGGCAGCCGCAAGCTCTCCGGAACCGAGAGCGATTGGCGAATTCGTGTGGGCGACTACCGCGTGATCTACGAGATCGCCGACACGATTCGTGTGGTCCGCATCCAGCGCGTTCGGCATCGTCGCGAAGCTTACCGCTAACTCTCAGAACCTCACCCATGCTACCCACTTCTGCTCCATGAAGATCACCGAAGACGTGCGCAAATACGCCGCCGAGCAGGCGATCTCCGAGGAGGAGGCCTTGCAGAAGGGCACGGAGGAGAAGGCAGCCGAGTTTGTAGAGAAAGGCGCGGAGGTTTACGCGAAGGCGTGAGGCTGGTAGCTCGTTCACTCACTCACACCACCATGTTTTTCCTACGCCAGTTCAAAAACTTTACGGAGGCGGAGCTGAGTTTTGACCAACCAGTGACGATGCTAGTCGGACCTAACGGGGCGGGGAAGAGCAACCTAATCGAAGCGATTGAGTTACTCTGCTTCTTGGCCAGCGGTCGACCTCTGCACGAGATCACTGACTTAGGACGTGAGGGTGGGCTAGAGCTACGTGGTGGACTCGATGCTTGTGCAAGTTGGGGGCAGAAGGAGTTTTCGCTTGGCTACCGAGGCTGGGTGGAGGTTGGCAAGCAAGCACGCGAAGTCTGCTACGAGATTACGGTGCGAACCGAGAAAGAGCCGCGCATCATCGCGGAATCGCTACGCACATTGGATCGCGACACGCCAGTTTTTGAAATCCAGCCCGGCGATGCGGATTCGCCTTCGGCAGATAACTCGGTGCTTTACGACAACTTCGCGCGCGGAGGCAGAAAGCCCATCACCAGCACCGCGGCGGATCGCTCTGCACTCTCACAATACGCGCGGTTTGCGCGAAGCAATGACAAGCTTGCTGAAACGCTGGAGCTTACCGATGCAGTAACACGTGCGCTGGCTCCCACTACAGTCTTCGATCCCATCCCGAAGCTGATGAGGGATTACGAGCGTGAATCAGAGACAAAGCTTGCGCGCAACGGCTTCAACCTTTCACCCGTGCTTGCGGATCTTTTTCGCAAACGAATAGGGTTGCGACGAGAGGCAAATGGAAAGTTCAAACGGGTAATGGTTGATCGAACCTGGGTTGCCAAACGCATCCTGAACCGGATCGCCCAGTTACCCGATGAACCGTTCACCGGGTTCGACTTCATTCGCACAAAGGCCGATGACGTGATGTTCGGATTTAAAGCTTCCGGACGCGAGAAGCCGATTCCTGCGCGCGTGCTTTCCGACGGCACGCTACGCGCGCTCGCGGTGCTAGCCGCATTGGAAACCAGCGCACGTGGTCGCCGCATCATCGTCGAGGAGTTCGATAACGGCGTCCATCCAAGCCGTGTGCAGGTGCTCACGGAGGCGCTCTTCGACTGCTCCACACGCAACGGCCTGCGCTCGCTCGTAACCACACATAATCCGGCAACACTCAATGCGCTAACTCCTGAGCAGACCGGCGCTGTCCTCTTCGTCGCACAAGTGGACAACATGCGCCAAGCGCAACTCGTTCCGCTTCCTGAGTTGCCCGGCTTTATCGACTTTCTTGAGAAGGGCCGGCTTGGAGACCTGATTACTCGCCGGCTTTATGAGCAACACTTGAAGGGCGATTATGAACAGGAGCGGCAAGGTGAGATGGCGGCTTGGCTTGAACACTTGCCATGAACACTACCCTCTATGTGATCGACACGAGCTACTTGATTGAGATCGCCGGTTGCGGTCGCGATTCGCAACCTAAAGCTAGCGCGGTCGTGCGCGCGCGGTTCATTAAGGCGGCGAAGCAAGGGGCGCGTTTTTTTGTCCCGCTTCCGTGTCTCTTCGAACTCGGCAATCACATTGCTGACGTTGATCACATCGCCGAGCGGCACCGGCTCGCCGGCTGGCTTTGCGCGACCGTTGCGACATGCCTGCGCACGGCTAGGCCGTGGATTATCACTCCCACTCAGAGCCCTGAGGATGTGCTTCCACCGCTCTTGGAGCGCTTCGTGCCGCTAGCAAGCAAGCAGCAAATTGGCCTTGTTGATGCCTTTACTGTCGATGAGGCGAAACGCCTCAAAGTCAGCTATGGCACACTTAAGAATAGTGTTCACATCTGGACTAATGATGGACCTCTCAAGAAACTTGAACCCGATGCTGAGCCTGACCCCTATCTTTGGAAATCGGACGGGTCGCCACGTTGAGTTGGTTACTCTCGTTGTCCTCGGTCCCAAAGTTAGCGAAGCGCTTTGGGAATGCAGAATGACTCGGGCGACTCTGTCTCCTGTTCGGCGAGCGGAGGAAGATGGCGTGTCTCGCGTCAGCGCGGGTGACCGAAACGGAGTTTCGCCGGAGCCGGTGCGTTCCCAGAGCGGTTCGCTAACTTTGGGAACGAGAGAAAAGCATATCGGTGAATGAAGCGATCGACCTCGCGACCTTGTTCGCGAGTTTCGAGCCGCTCGTTTGAGCGCAAATCCGCGCGCGCCATTCGCCGCTTGAGGCATAGCCGAAGTTTGCGAGATGCTTTCCTTCCACTGTGAACTCTCTCCCGCACCTCCGATCCACGCGCCGCATTTTCCTGACTATCCTCGTCCTCGCCGCCTGCTCCGCGGCGTTGGGCGCGGACGACGGGTGGGTGAATCATGAAGCCTTGGGCCAAATCAAACTCGGTCGCAAGGCGGCAGAACTTACGGCTCTGGTCGGCAAGCCGGACAGCAAAGGCAAAGACGTCGAATGGGAGGCGACCGGCGATTGGGTGCAAGAGTGGCGCTTTAAGGCGCAGGGACTGACGCTGAACATGGCCTCCGCAGCCAAAGGCGGCGCCAAGACCGTCCTCAGCATCACGGCCGGGGCCCCGTCGAAGCTGGCCACCGCTCGCGGCATCCACCTTGGCAGCACCATCGCCGAGGTGAGCAAGGCGTATGGCAAAGTCCAAGATAAGGAGGGGAGCGTTCCCGGCCAGACCTTCGTCGCGGGGTCCGTCTATGGCGGAGTCATCTTCACCTTGGGCGGCGGGAAAGTGTCCCGGATTTTCATTGGCGCGGCCGCCGAATAGCACGCCGCGCTCGCCCCTTCACCCGCGGCGGGCGGCCTCGATGGTGGCGTGGTCGATTTTGCCCATCTCCATCATCGCGGCGAAGGCGCGCTGCGCCTCCTCTCCGCCCGCGGCGATGGCTTCGGTGAGGACGCGGGGGGTGATCTGCCACGAGAGGCCCCAGCGGTCCTGGCACCAGCCGCATTCGCTGGCTTGGCCGCCGTTTTCGATGATGGCGTTCCAGAGGCGGTCGGTTTCCTCCTGGGTGTCGGTGGCGATTTGGAAGGAGAAGGCGCAACTGTGTTTGAACTGCGGGCCGCCGTTGAGGCCGAGGCAGGGAATGCCGAGGACCGTGAACTCGACGGTGAGGACATCGCCCGCCTTGCCCGATGGATAGTCGCTTGGCGCGTGGTGGACCGCCATCAATTCGCTCTCCGGAAACGTGGCCGCATAGAAGCGCGCCGCGTCGAGGGCGTCCTTGTCAAACCAGAGGCAAACCGTGTTTTTGCGAATCGTAGTTTTCATCGAGTGAGCCTCGTCCGGTCCGGTTCAGCGTGGAAGCCCGAAGAGGTTTTGTATTTCTCGTTCCCAAAGTTAGCGAAGCGCTTTGGGGAATGCAGGGCTCGCGCGAAGCTCTGTTTCGAGGGCGATAGGGTCCGGCACAATAACGCTGCTTTCATCTAACGGTGCGCTGGAGGGAGACGGCGTCTCGGGCAGGGGTGGGACGCATTCCAAAAGCGCTTCGCTAACTTTTGGAACGAGAGGGCGAGCGTCACACAGTGACGCTGAGGATCAATCGAGGAGCTCCGCAGGAATCTTTCCACCGTTTTCCGCGAGCTTCTTCAAGACCTGCTTGTGCAACCAGACATTCATCGTCGCCGAGTCACTGGAATCACCCGTGTAGCCGAGTTCCTTCGCCAGTTCTTTCCGCGAGCTGAGGCTGCTGTCTATCCCGACCAGCTTCATTAGATCGACGATCGATTTCCTCCAATCGAGCTGCTCGGAGTTCTTTGACGCCAGATCATTCAACACTGCGTTGACATCGACGGACACGGGGGCTGCGCTCGTGCTCGAAGACATGGCATTTCCGCTGGGAACGTTAGTTTGAGCTGCCGACGCGGTTGCGCTGGGAGTGGGAGCTGCCGGGGCCGATCCAGGAGAGGCTGAGGTCGTAGCGTGACCAAAGATTTTTGACATCAAGTTGTTGAAAAGTCCCATGTGATTCTTTCGGTAATGATTTGAAGGTTCGCTCGCGCTCACTGTGCCCAAGGCTGACAACTGCGGAGAATGATCGAGCCACGGCAAGATGGCGGGTGTGTTTCGCCAGAAGCGCATTCGCCGCTGCGGCAGTGGATTGCGGAGTGTTGTCTTTGTTTTGAAAACCAACCGAGCGCTTTGGGAACACCGCGGGCCGCGACGCGAAAGTAGTAGCCGTGGGATGCGCGCTGGACGGAGGCGAAGGTCCGCAAGGCCGCGGGGCGCTCAGCGGTCCTTTCGGAATTGCTCGGTGATCATGGCGACGATGACGCCACCTTTGCTGAGGGTGTCGCGGTTCACCATGGTGACACCGTCGGGCTGGAGATACATCCACTGCGACATGTGGAGGTGGCCGAGGGGATTTCCGGGCACGGCGTCGATGGTGAAATCGAGGTGGAAGACGTTGCCGTGCGCTTCGGCCCGCGCGACGCCGATGATGCCGGTGCCCGTGGCAGTGTAGTGGTGCGCATCGACGCGTTGGACGAGCCATGAGCGGTGCGATTTTTTGCCGCCCTCAAAGGCGAGATCCTGCTCAAAATGCAGACCATCGGCTTCCAGATGCCCGTCGGTGGTCGTGGTGAGAATATGCTTCGGCTGTCCGGATCGCGTCTCGACCATGCCCCACGAGTGGGTGTGCCCAGCAAAGAATTTCAGCGGGTCGAAGATGGGCCGGCCGTAGTCGAATGAAGCAATGGGCTTGCTGGCGCAGCCGGTGACGAATAGGGCGGCACAAACGAGCAGAAGGAAGTTTCTACAGAGATACGAAGACATGGATCGTAGGGTTCGCGCGAGCCTTGACTGCCGGGCGTCCGCCGCGCCTTCCCGAGCTCGACTGCTCACCGATCCAGCGGAACGACGCGCAGCAGTTTGCGAGGATTTAGGTCTTCGGCGGCGGGACGGGCTCGGTGTCGTGGATTCGGCCGTAGTCCACCTGGAGCTGGCCGTTTTCGCGGGTCTCGTAAATATCGACGAAGCGTTCACCCCAGCGCACTTCGCCGAAGGAGTAGTCCTGCTGGCTCTGCACGGAGGCGGCCATGACGGTCTCAATTGAGGTCACGGAGGCGAGGAAGAAGGCGTCGGCTTTCTCCAGAGTCTCGGCGGTTTCGCCGTGGAGGACGCTGCCAGGCTCGATGGTGTGCCGGATGGTGAGGGCCGCGGGGAAGCGGGTCATGCGCCCGGGATAGACTTTCAGCTCGTAAAAGCGGCGGATGGTTTCGCCTTCCAGCACCCGCTCGTCGCGGGAAAAGGTGAGCTGGAAGTGCGCCTCGACCATGCTGGTGTGACGGAGATTGGCGACGCGGATCATGACGGTGGGCCGGCCATCGTGGAGGCCGATGAGGAGGTTGCGGCCGAAGAGGATGCGGGCGGTGGGGCGCGAGAAGCGGACGAAGATGAGGCCGGTGATGACGGCCAGCCAGATCATGCCGACGAAGATTTCCACGGTGACGATGAGGTGTCCGTAGAGGGTGGCCGGATAGTTATGGCCGTAGCC
>CAXSDZ010000155.1:0-3896 GCA_964235505.1 uncultured Chthoniobacteraceae bacterium
GTCATTCACCACCCACACATCCCACGGGAGATCGCTGGCATACCACTTCTGGAAGAAGTCTTCGCGCAGCCGCTCCGTCACGTTGAAAAAGCCTTTGTAAACGCCGTTGATCCATATCGTCGTGTTGATCCCATGCGCGCCGACCTGCCCGACGTCCAGAAACAGCCGGCGCATCAGCTCGTCGCGCACAAAGGGATTGGAGATGTCGTTCTTGCCCGCGCGCAACCGCAGGTTTTCAAAGCTCGTCACCGCGGAGCCGGGGAAGAGCGGAAACACCAGCGGTTTGCCGCCGAGATCGTCGCGGAAAAAGGCGTTCATCTGCGGCTTTTCAATCGCGTTTGCACTCCAGGCGTTGAGGTTCGGGTTGCCTTGATTCAGCCACGAGAAGACATAGCGCGGCCGCGAATATCCGCTGCCCGCGCAGCGCAGCCCGAAGTCGATATTGAAGCCCGTCGCGCCATTTGGGTAGCTCACCTGCATGTTTGCCGGCCGCTCGATGAAGCGCCCGCGCATGCTGGGATTGTGATATTGCGATGGGCTGCTTTGGGCGTTCCAAACGCCGCCGACGTAGTTTCTGGCGGCGTCGTTGCCCGTGATCGCGAAGACGCCAAATGGCCGATACAGCGAGCGCGTAGGATCGGCCGTGAGGCACATCGCCGGCAGGGAGCGCTTCGCGTCGGACACGCTGAGCAGGAGATAGGTGGCCGAAACGGTCCGCGACGGGACGAGGTCGCTTTTGAAAGCGCGCGCGCGGATCGCGACCGAGGCGCCGATCGGGATCGCATTCGCGTAGGCGGAGCCGGTCGTCTCCGTCGGCTCGCTGCCATCGGTCGTGTAGCGGATCGCAGCGCCGGGCGTCGCGCAGGTCAGCGAAAGGGATTGCGTCGAGGAGTAAAAGCCGCCGGGGAGGCTCGGCACCGGAGCGGCGACGAGACCCATGAACTCCGTCCCCGCGTTGGCGGCGCCCGGCGTCGGCGTCCCGCTGTAAACATAGCTGCCGCTCGCGTTGCGGGCGTAGGAGTGAAAGGCGGAAGCGCGCGGCAGCTTCTGCGCAAACTGCTGCACCACCTGCCCGCTGGCATGGATGAGCGCGAGAAACTCGCCGTCCGCATCCAGCTTGAAATTGGTGTGCAAATACCCGCCGGCATTGCTCTTCAGATCGAGCCCATCGCAGACCACGACGAGAAATCCGCCCGCCGGCATCGACACGTCGGGAAAGATCCATTGCCCCGGATTGCTGGCATCATCCGTGAGGCTCCAGCCCTGGAGTGACACCGTGGTCGCGCCGTTGTTGTGCAGCTCCACCCAGTCGCTCGCCGCCTCCGGGCCGTCGGGCGATTCATCGGTTGCTCCATTGTCGGCGGGCACCGGTTCTTCGGTCCCGACGAGGAATCTCCAGGCCGCGTTGTTCGGCACGAGCGTCAGCCCGCCGTTGAGGCGCAGGTCGGCCTTCACGTAGATGTCGCTGTCGCCGATCGACACATTGTGCGCCTGGATCGCGAGCACGTTCGGCCCTGGTTTCAGCAGCCGCGCCGGCGTGTCGATGGGGTAGATCGTTTGCGCGCCGAGGTTGTGCGCGGCGGTGGCGACCGCGGTGCTCGGGGTGAAGGTGTTCGGATTGCCGAGGTTCGCGCGCGCTACTTCGACGCCGTTGATGTAGGCGACAAACGCGTCGTCGAAATCGACCAGCAACTGCATCGGCACGGTCTGCGCGGCCTGCGCATCCGTCGCGGTAAAAACAGTCCGCAGATACAGCGAAGGCGTCTGCCCGATCACGCCCGCGACATTCGTCCCGGCGCTCGCGACGCCTGCACCGATCGGCCCTGGACCCGAGCCCCACGCGGTGTCATCAAAGGCGGCGCGGCCCCACGGCACGTCGAGCTTTCCCGAAGAAAGCAGCGCCGGATCGTAAAGCGCGCCGGATGGCTCGACCACGCCGGGAAAGTATTTCCACGGGTCGGCCGGCGCGACGAGCGGCACAAGCGGCGACCCACCGATTTGCAGCGTCGCCTTCATCAGCAGGTTCGTGCTGGCGGAGGAGAAATTCAGCGTCTGGATCGCGATGACGTTGCTGCCCGCCGTGAGCCGAGCGCTGGCCGCGCCGAGGTTGATCGTCTCTTGGGGGAGCGTCGTCGGATTCGTGGTGTTGGCCAGATTCGGATTGTAGGCCGGCTGATCGTGGTAGGTGAACTGCTTTGCTGGCCCTGCCCAGCGGCGCGCCACTTCCACGCCGTTCACGTGGCAGACGAAGCCGTCGTTGTATTCCACCACGAGCTGGAGCTGATCGGGCCGCGCGGCGTCGGTGTCGGCCACGGTGAAGGCTTTGCGCTGATACAGCGTCGGCGTGAGATACTGCATCTGGCTGGCGACATTCGTGCCGATCGCAGGCGTGGTCGGCGAAAACGAACCGAAGCCGAACGGTCCCGGCCCGGACGCCCAGCCGGCATCATCAAAAGCAGGCTGCTGCCACGGCGTGCCAGTCCCTAGGCGCGGCGTGCCGGTGCTGTCCCACTGGAGCAGCCGGTCCGATGCGCCGGTGGAGATTTCGTTGATGACGATATCGCTGCGCGCAGGCCCGCTCAGCGCAAGGCAAAGCAGAAAAGGCGCGACGACCCGGGGGGAGCGAACAGAGGGGGAACTCACGGCGCGGGACTGTTACTCACACGATCGCGCGCTGGTCAATGGAGGGCTGGCGCGCCATTGGTCGTGGCAGCCGACGTGAGGAGGCTCATTCATTCCGTTGGTTCCAAGTGTCTGCACATAAAGTTCTGCGGCATCCTCAGGCTGAAAAAGGTGCGGGGCTGGGATGTGTGGACTCGTTGGACGTTGGACGTTGCTCAGCCGCAAAGCGGCGGGGGAAGAAAGCCCCGGGTGGAGCGAGCCTCCGGCGAGCCCAACCCGGGGTTTGTCGCGTGAATGCGGCCAGCCCCGAATGGGGCGACGGAAATGAACGCCTGCCGTTTGGATGCTTGCCATGTGATGCGATTGTTCCGCCGCCCCGTTCGGGGCTGATGGCGTTTGCGCCCATTCCCCGGGTTCCGCTTCGCTCTACCCGGGGCTTCCTTCCGACGCCGCTTCGCGGCTGAACAACGCTCCACGCTCCACGCTCCACGCTCCGCGCTCCACGCGCCACGCTCCACGCTCTTCAGCGCCGCGGACTGGCCGCCTTGACAAGCGCCCGACGTGGGGCATGCTCACGCCCCCTTTTTTGGCTTGCCCGGCAGTCGGAGCTGGCGCTCTGGCGGATGATAGCCCGTCTGTGGGTTCGATTCCCACGCTGCCACCACTCTTCGGTGGGTCAGGGTTCCTCTGGAAGCGGCATCCATGTTTGGTTCGCTAAGCATCGACGCAAAGGCTCCCACGTTCGGCCCTCGCCTTGCCGATGCCACGGGCTGCGCTGGCGCATCCACACTCCACCGCGAACCCGGCCCCACAATTCCTCGCGAGCCGTCGGCGCTGCGTTCATCATCAACAGTCGCCACTGGATTCCCGAGCAAAAGCCAGTAGGGTCCGCCGCTCACCGATGGGAGCACATCCGCAGCCACCAGAACCCTCGCGCAAGCCCGCCACGCCCGATCCGATTCTCGCTGCCCGGGTGCAGGCAGCTTCGGAGTTGCTCGAGAGCATCATCGCGGATCGGAAGTGCCTGCGCGACCTTCCCGACGAAACGCGGGAGCGACTGATGAAAGCCGTGGGCGAAGTCCATTGCCCCGATGTGAAGGCGCGAAAGGGTCTGCTCAAAGCGCGGCACCGCGAGCATAAAGCACGGAAACTCCAGCGCGATGACGTCGTCCTCAACCAGACCGGCATCCGAACGCTGCGGAGCAAACCGGTCTTTGTGACCCCGAATCTCATCGCGCCGGCGGAGGATTTCGAGCTACGCGAGATGGGAAGTG
>CAXSDZ010000155.1:3906-4477 GCA_964235505.1 uncultured Chthoniobacteraceae bacterium
GGGAGCCGGATTTCCGGGACGTCCTCGAGCCGCAGAATTGCTACATCTGCAAACGCAATTATTCCCGCGTCCATCATTTCTACGACCAACTCTGCCTGCCCTGTGCCGAGTTGAATTTCCGCAAGCGCTCGGAATCGGCCGACCTCCGCGGGCGCGTCGCCCTGCTGACCGGCGGCCGGGTGAAGATCGGCTACCAGGCCGGCATCAAGCTCCTGCGGGCCGGCGCGCACCTCATCGTGACGACCCGCTTTCCGCGCGACTCGGCCGCGCGGTATGCGCAGGAGGCCGACTTTGCGGAATGGGGGCACCGGCTCGAAATCTTCGGTCTCGATCTGCGGCACACGCCCAGCGTCGAAGCCTTTTGCCGGCACCTCCTCGCCACGCGCGAGCGGCTCGATTTCATCGTGAACAACGCCTGCCAGACGGTGCGGCGTCCGCCCGAGTTCTACCGGCACATGATGGCGGGCGAAAAAGCCGCGCTGCATCAGTTGCCGGAAAATGCGCAGCGACTCCTCGGAGCATACGAGGGCCTGCGCGGCCCCAATCTTCTCCCCGGCGGCGAGCCCGCGCT
>CAXSDZ010000155.1:4487-7305 GCA_964235505.1 uncultured Chthoniobacteraceae bacterium
TGGCCGAGCGCAATGCCTCGGCGGTCGCCGGATTAATCCATGCGGCGGAGCTCTCGCAGGCAGCGTTGCTGCCAGAGGACCTAGCCGATCCCGCGCATCTTTTCCCGCAAGGCCAGCTCGACCAAGATCTTCAGCAAGTCGATCTGCGGGATCGCAATTCGTGGCGCTTGCTCCTCGCCGAAGTATCCTCCGTCGAGCTGCTGGAAACGCAGCTCGTCAACGCCATCGCTCCCTTTGTGCTCAACGCACGTCTCAAGCCGCTCATGCTCCGCACGCCCGGGCGCGACAAGCACGTGGTCAACGTCTCCGCCGTCGAGGGCCAGTTCTACCGGAAGTTCAAGACCACCCGGCATCCTCACACCAACATGGCCAAAGCCGCGCTGAACATGATGACGCGCACCTCGGCTGCCGAGTTTCACGGCGACGGGATCCACATGAACAGCGTGGACACCGGCTGGGTGAGCGACGAAGACTCCGCCGCCATCGCCGTGCGAAAACAAGCCGATCACCGCTTCCACCCGCCGCTCGACATCGTCGATGGCGCCGCCCGCATCGTGGACCCGATCATCGCCGGGATAAACACCGGCACGCACATCTGGGGACAGTTCCTGAAGGATTACGTGCCGACGGATTGGTAGCTCTTTCCGCCGGAGCACAGGCCAGCCAGAGGAGGCGCAGACGGCGCGCTGATCGCGCGGCGCGATGGAAGTTCACCGATCCTGCGCAGCAGTGACGTGCTCCGCAGTCTGCCGCACAAACTCGTGCGGTTCGCCATGCCGCAAGCAGCGATGATGCCTGGCGCTCTTCAGGTGGAACCCGGCGGGCTCTGTCTGGAAAAAAAGGCGTGCTTACCGTTCCTGTTTAACCGCCCGTCCGCGAGCCAGACCGCCACACTGGCGTGAGGAATTTGCCGGCTTCTCGGCCCCGCGTTGCGCCTGGGCTTTTCGGGGCTCCCGCCTGCCGGTCTGAAGTTTTTTCGGCACTGCCTGCGACCCTGCAGACTGTCTGCGCGGCGTCGGTTTCCACGCTGCCGCCTTTTTCGTCGGCAGAGTGGAGCGCTTCCGCGTGCCTGGCGCTGGGCGCGGCGAGGTCTGGCGGACTGCCGCTATTTGGGTGCGACGTTTTCCGACCGGGACTTTGGCAGGCCCGCGTTTGCTGTTTTGCGCCCGCTTCTTTGTTGCTCTGGGCTGAGCCACCTGGCGCACCGAGCGCACCGGTTGCTTGCGTCGTTGCGGCGGTGCTTTGGCGACAAGGCGGCTCGTGGAAGTGCGGCTGGGTTGCGCCGCGCCGGCCGGCTTTCGCGCTTCTTTCGGCGCTTCCACCGGAGCAGGAAACGCCGCGGGAGCGGGAGCGACTCTCGCCGCGCGATGTGCCTTTGTCCGTTTCTTTGCCTCCACTGCGATCGTGTCTTCCAGCCTGCCCCGCGCATCGAACACGCGAATCTGGCAGCGCCGGTTGCGCGCGCGGAGCTGCGCACAAAAAAGCGCGCTCGGCTTCCGCAGAAAAACCAGCTCAGTGTGCCCGAACTCCGAGGCTTTCCAGCCGCCGGCGGAGGGACGCACATCGATCATGACCACGGCGGACGCAGTGTCAAAAAGGGACGGACTGGGAAAGGTGGAAGGAGCCATGGCTGCGGCACGTTAGTGTTCATAGGAACACTTCGCAATGTCGGGGAAAGACAATTTCGCAAGCCCGATCCCGCTCCGAAATCCGCCTCGACCCCGGGAGCCGCGGCGCGCTTCTCTTGCGATAGCACCCATGCAAACCCAATGACTCTTTCGCCCGAACAACGCATCGCCGGAGTGCTCGCTCCAGTCTTCGCCCTGCGCGGCAAAAACGATCTCGGTGTCGGCGACACCGCGGCGCTCACGGAATTCATCGACTGGGCGGCGGACCTCGGTTTTCGGCTGATGAAGATCCTGCCCATCAACGAAACCGGCGGAGACCACAGCCCTTACAACGCCATCTCCTCCGTCGCGCTGGAGCCGACGACCATCGAGATCACGACCGCCGCCCTGCCCGATCTTCGCCGGAAGGAACTCGAACTCGTCGCCGGGAAATGCGGCACGCCGGAGAACCCGGAAACCGTCGATTATCCGCGGGTGAAAACGCTCAAGCGCCGCCTGCTGGAAGCGGCGTTCGAGCGCTTTCACCGTCTGCACCTCCAGCGCGACACCCCGCGCGCGAAGGAGTTCGCGCGCTTCGCGGAAGCGCAGTCCGCCTGGATCGAAAACTACGCGCTGTTCCGCGCGCTGATGGAGGAAAACGGCAACTCCGAGTGCTGGGACCGCTGGCCCGCAGAGCACCGCACGCTGACCGCCGCGCGCGAGTGGACCGAGGCGCTGCGCCCGCGTAAGGCGAAGCTTTTCACGACGCGGCGGCAGTTCTTCACCTATGTCCAGTGGATCGCCTTCGAGCAGTGGCGGCGGGTGAAGGAGCACGCCGAAAGCAGCAACGTCGCGCTCATGGGCGACATCCCTTTCGGCGTCTCCTACTACTCCGCCGACGTCTGGAGCCGCCCGGAAATCTTCCGCACCGACTGGTGCGGCGGCACCCCGCCAGACAAGATTTTCAAGCACGACGCGTTTGTTTCCAAGTGGGGCCAGAATTGGGGCATCCCGCTCTACGACTGGGACGCGCTGCGGCGCGACGGCTTCGTCTGGTGGCGGCAGCGGGTGCGCGGCGTGCGCGAGTTTTTCCACCTTTTCCGCATCGATCACGTGCTCGGCTTTTACCGCATCTACGGCTTCCCGTGGCGGCCCGAGGAGAACGCCGCATTCCTCCCGATGAACGAGGCAGAAGCGCGCGAGAAAACCGG
>CAXSDZ010000155.1:7315-8688 GCA_964235505.1 uncultured Chthoniobacteraceae bacterium
CGCACCGGCGGCGAGTTGCCGCACTTCCAGCCCCGCCCCGACGACACGGCGGA
This sequence comes from uncultured Chthoniobacteraceae bacterium, assembly GCA_964235505.1. GTDB lineage: Bacteria > Verrucomicrobiota > Verrucomicrobiia > Chthoniobacterales > Chthoniobacteraceae > CAXSDZ01. The sequence goes on from CAXSDZ010000155.1 coordinate 7,369, forward strand.
GAACAAGGACGCGAACCGGCGGGACGGGGAAGAGTATTTGCGCGTGGTCATGGAGGAAGCCGGCGCGGGCCGCGTGATCGGCGAGGACCTCGGCGAAGTGCCCGATTATGTGCGGCCAAATCTCACCGCGCTCGGCATCGCTGGCTACAAGATCCCAGCTTGGGAAAAGCGCGACGATGGCTCGCTCATCCCGGGCTTCGACTACCAGCGCCTCTCGCTCGCGACCTACGGCACGCACGACCACGAGCCGCTCAAGGCGACTTGGGAGCGGCTCGCGGAAGAGATCGCCGGCGGCAGCGGCCACGCGGAATACGAGCGGCGCATCCTCGCCGAATACGCGGGAGTGAGCGGCTCCGAAAAGGAGGAAGCCAAGTTCACGCCTGCGCTGCACGACGCGCTGCTGCACGCGCTCTTCCGCTCGAACTCGTGGATCGCAGTGGCGATGATCACCGACCTTTTCGGCCGCTCCGAGCGGTTCAATTTCCCCGGCGTCGCGGCTGGCGCGTGGACCCAGCGCCTGCACGCCACGGTGGAAGACATCGCGCGCGATCCACGATCCGGGCACTGGCGCGAGCTGCTCCGCGAAAGCGGACGGGTGAACGCCGGCTGAGCCCCGTCGGTCGAGCCCCGACTGGGGCGACGGAATCAAGCCCCGGGTGAAGCGAAGCGGAACCCGGGGTTCGTCAGAAAAAACGGGCAAGCCCCGAATGGGGCGACGGAACTGCCGCCGCAATCTCAGCCCGGCCAGCACAACTCCGCCGGTGTTCCGCGCCCGGCGATGCGTCCCTCGGAGATCAGCAGCACCTCGTCGCAGAGCTCGGCCATCTCGCGCGCTTCATGGCTCACGTAGAGCATCGGGATGCGGAACTCGTCGCGGATGCGCTGGAGAAATGGAATGAGCCGCTGCTTCAGCCGCGAGTCGAGACTGCTCAGCGGCTCATCCAGCAGCAGCAGCCGGGGGGAGGAAACCAGCGCCCGCACGAGCGCCACGCGCTGCTGCTCGCCGCCGGAAAGCTGCGTCGCCGCGCGGTCCAGCAGCGGCGCGATTTCCAGCACTTCCGCGACGCGGGGAAGGGCAAACGGCGAATCCGGTGGAGCTTCGCGCGGCGCGCCGTAGCACACGTTTTGCCGCACGGAAAGATGCGGGAAAAGCGCGAGATCCTGCGGCACATAGCCGACGCGCCGCGCCCGCGGCGGGAGGGAAATGCGCGCTTCGCGGTCCTCCAGCACCACCTCCCCCAGCACGATCCGCCCGCGCCGCGCACGCCGCAGCCCGGCGATCACCTCCAGCAGCGAGGTTTTTCCAGCGCCCGAGGGACC
>CAXSDZ010000155.1:8698-11116 GCA_964235505.1 uncultured Chthoniobacteraceae bacterium
ACCGAAAACGCCGGTGACGCTAGCCCCGAGCCGCGCATCGATTTCCAGCGCGAACTCCGCCAGCGGGAGCGAAATGCCGCGCAGCTCCAGACTCATAAACGGGCCGGCGATTTCCCGAGCGCCTGCCCGCACCACACCGCGGCAAAGACGATCGCCACCGACACTCCGAGCAGCCGCAGCGCCGCCTCATCCTGCCCGAGTTGCACGTGCTGATAGATCGAAAGCGCCAGCGTCATCGTTTCGCCCGGGATCATTCCCGCGATCACCACCGTCGCGCCAAATTCGCCGAGCGCCCGCGCAAAGGCGAGCACCGCGCCCGCCACGATCCCGCGCCGCGCCAGCGGGAGGGAGATCGTCCAAAACACGCGCCACTCCCCGGCCCCGAGCGTCCGCGCGACCGCCTCCAGCCGGGGCGGCACCGCCGCAAACGCCGCCTGCGCCGCGCGCACGAAAAGCGGAAAGCTCATCACCGCGCACGCCAGCACCACCGCGCGCGAAGTGAAGACGATCTCCAGCCCCAGCCACCGCTCCAGCACCGCGCCGAGCGGGCCGCGCCGGCCCACCAGCAGCAGCAGCAGGAGCCCCGTCGCCACCGGCGGCAGAAAGAGCGGCAGCAGCACCGCCGTTTCCACGAGCGACTTCCCCGGCCACTCGCGCCGCGCCAGCAGAAAGGCGGCCGCGGTGCCCGGCAGCACCACGAGCGCGGTGCTCCAGGCCGCCGTGCGCAGCGTCAGCTCTACGATGGGCCACACTTCTCCCAGCATAAGCGTGCGCCTCACTCCGGCTGCAAAAAGCCGAACTTTTCAAACACCGCCCTCGCCTCCGCTCCGGCGAGCGCCAGCGCCAGTTTTCGCGCTGCCTCCGGGTGCTTCGTCGCCGCGAGGACCGCGACGGGATAGACGATCTGCGGCCCCTCACCGCGCGGGACATCGACGGCGATCCGCACCTTTTTGGAAAGCAGCGCGTCGGTTTTATAGACGATCCCCGCGTCCACATTCCCCGCCTCCACCGCTGCCAGCACACCGCGCACGTTCTCGGTGGGGACGACCTTCCCCTCCACCTGCATCCAAAACCCGCTCGCCTCCAGAAACTGCCGCGCGTAGATCCCCGCCGGCACGGTGGCCGGCTCCGCGAGCGCGATGCGGCGGATCGCCGGCTTCGCTAAATCAGCGGCGCTCGTCACTTCGCGCGCGTCCTGCGCCGGCAGCACGATCACGAGAGTATTCGAGAGCAGCGCGCGACGCGTGCCCGCCAGCAGGAGCCCGCGCATCTCCAGCGCGTCCATCTTCGCCTCGTCCGCGGAAAGGAACAGATCGCCCGGCGCACCCTGCTCGATCTGCCGCGCCAGCAGGCTCGAAGCACCAAATTGCAGCACCACGCGATCCCCGCTCCGGCGCTCGTAAGCCGCCGCGAACTCTTGCAACGCCTCCTGCAAGCTCGCCGCCGCGAGCACCCGGAGCTCCGCCCCGCGCACAGGCAAAGCGCAGAGCAGGAATGCAGCGACGAAAGCCGTGCAGCGCATTTGGAAAAGCATCGCTGCATGCATCCTCGGCAACCGCTCCCAGCGCGAGCCGAAATCGAGCGGGCGACCGCAAATCCTGCTTTGCGATCCGCGCGTGACCATTGCCATGAAACAGGCCGGGGGCAGATGATCCCATCCCGCTCATGGCTCCCTCCACCGCCACGTCATCACGCCCCGGCTGCCCTGACGCCCGAGTGGCGGGCGATCCCTTTTGCACCACGCGCTGGACTGTGGTGCTCGCCGCGCGCGGCGAGGGCCGGGAAGCGCGGGCCGCGCTTAGCGCCCTCTGCGCCGCCTACTATGAGCCGGTGCTGATTTACCTCACGCGCAGCGTCCGCGACACCGCCGCAGCGCGGGAGTTGGCGCACGACTTTTTTGCGGAAGTGCTCGGCGGCGGTCGGTTCGCGCACCTGGAGCGGGAAGGCGGAAAGTTCCGCGCCTATCTCAGCGGCGCGCTGAAGCATTTCCTTTCCCACCGCCGCGCGCACGACCGGCGGCTGCGGCGCGGCGGCGGAGTCGAGCCGCTCCCGCTGGAGGCACGCGCGGAAGGCTCGCCCGCCCTGCATGTGGCGGATGAGCAGGCGCTGCCGCCGGACGCTGCTTTCGATCGCGCGTGGGCCGCCACGCTGCTCGCGCGGGCTGTAGCCGCGCTGCGCGCAGAGTGCGAGGCGGACGGGCGAGCGGCGCATTTCCAGCGGCTGAAACCCTGGCTCACGGGCGAGGCGGCGCACGGCGCGCAGGCGGAGCTGGCGCGCGATCTCGGGCTCGATCCCGCGGCGTTGAAAGCAGCGGTCCATCGCCTCAAGCGCCGCTTTCGCCAGCGCGTGAAAGCCGAAATCGCCTCGACGCTGAGCCCGCCCGCGGATGTGGAAGAGGAAATGCGCGCTCTCTTTGCC
>CAXSDZ010000156.1:0-11087 GCA_964235505.1 uncultured Chthoniobacteraceae bacterium
TCGACTGCGCGAGCGTCACGCTGCTCACCGATCACTATTCGCTCAACTCGCTTCACGGCACCGTGCAGCTCGCTTCGCCCTTCGCCGGGCAGACTGAGTTGTTCTTCAAATACCATCAGGAAGAGGACGAGGCGAAAGGCGTTGGCGAATACTACAACTCGAAGCTGCTGGAATCGGCGGGATTGCCGGTCGATGTGCCGTTGCTTTCGCGGCAGGAAGTGGGCGAGCAGATTCTCTTCTACAAAGTCCGCCGCTGCCCGCGCCTGGCGGATGTCTGCCGCGCGATCGAGGGACCGAATCCGCCACCGGGACTTGAAGCGGAGGTCGCCGCGGCGCAGGCCGAACTCGACCGGCAGGTCGGCGAAAAGTATCTCGAAACGCTGCGCCTGGCCGCCGCCGCAGACGCCGCGCGGGAGTCGCTGCACCAGCTTTTTTACCACCGGCTCGTGGATGTCGCGAACCAGCGTGCGACCGCGCCGGGCGGGCGTTGGAAGGCGTTCTATCTCGACGGTGAGTTTGCATTTCTCGGACTCGCGCGGCCGCTGACCTGGACCGAGATTTCGCGCCTGCACTGGGAGGTGAACGGCGTCCGCTACCAGCGCACGCTGGGCGAGCGTTTCAGCGAAGCAGTCGCGGCGCTCGATCCCGCGCGATGCGGCGGTGAAGTGCCCGTGGTGCTTGGCCACGGGGATGCGCACAACGCCAACGTGTGGGTCGAGCACAGCGACGACGGCGCCCGGCTCGTGATGTTCGATCCCGCCTTTGCAGGCCGCAATCTCCCGGCGCTGCTGGCGGAGGTGAAGCCGACCTTTCACAACATCTTCGCGCACCCAGAGTGGCTGTATCATCCGGATGAAGCGGAGCGGCGCTTTTCCGCCTCTGCCCGGGTGCAAGGAGGCACGCTCGTGGTCACGCACGACTGGTCGCTCACGCTGCTGCGCCGCGCCTTTCTGGAAAGCAAGACGAGGCTCGTCTGGCAGCCGCTGCTGCGCGCAGTCGTGGCGCTCGATCCCGAGTGGGCGCGCTCGGATTGGCAGCGCTATCTGCGGCTCGCGCTCTTCTGCTGCCCCACGTTGGTGATGAATCTCCGCGCCGGCGCGCAGCGGCACAATGCTACCTCTTCGCTGCTCGGCCTTTCCATCGCGATGATGTGCGGCTCGGAGCCGGAGGATGGGCAGACCGATGCCGTCTCCGAATTCATGCGCGACATCGCACCGCAGCCGTGAACGACTCGCCGCTGATCGTGTTCGATATGGACGGCGTCATCACGTCGGAGGAGGGCTACTGGCGCGCCGCGGCCTGCACGATTGTCGATCTCGCCGCGCGGCTCGGGCACGTGGATTCGCAGGGCGCGCTAGCCGGCGCAGACTCCGCGCATCTGCCCGCGGCACAGCGGATTCACCACCCCACGATCGCCGCGATCAAGGCGCTGGCAATCAATACGAACTGGGATCTCTGCCACCTCGCCGCCGTGATGCTTTGCCGGGAATACGCCCGCGGCTCGGCAGAGCGGACGCGGGCTCTGAACGCGTGCGATTGGACAAGCGACGAATCGATGCCGGTCGAGCTTTGGCCTGATGAAATCAGCCCGGAGTTCGATTCCCTGCTGCGCGCGTTCCTCGCCCTCGGCGTGCCGGGGCGCGGCTTTGAGCTGATGGAAAACCTCGCGCAGCGAACTGTGGACGAGGGTCTCGATGCAGAAGCTTTCATCCGCAAAGGCCCGCTGTGGGAGTGGTGTTTTCACCGGTTTCAGACATGGTTTGCGGGCAGCGCCCCTTCGGCGAAGGCGATCACCGGAGCGCCGGATCGACCGGGGATCGTGCATGAAGAAATGCTGCTCCTGTCCGCGGAGCCAATCCGCGAAACGCTGCGCGCCCTGTGCGACTGCGGGTGGACGCTGGCCGTCGCCACGGGTCGCACGCGCGGCGAGTTACTGCCGACGCTGCGGCGCTTTGGGCTGCTGGAGTTTTTCGATCCACGACGGATCGTCACGCACGACGAGATTTCCAAAGCGGAGCACGCGCTCGCTGCGGCGGGTCAAACTGCGCACCTTTCCAAGCCCGGACCGTTCCCGTTTCTCCGCGCGATCTTTCCGGACACCGAGCCGGCGAAGCTCGCTGGCGACACCGTTCCAGCGATTCCGCCCCGCACCATTTTCGTGGGCGATACCGTGGGCGATATGGCGCCTGCGCGGCGGCTCGGTGCATGCGGCGTGGCGGTGCTCACGGGTGCCGGCGGCGCTTCGGGCGAGCTGGCGCTGCGCGAAGCTGGCGCGACCGATGTGATCGCGGATGTGACCGGTCTGCCAGCGTTACTCAGGATCCCAAGCGCGGTGCAAACGAGTGTTCCGGACGCAGGCGCCAGGTAGTTCCCGACTCCAGCCGGCAGCGGCGTCTGTGCCGACTACAGTCGGAAACTACGGCTGCGCTCCGCTCACCCGCTTCCTGCGATTACCCATCCGCCAACCGCTCGCAATCACGTGCCGACTCTTCCCCGACCAAATCCAGCCGTCGCCGCGCTGCCCGCACCCAAGGCGCTGGCGGGCCCGCACAACACGGCACCGGGCGCGCTGCTGCTCCACCTCGGCGAGGCGTGGTTTGAGCCATCGCCAGCAGTGCAGATCGCACTGGCAGCACTCGCGTCCCAATCTTTGCGCTACCCGGACCCGCTTTCGATCGATCTGCGGCGCGCGCTGGCTGGCTACGTTGGGCACGGCATCGCGGCGGAGCAGATCATCGTCGGCAACGGCTCGGACGGGCTGATCGATCTGCTCGTGCGCACCTACGCCGGACCGGGCCGCGCCGTCGTCGCGCCTGCGCCGACCTTTTTTGTCTATGGCCATGCGGCAAAGCTGCAAGGCGCGGAGCTGCTCACCGGTGGGCGTCGTCCGCAGTCGGAGGGCTTCGCCTTGGATCTCGCCGCATTGCCGCGCGAGGCCGGCGTCATCTTCCTCGCGAGCCCGAACAATCCGACGGGCGATCTCCTCGATCTCGCCACGATCCGCGCGGTTGCTGAATCGACCGAGGCGCTCGTTGTCATCGATGAATGCTACTTTGAATTTGCCGGCGAAACGGCGCTGCCGCTCCTCGCCGCACTGCCGAACCTCGTGATCCTGCGCAGCCTTTCCAAAAGCTTTGCCCTCGCGGGATTACGCGCGGGCTACGCCCTCGCGCACCCGGAGATCATCGCGATGCTGGAGCGCTGCGACCAGACCTTCAGCGTGAATCTCGTGGCGCAGCGCGCGGGCCTCGCAGCGCTCCAGTCGCTCGAATACTACCGGCCGCTTTTCGAGAAAACGCGCGAGTTCCGCGAGCAGCTCGCACTTGCTCTGACGCAACTCGGCCTGCGCGTTTCCCCTTCGCGCGCTAATATTCTGCTCGCCGATTACTCCGCGCTCACGACCGGGAACCTCGCCGTCGCCCTGCTCGCCGACGGCATCCACGTGGCCGACTTTCACAGCCGTGGTCCAATCCAGAACGCCATGCGGATCGCGGTGTGCGATGAAGCAGCGACCGAGCGCCTGCTCGACAGTCTGCGACGCACGCTGGAGCGGCTCTCCGCTCGTGGATAGACATCGTCCCAAGTCGCGTCGCGGGACTTGGGCGAAGCTTTTTTGACGCACGGAACTCCCGTCAGAACTTCACCGCGCCCGAGAGCACCAGCCGCTGGATCGAGATTTCCAGGGTGCTGCCGGAATACTCGCCCGACGCGAGATCGCTCGTGCCGATTCGCTCCTCGTTCGGCAGGTCCCACTGCCCGGCTAGATCAAAGGCGAACCGCTCGTCGTGGTATCCGATTCCCGCCGTGATCGTGTGCTCGGTGATCGCCGCCGTCAGCGGCGTGAGTGTCTGCCCGGGAATAGGATTTTGCGCGTAGGCATACCCGGCGCGGAGATCCCAGTGCGGCGTGAGCGCCAGCTCGGCGCCCGCGCGGAGGACCCACTGATCGCGCCAGCGGAGCGGGACATCGTCGTCGAGGCGATCCGAGCCGAGCAGCCCGTTGAGATCGCGGTTGTTGCCGCCGCGCAGACGGACATCGAGCGTGTCGAACGCGTCGGCCCAATTGATCCAGTCAGCCTGCGCGATGACCGTGAGGCAGCTCGCCGCCTGCCACGCGGCGCCGCCGCTGAACTTTTGCGGAAACTTATTTGTCACCTCCGCGTCGTAGCGGGCGTCCGGCCGCGCCGCGCCCAGGCCGAGGTTTTCAAACTGCACGCCCGCATCCGCACGCGCCTCGCCTTCCGAGCGGATGCGGGTGGCGCTGGTGTAGGCGAGCCCGAGTTCCAGCGAATCCACCGGCTTCCACACGAGCCCGAACTGCGCGCCCCAGCCCCAGCCGTCGGTCTCCAGATCGAGCAGCGTCTTCGCACCGCGGAGGGTCGGCTGGCTTTGAAAAATGTAAGGCGCGTGGAGTTGGTTCCGATTGTAGAGCAGCCCGGCGCTGGCGCCGAGACTGAGGCGCGGCGTCACTTCCCAGCTCGCGGCGAGCGCGGTGCGGAGCAGGATCAACTCGGAGCGGTGCGTGCGCTCGCCATACGTGGTGTGGCCATCCGCGCCGCCGGGCGTATCGCGGTAGCGCCAGTCCACGCGCGCGGCGATCTCGGGCAAGAGACCGAGGCCGAAGCGCAACCGGCCCAGCGTCCAGCTGAGCGCCGCCGCGGGAAGCGCGCCGAACTCACCCAACTGCGCATCGGCATTCGCGCGGTTGCGAAATTCTCCGCCAGCCCACGCCGCGGTGCCGGCGAGCTCCAGCGTCGGGGCGCGGATGGCGAAAAGCGCCGCCGGATTCGCGGAAAGCGCATCGAGCGGAGTGCGGGAGCCGGCGGTGGCGACGCCGCCGAGAGCGGCTGAGCGGCCGGTTTGCCCGTCCCCGTAAAGGCTCCCCGCGTTCGCGGGCAGAGCGAATCTGGCAGCGAGCAGCAGCGCACAGGCTGGGAACCAATGGGAGAAGCGCGGAGCGACTGGCATGGCGGGGAATAAGAGCAGGAGCGCTGCCGGAAGCGCCCGATTCTCAAAAGTGACCGCGCAAATCGAGCGCAGCGCGCGCGGAGCGACAGCCCGCGTCTGGCCTGCGCTTTGCTAATCTCACACCGCCCGATGCCCCAACTTCTCCAGTCCGCCGAGCCCCGCGCCTGCCTTCCCGGCAGCCGCGATGCGGCGCCTGGCATCCGCCCGGCGGGAGGGCAGCACGCGTTGCCGGAGGCAGCGTTTCGCCCGGATGCGCCCTACTTGCAGGCGGTGCTTGATCACGCGCAGGCAGTGATCTCGGTGAAGGATCGCGCCTGCCGCTACTTGTTCGTGAATCGGCGCTTTGAAGCCGTGTTTGCCCGCTCCAGCGAGGAAGTGCTCGGCAAGGCGGATGTGGACCTTTTCCGTGCTGCCACCGCCCGGGCGCTCCATGCGCACGACGAGCGCGTGCTCGCCGCCGGCGAACCGGTCGAGGTGGAGGAAACCGTCGCCGGGAGTGACGGCGCGCCGCTTACTTTTCTTTCCACGAAGTTCCCGCTGCGGGACGCCGAAGGGCGCATCTACGCGCTCTGCAGCATCTCCACGGATATCTCCGCCCGGATCGCTGCGGAGCGGGCGCTGCGCGAATCGGAAGCGCGCAAGGCCGCGGTGCTGCAATCCGCGCTGGACGCCGTCATCACCATCGACCACGAGGGCACCGTGGTGGAAGTGAACGCGGCGACGGAGCGCATCTTCAGCTACACCGCGGGCGAGATGGTCGGACGCGACATGGCGGAGCTGATCGTGCCGCCCAGCATGCGGGAGGCGCACCGCCACGGGATGCGGCACTTCCTCGCGACCGGGCAGGGCTCTGCGCTCGGCCGACGCTTGGAGCTGCCCGCGATGCGCATGGACGGCTCGGAGTTCCCCATCGAACTCGCGATCCTGCCGATCGCGCTGGAAGGGCCGCCGATGTTCACCGGGCACATCCGCGACATCACGGAGCGCAAGGAAGCCGAGCGCGCGCTGCGCGAAAGCCGCGCGCGCTACGAGCGGATCACGCGCAATGTGCCGGGCATGGTCTATCAGTTCATCGTGCGCAAGGATGGCACGTCGGGTTTTCCGTTTGTGAGCGACGGCAGCCGCGAGCTGTTTGGCTGCGAGCCGGGCGCGATCGAAGCCGACGCTGGCGTGCTCGTCGCCGCGATCGTGCCGGAAGATCGCGCCGGATTTCAGCAGTCGGTCCTCGACTCCGCCGGCACGCTCGCGCAGTGGCTTTGGGAAGGGCGTTTCCACAGCCCAGGCGGCGAAGTGCGCTGGGCCCGGTGCGTTTCGCGGCCGACGCGCGAGGCCAATGGCGACACGATCTGGGATGGCGTGGTCATCGACATCACCGATCGCAAGCGCGCCGAGGAGGAAGCGCGCGAGGCTCGCGACAATGCGGAGCGGGCGACCCGCGCGCGGGACGAGTTCCTTTCCCGCATGAGCCACGAGCTGCGGACACCGCTGAATGCGATCCTCGGCTTCGGCCAGATCCTCGAGCGCACGGAGCTGACGGCCCGGCAGGAGGAAGGGGTGGAGCAGATCGTGAAAGCGGGGCGGCATCTGCTCGGGCTGATCAATGAGGTGCTCGATCTCGCGCGGATCGAGTCGGGCCGCTTGAGCATGTCCCCCGAGCCGGTGGAGGTGGCGGAAGTGGTGGGGGAAGCACTGGAGCTGATGCGCCCGCTTTTCGAGGAGCGCCGGCTCACGCTCACGCGCGGGGCGATGCCCGGCACTTGGGTGCTGGCCGATCGGCAGCGGCTGCGGCAGGTGCTGCTGAACCTCCTTTCCAACGCCGGAAAATACAACTGCACGGGCGGCACGGTCGAGGTGCGCTGCGCACCCGCCGAGGCCGGTCGGCTGGCGATCTCGGTCCGCGACACGGGACCGGGTATTTCGGCGGAACAGATGGAGATGCTCTTTGTGCCGTTCGAGCGGTTCGGCGCTGAGCGGGATGAAACGGAAGGCACTGGCATCGGCCTCGCGATCAGCAGAAAACTGATGGAAGCCATGGGCGGCAGCATCGCCGTCGAAAGCGTGCCGGGCCGCGGCAGCACGTTCTCCATTTCACTCCCCTCCGTGCCCGCGCCGGCTCCAACAGGCACCCCGCACCTTCCTTCCGGCTGCGTGGACCCAGCGCCCGCGGGCGTTGCGAGACCGCTGCGCCGCGTCCTTTATGTGGAGGATAATCCGGCGAATCTCCGGCTCATGGAGACGATCCTGGAAGAGCGCGGCGACATCGAACTCCTGTGCGGCACCCGCGGCGATCAAGCGCTCGGGCTCGCGCTGGAGCAGCGCCCGGAGCTGATCCTGCTCGATCTGCACCTGCCCGGCATGAGCGGCGAAACGGTGCTGCGAACCCTCCGTGCCGACGTCCGCCTGGCGCGCACGCCGGTCGTCATCGTGAGCGCCGATGCGCTGCCGCGCCAGATCATCCGCCTGCGCGAATGCGGTGCGAATGACTACCTCGTGAAGCCGCTCGAGGTGGATGAGGTGCTCCGGGTGGTGACCCACTTTCTGCGCGATACCTGCGCTCCATTTTCATGAACTCCGCCTTCGAAAACTTTCTCCGCACCGCCCGCGTGCTCGTCGTCGATGACGAGCCGGCGAACGTGCTCCTGCTGGAGCGGCTGCTGGAAGGCGCCGGGCTCACCGCCATCCGCACGACGACCGACTCCCGCACGGCGCTGGCGTTGTTTTCGGAGTGCGACCCCGACCTCGTGCTGCTCGATCTCATGATGCCGCACCTTGATGGATTTGAAGTGCTGGAACTTCTCCGCGGCGTAATCGCGCCCGACAGCTACCAGCCGGTGATGATCCTCACGGCCGACGTCTCGCCGCGCGTGCGGCGGCGGGCGCTCGCCGCCGGGGCGCGCGATTTTCTTTGCAAGCCGCTCGACGCCACCGAGCTCGAGTTGCGCGTGCGCAATCTCCTGGAAGCGCGCTTTCTCCACCTCGGCCTCCAGGCGCAAAATACGGCGCTGGAGGATCGCGTCGCCGAGCGGACGGGCAAGCTGGAGAGCGCGCTGCGCGAGCTGCGCGAGAGCCAGCGCCAGGCGCTCCAGCAGGAGCGGCTCCACGCGTTTTCCACCATGGCCGCCGGCGTGGTGCATGACTTCAACAACAACCTGATGGTGCTCCAGGGCTTCACGGAAATGCTGCGGCTGCCGGGCGCGCTGCAAAATGAAGCAAAGGCTCAGCGCGATCTGGCGCTGATCTCGCGGGCCGTCGGCGATGCCGCGCACGTCGTGAGCAGGCTGCGGCAGTTTTACCGCCCGCGGACCGGCGAGGAAACTTATGCGCCGGTGCTGCTCTGGAAGCTGGTGGAGGAAGTCGGCGAGCTGGCCCGCCCGCGCTGGCGCGACGAAGCGCTCGGCGCAGGCTGCGACATCGAGCTGCGCACGGAAGTGCCCGCCGATCTGCAGGTGCGCGGCATCGCGGCGGAGCTGCGCGAGGCGCTGCTGAACTTGGTTTTTAACGCGGTGGACGCCATGCCGGATGGCGGCTCGATCACGCTGCGCGCCTGCCTTTGCGAAAACGGCGACGCCGTGCGGCTGGAGGTCGCCGACACCGGGCTCGGCATGACGGAGGAAGTGCGCGTGCGCTGCCTGGAGCCATTCTTCACGACCAAGGGCGAGGACGGCACCGGGCTCGGCCTCGCGATGGTTTTCGGCATCGTGCGCCGGCACGAGGGTGGCATCGAAATCGAGAGCGCGCCGGGCCGCGGGACGACCTTCGCACTTACCCTGCCGCGCGAACACTCGAACGCGGCGCAGGCGCAGCACTTCGATCCCGCCACGCTCGCGCCGCTGCGCGTGCTCTTTGCCGATGACGACGCAAACATCCGCGAGCTCATCGCGCACGTGCTGGAGCTGTATGGCCACCAGGTCACGGTGGCGGCGGACGGGAGCGAAGCGCTCGAGCGCTTTCAGCTCGGCAAATTCGACGTGCTGCTGACCGATCTTTCGATGCCCCGGATGACCGGCACGGCCCTGGCTGCCGCGGTGAAGCGCCTCGCGCCCGACCTGCCGGTGGTGATGCTGACGGGCTTCGGCTCCATGCTGCTGCCGGACGGTTCGCCGCCGCCGGACATCGATATGCTGCTGGATAAACCGATCACCCCGAGCGCCCTCGCCATGGCCCTCGCCCGGGCGACAGAGCGGACGCCGGTCGCGGCGTAGGCAAGCTCAACCGCAGCCCGCGGAAGACACCGTGCGCATCGGGCAACAGCCGGTTTGCTAGTGGTGTGTCACGCCTGTCTTGAGGAATGCCGGGGGCGAGCGAGTCGCGCAGCGACGGCAAGAAAGTAGCCCAGCACTTCAGTGCTGGGTGCCGGAGGGAAAGTGCGGGAGTCGCGCAGCGACGAAAGAGGGGCGCCGCTCTTTCGTCGCTGCGCGACTTGCCCGCAATCGCACGCACAAACCCAGCGCTGAAGCACTGGGCTACTTTCTTGCCGTCGCTGCGCGACTCCTATCCGTCGAAGGTCGTCCCACATCTCAGCCGTGACACACCACTGGAGCGCATTCCATTTAGATAATCCTTCACTTCGCGTGATGTCATCCCGACCGAAGCTCCGGCCAGGCAGCGTCGCTCTGCCAAAAGAGGTGCCCCGGAGCGCAGTGGAGGGATCGGGGTGAAGGCGGCGGGAAGCTCGCCGCGCAAGCACCGGCCTTACTTTCCGGGCAGAGCTGCCTGGGCAGCCGCTGCGATCGACTGAACCCGCGAGGCGCGCCTGGTTTTCACAGTTTTGGGAGCAGCCGGCGCGACGGTTGGCGCGGACGGTTCCAGCTTCAGCTCCTCCGCTGGCAGCAGTGCGAGGTCCGCAGAATCGCTGGGCTCTGGTGGCGTCAGTCCCGTGCTCGCCTCCGCGCCGATTTCTGTGGCATCGCCTTGCTTTGGCGGTGTGATCGCTGCGGCGGGCTTGATGAGTTCCACCTTTGGGGTCCGGAAAAGCAGGGTGCCGCCGATCGCGGCTTTCAGCTCGATGGCGCGCTGCTCGCGGGCCGCGCGCCGGGCATCCTCCGCGGCTCGCATCGTGTCGTTGCGCAGCTTGTGTTCCTTGCGCTCGATCTCCCGCTCGCGGTCGGTTTGCTGATTGATCAAGATGGGCCACGAGCGGCCGATGCCTTTCTCGGAGAGCACGATCAACTGCCGCCGCATCTCGTCGTAGATCGGGTTATAAACGCCATCCGAAGCGTCGCCACCGGTGGCAAGTTTGAAGTTGGATTTCGCCGCCTCGATCACCGCCACATCCTGAGCGCCGCTCACCGCCATCGCCGCCGTGTCGCGGCGCATCGGGGTGAAAAGCCGCTTCGGGAGCTGCCAGAGCGGCGGACGGTCCTTCAGGAACCAGCGGGTCGAAATGTTTGTCATGATCGCCGGTTCTTTCGCGTTCATGACTTGTCTCCAGTATTGGTAGTCATTCTCATAGACGACCACGGTGATCAGAGCGGGAAAAGTCGTCGGCAGCAGCACATTTGCAGCCCGCGTGTTCTTCTGTGCCGGGTCGCGCATCGCCTGGAACGACGGTGAAAAGCGGAAGCCAAAGGTGCCGCCCGAAGAGTAGGAATTCACGACCGGGATCGGAGTGCGCGAACGCAGGTCGCGCGAGTAGCGCTTCACAAACTGGAACAGATCCTTGGCCTTGATGTCCACGCCTCGCGCGGGGAGCGAGGCGGCGAGCTGAAAGGCAAGCTGCGTCACTTCGCGCTGGCTGTTGGTCATCTCCACCGTTTGCGCATCGATCAGCGGCAGCACCGAAAAGACGGTGGGCGCGCGGCGCTCGCCGCGGCTCATGTTGTTGCGCGAGCACAGGTCGTAGTATTCCAGCGAAGCGGACACATCCGCGGTGTAGTGCTCCTGCGTGCGCCAGCCGGGATTGCAGCTCACCTGCACGAGCGCGAAGATGATGCGCGAGTAGTTCTTGCGCTCCTTTGGGAAGGAAAGCTGCGAATAAATCTTCTGCCGCATCGTGTTGTCCTGCGCCTCGCGGAGCGAGGCGCTCACACCCTTCGCCGGCGCAGGCTGGCCCGGCAGCAGCCCGAGTGGTGGCGTGATTCCGCCAAAGCCGAACGCAGCGGGATTGGCCGCACCGGGCAG
>CAXSDZ010000157.1:0-9172 GCA_964235505.1 uncultured Chthoniobacteraceae bacterium
GCAACCTGCGCTCCGACCAGGAAATGCAGCCGCTTTCCGACGCCGCGACCAGCCGCAGCGAGGCCGATTGGCTCGTCGGCATCAATGCGACGCGCGCGCTCACCGCCTTCAATTCGCAAGGCGGCGGCTTCAACAAAACCACCTCCGGCCGCGTGCAAACGCCGACGCTCGCGATCCTCGCCGAGCGCGAGGAAAAGATCCGCTCCTTCGCGCCTCGCGCGATGTTCGAGGTGTTCGGCGACTTCGGTGTGGCGGCGGGCACGTATCGCGGACGCTGGTTCGATTCGGCATTCCGCAAGAGCGACGCGGAAGAAGCGCGCACCACGCGGCTGCTCGCGCACTTTGGCCTTGTGCTGCCTGGTGCCGGCGAGCGCCTGAAACCCGAGCACGGCTCGCTCTGGGACGAGCACCGCACCGCCACGCGCCTGTGGCATCGCGAGATCGCCGATGCGCTTCGCGCAAAATGCGAAGGCAAGCCCGCGACGATCGAAGAGGAAAAAAAGCCGACCACGCAAGCGCCACCGCTGCTTTACGATCTCACCACGCTCCAGCGCGAAGCCAACGGGCGCTTCGGCTTTCCCGCCAAGATGACGCTGCAAATCGCGCAGGCGCTTTACGAGAAGCACAAGGCGCTGACGTATCCGCGAACAGATTCGCGCTACCTGCCGGAAGACCACATCGCCACCGCGCGCACTGTGATGGGCTCCTTCTCCGATCGCACGCTTTCCACGCACGCCGAGCGCGCTCTGAAGGAAGGCTGGGTGCGGATGAACCGCCGCATTTTCAACAACGCGAAGGTCAGCGATCACTTTGCCATCGTGCCGACGGGCACCGCTCCGAAGAGCCTCAGCGAGGTGGAGCAGAAGATTTTCGATCTCGTCGCGCGACGCTTCATCGCGGTGTTTTTTCCGGCGGCGCAGTTCGAGATCACCACCCGGATCACCACGGTCGAGGGCGAGAAATTTAAGACTGATGGCAAGATCATCGTCGATCCGGGTTGGCTCGCGGTGTATGGCCGGCAGGCGGAGGCGGATGAGGAAAGCGACCGCACCATCGTGCCAATCGCGGCCGGCGAAAGTGCGCGCACCGAGGCGATCGAGGTGAAGGAAACGGAAACGAAACCGCCTGCGCGTTTCAACGAAGCAACGCTGCTGAGCGCGATGGAAGGCGCGGGCAAGCTGATCGACGACGAGGAACTGCGCGAGGCGATGAGCGAGCGCGGACTCGGCACGCCGGCCACGCGCGCGCAGATCATCGAAGGGCTGCTTTACGAAGGCTACCTGCTGCGGCAGGGGCGCGAGCTGGTGGTGACGGCGAAGGGCATTTCGCTCATCACGCTGCTGCGCAATCTCGACGCCGGCGCGCTTACCAAGCCGGAGCTCACCGGCGATTGGGAGTCCAAGCTGAAGCAGATGGAGCGCGGCAAACTCTCGCGCGATGCCTTCATGGGCGAGATCCGCGAGCTCACGACCGACATCGTGGAAAAGGTCCGCGGCGGCATGGGCAAGGAAGTGCAGGGGCATTTCAAGGCGATCGATGTCCCCTGCCCGCACTGCGCGGCGCGCCCGTTCCGCGAAAGCTACAAGGCCTTCGAGTGCCCGAACGAGGAGTGCAAACTGATCGTCTGGAAGAAGATGGCGGATCGCGAATTTGAACGGGAGGAAGTGATGCAGCTTCTTTCCGAAGGCCGCGTGGGGCCGCTGGAGAACTTCCGCTCCAAGTTCGGCAAACCGTTTTCCGCGGTCGTCACGCTCGGCGAAAAGTCGGAATGGAAGCAGAAGTTCGACTTTGAGCAGGACGACGCGGCGACGGGTGAGCCCGCGGTGCCGGTTGATCCCGAGCCGCTCGGCGGCTGCCCGGTGTGCAAGGCGGGCCACGTGTTTGAGATGGCGAAGAACTACACGTGCGAGCACGTCGCGGCGAAGAAATGCACCTTCAACATGGGCAAAATGATCCTCCAGCGCGCGATCCCGCGCGACCAGGTGACGAAGCTGATCGGGGAAGGCAAAACGGATCTGCTGCCGAAGTTCATCTCGAAAAAAGGGCGGCCTTTCGCGGCGTATCTGGTGCTGGGGAAAGACGGGAAAGTCGGCTTCGAGTTCGAGCCGCGCGCGGAGAAAAGCGGCACTCGCACGGGTGCAAAGCGCGGTGGGAAGACCGCTGCCAAGGTGACCGTCGCGCGCGCCCGCTGACCGGCAGACATCCGGTGCGGACGCCGCGTGCGTTCGTCCCAGCATGCCATTTCATTCCTTCACTCCCGATGGCGAAGGCTGGGCCACGGTCGCCGACGAGGTGGCCTTTTCCAATGCGCACCTCGCCGTGCATCGCGTCACCGTCACGTCGCCGACGCGCCCGGAGCCATTTTCGTGGACGGTGTGCCACCGCAAAGCAGCCGTGGTCGTAGCGCCGCAGATGGCCGATGGGCGCTTCGTTCTGGTGCGCCAGGAGCGGGTGCCGATCCGTGCCACGATCTGGGAATTTCCCGCTGGGCAGATCGATGACGAGGCCGCGCACGACGAGGCCGCGATCCGCGCCACAGGCTTGCGCGAGCTGCAGGAGGAAAGCGGCTACGAACTCGCGCCGGAGGGCGAAGCACTCTCGCTCGGCCACTTCTTTCCGAGCTGTGGCTTCACCGATGAGCACAGCCATCTGCTGCTGGTGCGCCCGGTGACGCTGAGCGCGGCAGGGACCAAGCTGGATGCCAGCGAAGCAATCTCGGAAGCCCGCGCCTTTTCGATTGCTGAGCTGCGCGGGCTCATTGCCTCGGGCGAAGTGCGCGACGCCAATACGCTCTCGGCGTTCGCCCGGCTCGTGGCGATGGGGCTGGTGTAGCGCCGCTTTTCTCCCGGCTCCTGCGCCGCCTTTCAGCCTCGCAGATCGGTCGCGGCGCGACGCTGAAAACCCGGCGTCCCGCGCCCACTTTGAGCCTTGCACTTTCGACCTCGCCTCCCATCTTTCCCGCCCCATGCACTGGCTCCACAAGCTCCTCGACAAGCTCTTCCGCGTCCGCGGTGAGCAGGAGGGCGGCGATGTCGTCAAACCGTTTCTCGACCATCTGGAGGACCTGCGGTGGACGCTCCTCAAAATGGCGATGTGCCTCGCGGCGGGGATGATCGTCTCGTTCATCTTCGTGGACGATATTTCCGCGCTGATTCTCCGCCCGCTGGAAGCGATTCAGGGCAAGAAGGATCTTCAGGTTTTGAAGGTGACCGAGCCCTTCATGATCTCTCTGCAAATCGCGTTTTACGCGGGTCTGGTGCTCACGTTTCCCGTCCTCCTCTACTTTATTGCGGAGTTCGTGCTGCCCGCGCTGACGCGAAAGGAAAAGCGCATGCTCATGCCGGGTCTCCTCGGCGGATTCGTGCTGTTCGCGATCGGGGTGGCGCTGGCCTACCACTACATCCTGCCGATGACGCTGCGGTGGTTTCACGACTACGCGCTCAGGATGAAGATGACGCCGAACTGGACGGCGAAGGATTACTACGGCTTCGTGACGCATCTCGCCATCGCCTGCGGATTGCTGGCGGAGCTGCCAGTCGTGGTGCTGGCGCTCGCTTTTCTAAACATCGTCTCCTTCCGGCTGCTGACCGCCACGCGCCGCTACGCTTACACACTCATCATGATCCTCGTGGCGATCATCTCGCCGACGCCGGACCCGATCACTTTCATCGTGATGGCCACCCCAGTGCTGATGATTTATGAAGGCTGCATCTGGCTCGTGTGGCTGATGGAGCGGCGGCGCCTCGCGGATGTGGGCTCGGACGGCGGCTTCCATCATTGAGCCAGCGCTAAAACGCACAAGAGGGCTCGGCGATCAGCGCGGGTGCGGAGCCGGATGGCGGGAATTCCCTTATCTTCTACTTCACTGGCAGGCGCTGCTTGCAGTGGTAGCCGGCGCACGGTTGCTTCCGTCCCCGAAATCCTGTCCGGCACCCTCCACACGCTTTTTCCCAATGATCGAAGCTCCGACTCAGCCCGCCTCGGCCACTGCCCTGCCACGCCCCATCCAGCGCCTGCCGCAAGGGGCGGAGGCGGATGAGTTCGGCGTGCATTACCGGGTCTGGGCGCCGGTGTGCCAGCAGTTGTCCGTGGAGGTGTCCGATCCGGCCGGCACGCCGCTGCGCACGGTGCCGCTCGGCCGCAGCGACCGCGGCTTTTTCGACGGGGTCGATGCGGAAGGAAGCCCGGGAGACCTCTACAAATTCCGCCTGGATGGTGCGCAAAGCTTTCCCGATCCCGCCTCGCGTTTTCAGCCGCAAGGCGTGCATGGCCCAAGCATGGTCGTCGATCCCGACACCT
The DNA here is from genome assembly GCA_964235505.1 of uncultured Chthoniobacteraceae bacterium. Lineage (GTDB taxonomy): Bacteria > Verrucomicrobiota > Verrucomicrobiia > Chthoniobacterales > Chthoniobacteraceae > CAXSDZ01. The sequence goes on from CAXSDZ010000157.1 coordinate 4,300, forward strand.
ACGAATGGAACGATGCGCTGTGGCAGCGGCCACCGTTTCGCGACCTCGTCATCTACGAGCTACACCTCGGCACGTGGACGCCGGCGGGCTCCTTCCGCAGCGCGATCGAAAAGCTCCCGCACTTGCGCGAGCTCGGGGTCACGGCGATCGAAATCATGCCCGTCGCCGACTTCGCGGGTGATCGCGGCTGGGGTTACGATGGCGTCTGCCTATATGCGCCGGCCCGCTGCTACGGGGAGCCCGATGATCTGCGGGCGCTCGTGGATGCGGCGCATGCGCTCGGCCTCGCGGTGATCCTGGACGTGGTCTATAACCACTTTGGCCCGGCAGGAAACTACCTCGGCTGCTACATCGGCGAGTATCTGGATGAGAACGCCAAGACGCCGTGGGGCGGTGCGATCCGCTACGGCCACCCGGAGTTCGTGCCGCTGCGCGAGCTGGTCATTGCGAACCCCGGGTATTGGATGCGCGAGTTTCACATCGATGGATTCCGGCTCGATGCGACGCACGCGATCGTGGATGAATCGCCGCGGCACATCCTGAAGGAAATCACCGCGCGCATCCATGCGCAGGGCGGCTACGCCATCGCGGAAGACCCGCGCAACGAAGCGCGCCTGCTGCTTGCGCAAAGCGAAGGCGGCTACGGATTTGACGGCGTCTGGGCGGATGACTTTCACCACACGGTCCGCGTGGCGAACACGCACGAACAGGAGGCGTATCTTGCGGACTTCCACGGCTCGCTCCCGGAGCTCGCCGACACGCTGCGCCATGGCTGGCACTATCGCGGGCAGGTCTCGCCCGCGCAGGGCACGGCACGCGGGACCGAGTGCCGGCACGCGGCGCCGCAAGGCTTCGTGCATTGCATTGCGAATCACGATCAAACGGGCAACCAGGCCTTTGGCGAGCAGCTCGCCAGCCGCATTTCGCCCGCGGCATTCCGGGCGTCCACAGCGCTGCTCTGCCTGTCGCCCTACACGCCGATGCTGTGGATGGGACAGGAATGGGCGGCTTCCACGCCGTTTCTATTCTTCACCGAACACGATGAAGAGCTGGGGAAACTGATCACCGCAGGCCGGCGCGAGGAGTTCAAAGAGTTCAAAGCTTTCCAGAATCCCGAGACGCTCGCGCGCATTCCCGACCCGCAGAGCGCGAGCACTTTTGAAAGCTCCAAGCTCCGCTGGGAAGAGCTGCAGCAGACTGCAAACGCGCAAATGCTGGCGCTGACAAAAGCGTGTCTCGCCCTGCGTGCGGCGGAGCCGGCGTTCCGCCCGGTCTCCCGCGACCGATGGCTTCTGGAGGAGCTGGCGCTTGGCGCGTGCGCGATCCGGTTCACTGCGGAAGGCGGCGATTGGCTGGTAATTTGGGATTTGGTGGGAGGCCACCGTGGCTCGTTGCGGGATGAGCGCGTGCTGCAAGCGCCGCAGGGTGCAGCCTGGTCGCTGGTGCTTTCGACAAATGAGGCGCGCTTTGGAGGTGATGGACGCTGCGCGATCGACCTCGCGTCATTGCAAGCGGACTTCGCGCAGCCGGAGCTGGTGGTGCTCCGCGCGCAGTAGCGTTGCGCGCTGGACCTTGCATTTTCGCGCGACCTCCTGCGGCACACGCATCATCACAAACGGCGCTACAGTTCTCCGAAGCCGCCAGTGTCATTCATCCGCGCAACCTGCGGGGCACCCTCGCCTGCCAGCAGCACGCTGACGGACGCCGGACTGATCTCGAAGCGCGCGACGTGGTCGAGCGGGATGCCGAGCACGTGCATCAGCGCAGCTTTGATGACGTCGCCGTGGGAAACGAGCGCGACCGTTTCATCATCGTGCAGCGGCGCGAGGCGTTCGATTTCTGTCGCAATGCGCGCCTGCACTTCGCTCATCGATTCGCCGCCGGGCGGGCGCCCATGGCTGCGCTCGGAGTTCCAGCGCTGCCAGTCGGAAAGCAGGGCGAGCGCGGAAAAGGGCCGGTTCGTCCATTCGCCGAAATCGATTTCATCCAGCCCCGCGCGGACTCGCAGATCGAGGCCGAAGCGGGCCGCCAGCGGGGACGCCGTTTCAAGCGCACGCTCCATAGGGCTTGTGTAAATGGCGCTCACCGGCATGGAAGCAAGCCGCTCGGCGAGGTGCGCGGCTTCCGAGTGGCCGCGGGCGTTCAAATGCACTTCCGGCGCGCGGCCCGCCAGCGTGCGCCCGAGCAGGTCGTGCGAGCCGTGGCGGATGAGCAGGAAGGTCGTCATCCAAGGACGAACTGCTGCGCTGCGTTCGGCGAAGACGTCGCAGCGCTCTGCGTGGCTGGCGCGTAGCGGTGCACCATGCGAGCGCAGAAGTCGGCGTATTCCGCAATGTCCAGCGGCGGGCTGGTGTGGTGCGCCGCGACGCCGCGATGCTCGGGCGTGAAGCAAAAAGTCACCGTCACATCGAATTCGGCCAGCGCTTCCATCTGGCGGTCGAACCACGCATCCGCATTCGGCCGAAAGGAGTCCGCCCAGCTCAGGCCGGTGCGCAGATGCCGCACGCCCAGATCGCGCAGCCAGCGCACCGCATCGTCGAGCCGGTGATCCTCGAAGTGGAACCATTGGCAGATGCCGAGCGCGGGCGTGAACTTGTGGAAATGCTCCAGCGCGAGCTTTGGCGAGCCGTCTTCGCGCAGCAGCCCCATGTAGAAGTGGCGGTAGTAGGAAGAGCCTTCCGCCTCCCGGTGGCGGGTCGTCGCCGGCCACGCGCGCGGCAGGTCGTAGAGGCTATACCAGTGGATGCGCGGGGCGCGGCCGGTCAGCAGTTCCGCCGTCCGCTGGAGACCGAATACCTGCACTTCCTCCGCGCCGAAGGTCGAGATGCCGACCTCGCTCACCCAGATCGGCAGCGACGTTACAGCCCTGATTTCATCGAGCTTTGCGGGCCATTCGTTGATCTGCCAATGGTTCCAATCCAGGGGAAATCCGTGCACCGCAATCGCGTCCAGCGTGGCGAGAACGCCTCGCTCGTCGAGCCGCTGCACAAACGCGGGATCGATCGGCGACATGCCGCCGAGCACGCGGGTGAGCGCCGGATTCTCACGCTGCACCGCGCGGGCCGCGCCCTTGATCATCTCAGCAAAAATGTCCCACTCCGGGTCGAGCTCGCGGTCCCAATGGGACTTGTTGTTCGGCTCGTTCCAAAACATCACGGAGTCAACAGGCATGGCGGAGAGAGTTGAACGGGGGAGATGAGGGTTGGGTTCACCACGAAGGCACGAAGGACACGAAGGGAGGGGAAAGTTTCACCACGGAGAACACGGAGGGCGCGGAGATGACTGACATCGATAGCTTCCCAAGATTCAGCGTCTGCTTTGTGTCCTTTGTGCCTTCGTGGTTTTTCTCGACGAAAAATCAGGATGGGCGTGCTTCGACCTCGCGGGTGGCGCGGCGGCGGCACAGGAAGACCTCGTCTTCCGGATGCGCGAGGATGTCGAAGCCGGAGGAGCGCAGCATCGCTTCGACGCAGGCGCGGTTCGGAATCCACCAGTTGGTCGGATCGCCGCAGTATTTCTTCTCCACGAAAAGCATGCGGGGCCAGTCGGCGCGCTCGAACTGCTCCGTCTCCCAGAAGAGATAGTCGTCCTTGATCGCCGCCGGCTCTTCGTTGCCGCGCTGCATCGATTGGAAGAGCAGCAGATCGCCGGCGACGTGCTCGTGGATGAGGTCCAGCGCGAGCAGCGGATGGCGCAGGTGGTAGAGCACGCCCATGAAGATCACGACGTCGAACTTCTCTCCCAGCTGCGCGACATCATAGACCGAGAGCTTGCGAAATTCGATCTCCATCCCGAGCACTTCCGCGGCGAGTCGCGCCTGCGCGAGATAGCGATCATCGAAGTCCACGCCGAGCACGCGCGCCGCGCCTCGCCGCTTCATCTCGGTCGAGTAAAAGCCAGCGTTGCAGCCGATATCCAGCACGCTCTTGCCGGTGAGATCCGCCGGGATCGCATCCTCGAACCGCGCGAATTTGCAGCGCGGATAGTCGCCAAGGAAATGATTCGGCGCAGTCTGGATGCCGCCGAGTTCGAGGTTGTGAAACCAGTCGCCGAGCCCGCGGATGCGGCCCTCCAGCGAAGGTTCGGCGGTCGTGGCGGATGGTTCGGAAAGTGAGGCGCTCATAGTTGCGGCAGCGGTTCAGGGGCGAGCGGCGCGGTGGCTCCGCGCGAGGATTGCGCGGAGGTTTCGTCGCCGCTCAGGAGTCGGATGGCTTCGCGGTAGCCGTGCAGCGTGCCGACATCGACATACGCTTCCCCGGCCTGCACCCCGAGCGCCTCGCCGCCGCGCGCGAGCCACGCATTGACCAGCGTGCCGAAGTATTCGTCGCACTCGCCGCGCTCCTGCCAGAGCGCGTGCAGCGCGTGGAAGATCGTGCCGGGCATTTTGAAAGCGCCCCAGACCCAGCGCGATTCGGCGCCGATCTGCTTCACCTGGATTTCGCGCACGCAGCCGGCATCATCGGTGATGACCGCATCGAAAAGCTCCGGCCGCTCGACGGGGAAAAGGAGAAATGCCAGCGCGCCATCTGGCAGCGCGCGCAGTCCATCCACCGGGAACCAGACGGTGTCCGGCAGGCCGACGAGCACGTGCTCATCCCGATGCACGAGCGGCGCGGCGCGAAAGATGGCGTCGCACAGCCCCGCTGGCTTTTGCTGCACCACGAACGCGATGCTCGCCGAGTCGACCTTGCCGCCGCCGTAGTATTCCAGGATGTCGGATTTCCCCGGCGAGATGACGAAGCAGATTTTCTCCGCCCCGCCGACCACCATCCGCTCGACGAGATATTCGCTGACTGCGCGCGGCCGCTCGGTCGCGCCATCAAGGCGGCTGCCGACGGGGAGCAGCTCCTTGGAAAAAGCGAGCGGCTGGATG
>CAXSDZ010000157.1:9182-11050 GCA_964235505.1 uncultured Chthoniobacteraceae bacterium
AGCGCTTTGACGACGCCCGCGCCCTGCGTCCAGCGGCTGCCGGCGCCGGCGGCTGGAATAATGCCCCACATTGAGATTTGGCGATCGGGTGATTGGTTGATTTGGCGATTGCCGGAGCAGGCTGCCGATCAGGCGGAAGCGGGCTCGCAGAGCGCGGCGTCGAAGAGCTGCTCCAGCTCCTGTGCGCGATGCGTGGCGGTGTGCTCGGCGAGCGCGCGCTCGCGGGCGGCCTGGCCGATTTGGCGGAGCTCGGAGTCCGATAAAGCCAAGGCTGCAAGCGCCTCGGCGGTGTTTCGAGCGAGGAGGATTTCTTCGCCGGGCGTGAAGAATTCGTCCAAGCCATCCCACGTGTCGCTCAGGATCGGGACCCCGCACGCTGCGGCTTCGAAGAGGCGACCGGACGGGCAGTAACCCATCTCCGCCATCGCCCGGCGCGTCACATTCAGCGTGAGGCGCGACGAACAGAAAAACGCGGGATGCTCGGCGGGCGGGAGGTGCTGAACGAAGAACAGGTTCGACGACCACGGGAAGTCCGCGGGATACTGCGCGCCGCCGATGACGAAGCGCTGCGAGGGGCGCTGGCGCGCTGGCTCGAGGAAAAGCTCTTCCAGCGCGGACTGGCGGTCGGCCGCGTAGGTGCCGAGGTAGGAAAGGTCCGCGCGATAGCTCGCGACTGGCGGCACAGGGCGGTGCTCGGCGGGATCGACGCTGCCGTAGAGCGGGGCCACGCGGCGCGCACCGAGCCGGGATTGCAGCGCATCGAGCGCGCCGCCGCCGGTGTAGCTCAGCACGAGATCGAAGTCGACGAGGCCGGCATCATCGAGATAGCCGACCGCTTCCCCCGCGTCCAGACGGGCGAAAGTGACCGGCGTGTCGAGATCGTAGAAAACCCGCAGCGCGTCCGAATCGCGCATGAGCCGCGCGGCGTCGATCGCGTCCGGGCAATACGAGGTGGTGATCGCGACATCCGCATCGGACAGTTCGCGCCGCGCTTTCGGCACCGCATTTTCCCAGTCGGAATACAGCTCCAGCGCGCCGCCGGGCAGCGCGTGCAGATCGCGGTGCGCCGCGTAGTAAGGCACGTCGCGCTCAAAGAACACGACGCGATGCCCGCGCGCGATCAATGCACGGCAAAGCCCGCGCCACAGAGTCGCGTGGCCATTTCCCCATGAAGAGGAAAGCGTGAGGCCGAAGATGACGATCTTCATGCGTCGAAGTGCAAAGAAACGCCAGCTAGGCCGCGTCGCTCTTCTTGCGCCGGGCGGGCTTTCCTTTTCGCGGGGCGCGCGGGCTCTCGCTGCGAGTGCCGTTCCCCGCGAGGGTCGGCTCTTCCGCCGGCTCGCCGGCGATGAACGCCTCAACGTGCTGGCGCGCTTCGTCGTCGGTGAACTGCACGGGCGGGCTCTTCATGAAGTAGCTCGATGGGCCGCCGAGCGCGCCGCCGATGCCGCGGTCGAGCGCGAGCTTCGCGCAGCGGATCGCATCGATAACGACGCCCGCGGAATTGGGCGAGTCCCACACCTCCAGCTTCACTTCGCAGTTGAGCGGGACATTGCCAAAGGTCGTGCCCTCCATGCGGATGTAGCACCACTTGCGGTCACTCAACCACGGCACGTAATCGCTCGGGCCGACGTGCACATTTTCCGCCGGCATCGGGTGGCCGAGCTGGCTGGTGACGGCCTGGGTTTTGGAGATTTTCTTCGACTCCAAGCGCTCGCGCTCGAGCATGTTCATGAAGTCGGTGTTGCCGCCGAAGTTCAGCTGATACGTGCGGTCGAGACGCACGCCGCGCTCCCGGAACAGGTTCGTCAGCGTGCGGTGGACGATCGTGGCGCCGACCTGGTTCTTTATGGCGTCGGCGACCACCG
>CAXSDZ010000158.1:0-5804 GCA_964235505.1 uncultured Chthoniobacteraceae bacterium
TCGGCGTGGCACCCTTGGCCTTCGTATCGGCGATGTATTTGCGCAGATACCAGCCATACGTGCGCACCGTTTCCTTCTCGCCGCTCGGCTTCAGTGTGACTGATTTCACCTCATCGCCATTCCCTTTCAGCGATGCGCGCGCTTTCGCATCGTCGAGCGCTCCGCCGTCGTTGTGGCCAAACTGCATGACGACGAAGTCTCCCGGCTGGAGATCGGCGACGACCTTGTCCCACAGCCCTTCCCGCAGAAACGAGCGCGATGAGCGACCGCCCAGCGCGCGGTTTTCCACACCGATCTTGCCGGAGTCAAAAAGCGCGGCGATCGGCGTCCCCCAACCCACGAGGCCAGTCGGGCTGTTTTTCACCGTCGAGTCCCCGATGAGATAAAGCGTGCGCGGAGAAGTGCCAGCGGGCGCAGCGGCGCAGAGCAACAACAGCAGACAGGCAGCCCGGAGGAGAAGAGATTGCATGTGGTGAAAGGGAAAGCGTGGCGCGGAAAAGCGGCTGAGGTGGACCGCAGTTGAAAGTGAGACGGATGCGGAGGAAACGTCAGCGCCCAGCGATCCGAGCGGCGCCTCGGGAGCAAAGAAAAAAGCGCTACGTCTCCGCAGCGCTTTTTTTACAAGAACCCGTCGCGCCCGCTTACTTCAGCAGCGCCTCCAGAGCGGAGTCCACCTCAGCGCCGAGTTCCGTCGCGCGCTTGTAGTGTTTGCGCGCGTTTTCTTTGTTCGGCGGCTGCTGCGTGGCGAAGACGACCGCCAGATTGAAGTGTGCGTCCGCGTAGCCCGGATCGAGCGCCGTGGCCGTTTCCAGCTCCTTTTGCGCCGCTTCCTGCCAGCCTTTCTGGCTCGCGGTGATGCCGAGATAGTTGTGCGCCGTCGCGTTCTTTGGGTTGATCGCCAGCGCTTTGGTCAGCTCGTTCACCGCCTCGTCATACTTCCCTTGGCTGTAGCAAACGATCCCCAGCGTGCAGTGCGAAAACGCGTCTTCCGGCGCGGCGGCAATCGCCTTTTTGAAAGCTTCCTCCGCCAGCTTCAGCTTGCCGGAGCGGAAGCGGACCACGCCGAGATTTGAAAGCGCGTAAAGGTTCGTCGGCGCCTTCGCGAGGATCTTCTCGTAGATCTTTTCCGCGGAACGGTAGTCATTCCGCTCAAAGAAGTCCTTCGCTTCCTGCACCAGCGGCATGAACTCGGTTGGAACGCCCGAAGTCTTCGCGTCCACGCTGCTCATCGGTCCCTCCGGCCCGGTCACTGCGGGTGCCTTCGCTCCGGTGTCGGAGTCTTTGCCGGCGAGCAGCGGCATCGCTGGGGCCGGCGTGGTCAGACTCGCAAGCTGGATGTTGTCGGTCGCGGGCACCTCCGGCAAAGGGGCGCTATTTTCCGGCAGCGGTGCCGCCGGCGCAGCGGCCGGGGCGGCTTGCGCCACCTTGCCTGCCGAGCCCTTCGTCGGCGGGTTCTTCACGACTGCGGGAGCGGATGCGACGGGTGCTGCAAGAGCCACCACAACTGGGGCGGCGGGCGCGGCTTCAGTGATTGCGGTGGGTGCCGGCTCCGCTGTGGCAGCGGCAAGCGGGGCAGGCTCGGCCTCGTCAGTCTTGGGCGCTGCGAGCGAAATTTCCGAGTCGCTGATCTCGACCTGCGGCTTCTTGAAAAGGGCGCGCTCTTTTCCCGACAGTCTCACGACCGGCTGGCCGAGATAGTCGATCCGGGTGAGCAGATCTTTCGAGCGGATTTCCATCTTGCCCAGTTCACCCATCACCAGCTTGCGCGTCTGGTCGCGGCGCGCCTGCTCCTTCATCTGGCGCAGCACCACGCCGCGCAGCAGCTCGTTTTCACCCACGAGATTCTTCCGCTCCGTGGCGCTGGTCGCGGTGTCCACTTTCATCTGTGCGAGCTGCTTTGAAGTGTCGTCGAGCTTCCCCTTCAGATCGCCCATCTGCGTCTGGTAAGTCGCGCTTTGCTTTTGCACGTCGGCGAGCTGTTTCGTCACCGTGCCGACTTCTTTTTTGAGATCGGAAATCTGTTGCTCCTTCTGCTCACCTTCCGCTTTGAACTGCGTGATCTGCTTTTCCGCGTCGGAAAGCTTCGCCATGAGCTGCGAGTTGTCGGTCACGAGCTTATCGACCTGCTTTTGCGCCTCGCGCAGTTTGACCACCTGCGCCTGCGCATCGTCGCGCTCCTTGGCGACCTGCGTAAGCTTCGTGTTCAAGGTGTCCTTTTCCTTGATCGCCACGTCCATCTTCTTTTGTGCGTCGGCGACCGCGACATCCATTTTCTTCTGCGCCGTCGCGATGCGCGCATCCGCTTCGGCGCTGTTCTTCGTGGCGGCGTCGCGCTCCTTGGTCAGCGCAGCCACTTTGTCCTGCGCCTTGGTGAGACGGGTGGCGAGCTGCTGACGCACTTCTTCGGAAGCTTCGCGATCGATCTGCAAGTCGCGCAGCGCCTTCTTCGACTTGTCGCGCTCGGCTTGGAGCGTGTGCAGCGACTCGCCATCTTTGGCACCCCTGGTCCGCGCTTCGGCGAGTTTCTCCTCTGCCATGTCCGCGCGTCCCTGGAGCACTTTTTGCGTCTGCTCCGCCTTTTCACGCACTTTGTTTGACTCGGAAAGCTGGCGCGCCAGGTCGTCCTTTTCCTGCCGGAGGCGCTCCAGCTCGGTGCGAGAAGTTTGCAGGTCTTCCTGCAAACGGCTCATCCGCTCTTGAATCTCGCGGATCGGATCGCCGGAGCTGCTCGTCCGCGGTTCCGGAGAATTGCCCATCCGCGGCTCACGCCCGGGCCGGCCCGGTGCCATCGGCGGCGGATTCGGCGGTGGAAACCCTGAGCTAATATCGAAATCGCTGTCGCGCGGCGGCAGGGGCGGTTCGATTTCCTCCCCGGGCAGGATGCCGTGGGCTCCCGGATTGCCGCGGGTGCGAGTGTCGGGCGCGTCTTCCGTTCCGACACCGCTGCGGGCGAGGCGCCCTTCCAGCTCGACGATCTTTTCGCCGGCGCGCTTGAGCCGCATCTCGACCATGCCGGGGTTCCAGCTTGGAGCCGCCGATTTGATCTGCGACAGGACGCGCCGCGTTTCTTTGAAGGACGCGATCGCCCCTTTCACGTCGCCCGCGGAGCTAAGCCGCTCGCCGCGCTCGAAGGCGGTGTAGCCGGAAAGATACTGATCGGAAGGGTCGCTGCCAGACTGCGCTTGCACTGGCAGCAGCAGGAAGCTAATCGATGCCGAAAGGATGAGGGGAAGGATCGAGGGCCGCATGGTTCGGTCGGGAAAAGTCGGCGAGAGTAAGCGACGGATTCTTTGTCTGCAACCAGTTCTCATGCCTCCAACGAAGAAGATTAATGGCCCGCGCGACCCTGCGCAAAACTTGCGCGCCCGGTGGATCACAGCAGCCCAGTTCGCCGCCTTGCAAAGTGCGCGCACCACCGCCCATCGACTTGGCTCGTCGCCCGGCGGCTGGGTGGAGCGGTTCGGCGAGGATGCGCTTCTTTCCTACAAGGATGGCGAAACGCGCGACGCGCTCGTGGCGGAGCTCGGGCAATGGTCCGCGGAGAATGAGTTTCGCTGCCGCCGCGTCTTCGGAAAGCATCTGCCAAAGCATAACGCCGAGCGCATCGCGCCGGTGCTGCTCGCGGGCGCGGCAGATGAAGCGCTGGAAACGGTCGTGGAGGAATGCGGCGTCCGCTTCGCCATCGACTTCGCGGCGGGCTATTCCGCCGGGCTTTTCATCGACCAGCGGGCAAATCGCGCGCTGGTCCGGCGGGCCGGCGTGCGGCGGCTGCTGAACACGTTTGCCTACACCTGCTCATTCTCGGTGGTGGCAGCGCTGGCCGGGGCGGAAACGGTCAGCATCGATCTTTCCAAACGCTCGCTCGACCGGGGCCGCGCCAACTTCGGGCTGAATGCGATCGATCCCGCCGGGCACCGCTTTCTCGCGGACGATGTGCTCGACGTGCTGCCTCGGCTGGCGCGCCGCGGGGAGCAGTTCGACTGCATCGTTCTCGATCCGCCCACCTTTTCCCGTGGAAACAAAGGCCGCCGCTGGCAGGTCGAGCAGGGAATGGAGGAACTGCTCCTCGCAGCACTCGAAGTGGCGACAAAGGACGCTCGCATCCTCCTTTCCACCAACTGCGCCCGGCTTCCCACCCGAGCGCTGGAACAGATCGCCCGCCACTGCCTGAAGACAGCACGCCGCGGCGGCTCGCTCCACCGCGAGCCGCCGCTGCCGGACGTGCCGGCGGACCTCGGCGCGCAGACGCTTTGGCTGCTGCTGCGCTGAACTCGCAAACTCCGCCCTGGAGCGCCCCGGCAAAAAGCCGCGCCGCGCAGACGCCGCCGCGCGATTCGGGAGAAATGACGAACGCCAGCCGCAGTCCTGCCCCGACGCCAGACACCGCGCCGACGGTGCGCCGCGCCGCGGGCATTTCGCTTTTCACTGCCACCTGCCTCGTCGTGGCGAACATGATCGGGACAGGCGTTTTTACGTCGCTGGGGTTCCAGGTCGGCAGCCTTCCGTCGGGCTTTCCCATCCTGCTGCTGTGGGTAGTCGGCGGCGTGAGCGCGCTGTGCGGCGCGCTGGCGTATGGCGAGCTCGCCTCCACGCTGCCGCGCTCGGGCGGCGAGTATCATTTCCTTTCCGTCATCTTTCACCCGGCCGTCGGATTTCTCGCCGGCTGGGTTTCCATTTCCGCTGGATTCGCCGCGCCGATCGCGCTGGCGGCGATGGCTTTTGGCCGCTACGGCCACGCTGTTTTTCCCGCGCTGGCTCCCCTGCCCCTTTCGCTCGGAGTCGTGGCGCTGGTGACCACGATCCATCTCGGCGGGGTCGGATTCGGCAGCATCTTTCAAAATGCGGCGACGGTGCTGAAGGTCACGCTGGTCGGCGTGCTGATCGCTGCGGGAGTCGTCTTTGCAAATCCGCAGCCGCTCTCGTTTTTCCCGGTCCCGGGCGATGCCGCGCTGGTCGCGAGCGCGCCTTTCGCCGTGAGTCTCGTGTATGTGATGTATGCCTACTCGGGGTGGAACGCGGCGATCTACATCGTGGGCGAAATCCGCCGGCCCGAGCGCAATGTGCCACTTGCCATCGCGCTCGGCACGGTGCTGGTCACGGTGCTCTACGTCGCGGTGAACGCCGTCTTTCTCCGCACCACGCCGCTCGCTGCGATCCAGGCGCTGGAGCACAAGGAAGACGTGGCCTACGTGGCGGCCCAAGCCATTTTCGGCGCGGCGGGCGCGCGGCGCATGGCGGGGCTGATCTGCGTGGGGCTGATCTCTTCCATCTCGGCGATGACGTGGGTCGGCCCGCGCGTGGCGCTGACGATGGGCGAGGATTTCCGAGCGCTGCGCTGGCTCGCGCGCACAACTCGGGCGGGAGTGCCAGCGGTTGCGCTGCTCGTGCAGGGCGCAATCGTGGTGGCGCTTTTGTGGGGCCAGAGCTTTTCCGCGGTGCTCACCTACACGCAGTTTTCGCTCACGCTTTGCTCCTTCCTCGCGGTGCTCGGAGTCATCATCCTGCGCGTGCGCCGGCCGGAGCTGCGACGCCCCGCGCCGATGTGGGGCTATCCCGTGACGCCGCTGCTCTTCCTCGCGGTGAATGGCTGGATGCTTGTCCACATCCTCCGTTCCAATCCGCGCGAATCGCTCGCGGGATTCGGCACACTGCTGCTCGGGCTGGCGATCTTCTTCGGATCGCGACCACGCGCCGGGCACGCGGCGGAGGGGCGGTAAGGCGGAGCGTTCCGGCGCTTGCGGAGCCGCTCGGACTCAGCGATTCGTGTGGCCCGCGGCCGGGGGAAGCAGTGAACTCGGCGGGCG
>CAXSDZ010000158.1:5814-11030 GCA_964235505.1 uncultured Chthoniobacteraceae bacterium
GCCAGCATCACGGTGTTGCCGGGTGTGGCGGGGCTGCTGGCCAGCTGGCGGACGCGCGTCGAGGCGCCATTCGGCAGCGCCGCCCTACCCAGCGGCCACGCGCCCGCCGCTCGTCCGCCCGCCCACCATCGACCGCCCCGCCGATGCGCCCGAAGCCCCGGAACCGCCGCGCGCGCGCGATCTCCGCAAGCGCGATGTTCTCGCTCACGCTGGCATTTTGCGGCCGGGCGAATGACGGCGGGCCGGAGCTCTTCGACGCCACGATCCGCCCGCTGCTCAAGGATTTCTGCCTGAATTGCCACTCGACGGAGAAGCAAAAGGGCGACCTCGACCTGGAGCCTTTCTCCACGATCGAAGAGGTGAAGCGGCACCCGAAGATCTGGCAAAGCGTGGCGGAGCAGCTCGCGAATCACGAGATGCCGCCGAAGAACAAGCCGCAGCCTTCGCCGGAGGAAAAGGAGCGGCTCGCGACGTGGGTCGGCGCGGTGCTCGATGACCTCGCTCGCGCACGCGCCGGCGACCCGGGGCCGGTCATGCTGCGGCGGCTTTCAAACGCGGAATACACCTACACGATCCACGATCTCACCGGCGTCGAGACGCTGCAGCCCGCGCGTGAGTTTCCCGTGGACGGCGCGGCGGGAGAAGGCTTCACGAACACGGGGCAGGCGCTGGTAATGTCGCCATCGCTCATCACGAAGTATCTCGATGCGGGCAAGGAAATCGCCAGCCACGCGGTGCTGCTGCCGGACGGCATTCGCTTTTCCTCCAAGGCGACGCGGCGCGACTGGACGGAGGAAATCGTCGGCGAAATCCGCGCGTTTTACCGCGCCTTTTCCGACCCGCGCGGCGGCGAAGCGCTGAGCCTGCAAGGCGTCGCGATCGACCGGACTGCCGAGGGCGGGAGGCTGCCGCTGGAAAAGCATCTGAGGGCCGCGATCGAAGCACGCGACGGGCTGGCGAGCGGAGGAAGCACGGACGCCATCGCACGCGAGCGCGGGTTGAATGCGAAATACTTCGCGACGCTCGTCCGCGCGCTGGCGAGCGCGGAGCCGTCGCTTTTGCTCGATGGCCTGCGCGCCCGCTGGCGCGGGGCAAAGCCGGGCGATGCCGCCGCGCTTGCCGCGGAAATCGCGCAGTGGCAGGGGGCGCTCTGGAAGTTCAACAGCATCGGGCACATCGGAAAAGCCGGTGGCCCAAAAGCCTGGATGGAGCCGGTGAGCCCGCTCGCCGAGCGGCAGGAAGTGCGGCTGAAACTGCCGGCGGCGAATGCGGCGGGTGAGGTCGTATTTTACCTCGCGGCCTCGGACGCGGGGGATGGGAACGAGAGCGATTTCGTCGTGTGGGAAAATGCGCGGCTGGTCGCGCCGGGCCGGCCTGAACTGACGCTGCGAGATGCGCACGCGGTGAGCCGTCTGCTCGTGGAGGGCGCGGAGCAGGCGGCTTCGGTAGCTGTCCCGATCGACTCTGCGGACCTCCGGGCGCGCGCGCCATCCGTCCTCGAGATCCGCATCCCTGCTGCGCTCGCGAGCGGGTGTGAGTTCGCGGCTGCCGGCACTCTCGACGCGGCGAGCGGCGCGGAAGGAAGCGTGCAGCTCCAGGCGCTCGCGACGCTGCCGGAGCCCCGCTCGGGGCTGCTGCCGAGCGCGACTTCCGTGACGGCTGCGAGCGGCCCGTGGACGAGCAACAACCAGCGGCTTTCCCACAGCGCCCCGATCCTCGTCCGCGACGGCAGCGCGGCGCGACAGCGGATCGAGAGCGCATTTGAAGCCTTCCGGCAGCTCTTTCCCGCCGCACTTTGCTACACGAAAATCGTGCCGGTGGATGAGGTCGTGACGCTCACGCTTTTCCACCGCGAAGACGACCAGCTCGCGCGGCTGATGCTGGATGACGCGCAAAAAGCGATGCTCGATCGGCTCTGGACCGAGCTGCGCTACGTGAGTCAGGATGCGCTGACGCTCGTCGATGGGTTTGCGCAGCTCATGGAGTTCGCTACTCAGGATGCTGATCCGAAGGTGTTCGAGCCGCTGCGGAAGCCGATTCACGATCGCGCCGCGGCCTTTCGCAGCGCGCTCAGTGCGTCGGAGCCGAGGCACGTCGAGGCGGTGCTGGATTTCGCGGATCGCGCGTATCGGCGCCCGCTGGTCGAGCGGGAGAAGGTCGAGCTGCGCGCTCTTTATCAAAAGCTGCGCGCGCAGGAGCTGCCGCATGAAGAGGCGATCCGGCTCACGCTCGCGCGAGTGCTCGTGTCACCGGCGTTTCTGTATCGGGCGGAAAATCCTGCGCCGGGGTCGGAGCAGGCTCCGGTGGATGATTGGGAGCTGGCCAGCCGGCTTTCCTACTTTCTGTGGTCGTCCATGCCCGACGCAGAACTTCGCGCCGCGGCGACGGCTCACACGCTGCATGACCCGGCGACGCTCCTCGCCCAGACGCGGCGCATGCTCGGCGATGTGCGCGCGCGGCGGCTGGCGACTGAGTTCGCGTGCCAGTGGTTGCACATCCACGGCTTCGATACGCTGGACGAAAAGAGCGAGCGGCACTTCCCGACTTTCGGCCCGCTGCGCGGTGCGTTGTATGAGGAGTCGATCCGCTTTTTCACCGACTTCTTTCAGCGGGATGGCTCGGTGCTCGGCCTGCTGGATTCCGATCACACCTTTCTCAACGAAGCGCTCGCGAAGCACTACGGCATCCCCGGTGTCGCGGGGGAGGAATGGCGGCGCGTGGACGGGGTAAAGCAGTTCTCGCGCGGCGGCATTCTCGCGCTCGGTGCGACGCTCGCAAAGCAGTCCGGCGCATCGCGCACCAGCCCGATCCTGCGTGGCAACTGGGTGGCCGAAGTGCTGCTCGGCGACCGGCTTCCGCGCCCACCGAAGGATGTGCCGCTGCTCCCGGAAGACGAATCCGCCGACACCCTCACCGTGCGGCAGCTCACGGAAAAGCATACCTCGGACGCGCGCTGCGCCGGCTGCCACGTGCGCATCGATGCCTTCGGCTTTGCCTTGGAGCGCTTCGATGCGATCGGACGCCCGCGCGAACGCGACCTGGCTGACCGCCCGATCGATACGCGGGCAAAGGTGATGGATGGCTCGGAGATCGACGGCCTCGCTGGGCTGCGCGATTACCTGCTGACGAAGCGCCGCGACGCGTTTCTGCGTCAATTCTGCCGCAAGCTGCTCGGCTACTCGCTCGGTCGCGGCGTGCAGCTTTCCGATGAGCCGCTGCTCACGGAGATGCAGGCGCGATTGAAAGCCGGCGACTACCGCATCGGCACCGCGATGGAGACGATCGTCGCAAGCCGGCAGTTCCGCGAAATCCGGGGACGGGATGCGACGGTGGACGAGTGACCAATTTCCTCACCCAACGAGCAATTCACGGAGTTTTCCGGGCCATAAACTACGACACAATTCCTCATTGGATCATCGCCGGCTCGGCGGGAAAAGAGTCAGCGCGGCAGATGACCAGAGAACGCGGCGACCAGTGATTCTGTAATCGCTGGGATCGCATCGGCGTCGTGGATTTCGAGCTTACCCTCACCGCCGTTCGCCAGCAGCGGCAGAGGGTGATCTCGCTTTGAGTCGGTGTTATTAAGAACCCAGAACATATCCGCTCGCCTCGCGAACCAGCCGAGGTTTTCGGCGGACCGCTGCCAGCGCGCAGCCAGGCGATCTGCTGGAACGTCGTGCCCACCGCGCTCAACTCTTCGCCGGACGCGAGCCGCAGACACCGCGGAAGAGGCGAGCGCGATGTAAATCAGCCCAAAGATGCCACTTCGCTCATGAGCCAGCTCGACCAGCGGCTCGAACTTCCGCGTGCTGAGAACCGTCTCGACGATCACGGTCTCGCCTTGTGCCAGCGCATTTTTTGCCACCGTGAAAGTCTGCTCAGCCGCTTCGATGAAGGTGGCTCGGAGGATCTCCGGTGGCGCATCCTCGAAGTGCGCATAGCCGGCAGCGTGGAGTAGTTCCAAGGTCCAGTCATCGGCGTTCAGCGCCAGCCCCGTGGGCAGAAGCTCCGTGATCGGACGCCGCTGCACGGCAGTCGTTTTTCCGGCACCGTTCGGACCCGCAACTAGCCAGAGCGCCGGACCTGCCATTTACAGACTTTCCGCCAGCTCCTGCACGTGCTGGGGAACTTCCGCACCCTTCTCCTCAAGTGCTCGCCGCTTTGCAGCGTGCAGATGCTCAACAAGACGCTGCGTGAAAGCTTCTTCACGATATTCAGCGGACGCAGGATGGGGCGGTCCCCACTCGGCGCTGCGATCCATGACGATCTTCCGTTTCGTGCTCATGAGGGAATGGTTACCGCAGGAGAATGTTTCGCGCAACACCGGGTGCGTTTCCACCTGCGGAGCACTCGGAGGAATGAGATTCGCGCACAAAATCCGAGCCAATGCAAAGGGCTCCAATACATGGATTGCAGTGGCGGATGGAAAAACAACTGTAGGTCCGCACGGGTTGTGGATTGTCTTTCTCAGCGCCCCATTGCACTTGCCTCCCATGCCCTCCCACCACTTCTCCCGCCGCGCGTTTCTGCGCGGACTCGGCGTTTCCATGGCTTTGCCGTGGCTGGAATCCTTCAACGTCTGGGGCGATGAGCCGCGCGGCGGGGAGCCGTCGAGCGAAGCGCCGGTGCGGATGGCGGCGCTGTTTTCGGGCAATGGCTTCCACTCGAAGGAATGGTGGGCGAAGGGCGAAGGCAAGGCGATGGAGCTGGGCAAGGTGCTCGCACCGCTTTCCGATTTTCGAGAGAAGATGCTCTTCGTCCGCGGGCTCTACAATCAGGAGGCGCTGAAGGGAAACATCCACTCTTCGCAGACGGGCAATCTGCTCTCCGGGGCGCCGCTCGCCTCCGGCGGCGAGATCCGCTCGGGCACGAGCATCGATCAGCTTCTCGCGCAGCGCTACGGCGCTTCCACAAAGGTGCCGAGCCTCGTGCTGGGCTGCGAAAAGTCGAACCCCTCGGTGCACAAGAACTACTCGATGCTCTACTCCTCGCACATCTCGTGGAGTTCGCCGACGACGCCGACGCCGCTGGAGATCTATCCCGCGCTCGCCTTTGACCGGCTCTTCAAGGACGAAGTGCAGCGCGGCGACCAAAGCGTGCTCGACGCCGTGATGAGCGATGCAAGTGACCTGCGCCGCCGCATTTCCACCGCCGACCAGCGCAAGCTCGACGAGTATCTCGACTCCGTGCGCGAGGTGGAGCAGCGCATCGAGGGC
>CAXSDZ010000159.1:0-10948 GCA_964235505.1 uncultured Chthoniobacteraceae bacterium
TGACCAGTCCCGCCGTGCCCGCGCCGAGCACGACCACGTTGTAAATGCCGCGCCCCCGCTCGCTTCCGCGGCTCACGCTACGCCCCCAGTTTCCAGAGCCGCGGAGGCGCCCGAGGTTTCATCATCCCGCAGCGCGGCGCCCCGGCGCAGATATCCCACGGTCAGCGCGAGGTCGCGGAGGGTCGTGCGCAGCGAGCCGCGCGCGAACCGGCGCGCCGAAGAAACGACCGCCGGCCGCAACGTCACGAGCCGGCCGCGCCGTCCGAGCCGGCGCGAAAAGTCGAGGTCCTCGAAGCGGTCCAGTTCCGCGAAACCGCCCAGCCGCCGGAACATTTTCGCGCGGGCAAACATCGCCTGGTCGCCCAGATGCCAGCCCCAAAACCGGTTCCGCACTCGCGCCAGCCAGCACGTCGCCCGCAGGAGAAGCGACGGCGAATCGTAGCGCCGCGCAAACGCGCCGCCGACCACGCGAGGGTCGCGCAACGCTGCTGCGATTGCGTCAAGCGCACCGGGCGCGAGGCGCGTATCGGCATGCAGGAAAAGCAGCACGCCGCCGCGCGCCGCCTCAGCGCCGAGATTCATCTGCGCCGCGCGCTGCGGTCGCGGTGAGCGAATGACACGCGCGCCCGCAACCTCCGCCAGACGGACCGTGGCATCGCGGCTGCCGCCGTCCACCACGATCACCTCGTGCGACTCCCGCGCGTCGCGCACGCTGGCCAAGGTGGCTCCGATGGTGCCGGCTTCATCCAGCGCAGGGATGATGATGGAGATGAGGGTCGCGTTCGGCACCGTGTTTGAGATGGCGAAACCATGCATCCTATTCCCACGGGTCGCCAGCGTGCCGCACCGCGCCTCGAAAGAACGTTGGTTTTGCCCCGCGCTTTGCGAGCGATGCCGCCGCGTGGCGGCGACTCTCAGCGAGGCGCCCCATCATGCCCCGAGCATCGCCGAGCGGATGGCGCGCCCGAATTCCAGTGAATGGGAGGAGTCCAGCGCGTTGAGCAACAATTTGTTTCTGGGCTTTGAAATACGGTGGATCATCCCCCTTGCTGCTCTCCCTTCCGTAGCCAAAATGTGAACCGCCCACCAATGAACAAGTTTTCCTGCCATCGTTTCTTCCTCCCCCCGGCTACCTTCCGATGTGGGAAGATCTGCAGCATCGTGCTCTTCGTGCTGGCGCTAAGTGCCAGCTTTGCGAGCGCAGCACCGCGAACTTACCGCTTCTTCCGTTTCGCCCCTACCAAGCTGCGCGATAATCCTGCGCTCGCCACTTGCATTCAGATCTCCGAGTTCGAGTTCCGGCTTCGCGGCGCCCGCGTGAGCATGAGTGGGGTGACGATCGCGAATCCCGGCGGCAATAATCCGGCGGCGGAGACTCCGGCTAAATTGATCGACGCCGACACGAACACCAAGTGGCTCGACTTCAACAAGCGCGAGTTGGTGTTCACCTTCGTTAGTCCAGTCACCATCGACAGCTACAACTTTGCGACTGCAAATGATTCTGCCGAACGGGATCCTTCCAACTGGCGCTTGGAAGGCAGCAATGATGGCTCAACTTGGACGCTGCTCGACGAGGTAATTGGTTACTCGGCGACCACCGCCCGATTCAGTTACCAAGCTCCCTTTACGCTGCCGGCCACCGTCCAGCCCACCGCCTCCTTCTGGCATCCCAGCATCCTGCTCAACTGGAGCCCGGTGGCGGATTCCAACTCGGACTTCAACCGCGCCAGCGTGCCTCTCAAGCCGCGCTTTCTTGAGCCAGCCCTCAATGTGAACACTAATGCGCGGCCTAATGAAGGCGGCGTCGCCTTCATCTCCACCTTCGGGCCGACCAGCGGCAACCCTTCCCAAGGCTCGCTCGTGGATCGCTACAATGCGCTGACGATGTGGCAATATATCGACACGTTGATCTTCTGGGGCGGCTCGGCTGGCGAAGGGCTGATCCTTGCGCCCAACTCGACGGTGATCGACGCCGCGCACCGCAACGGCGTGCCGGTGTTAGGCACCGTGTTCTTTCCTCCGGCTGCTTATGGTGGGCAGGTCCAGTGGATGAACGATTTTCTGCAGAAGAGCGGCAGCACGTTTCCTGTGGCCGACAAGCTCATCCAGGTAGCGCAACATTACGGGTTCGACGGTTGGTTCATCAACCAGGAGACGGCCGGAGGCAATGCCACCACAGCGTCAAACATGCGCGACTTCATCGCCTACGTGCGCGCGAACTCCAGCCTGCAAGTCATGTGGTATGACGCCATGACGGAGTCGGGAAGTGTCGGCTGGCAGGGTGCGCTTAATGCCAGCAACGACTGGTTCATGTCTTACAATGCTGCGCCGGTGTCCCACAGCATGTTTCTGGATTTCCGCTGGAGTTCCCCTAGCCTCGCCTCCTCGCGCACGTGGGCACAAACGCTCCCCGTCGATCCCTACAAGCTCTTCGCCGGCGTCGATGTGGAGGGGAGCGGCTACAGCGCGACGCCAGACTGGGAGGCAATCTTTCCCGCGGGTCAAGCGCACCGGCTGTCCCTTGGATTCTACGGTGGCCAGTGGATGCACAACTCTGCCTCGGACTTGAACGACTTCCACGCGCGCGAGATTCGCTTCTGGTCCGGCGCAAATGGCAATCCGGCCAACACCGCCACCACTAACTCCTGGAAGGGAATCTCCAACTATATCCCCGCTAAGTCAGCGATTACGACAAAGCCTTTTGTCACCAACTTCAATCGTGGGCAGGGCAGCCGCTACTTGATCGACGGACAGCTTTTGAAGAACGGTCCTTGGAACAACCTGAGCCTTCAGGATGTGCTGCCGACGTGGCGCTGGATCGTGGAAAGCACGGGCACCAAGCTTACTCCGAGCCTTGATCTCAACGACGCCTATTATGGCGGCACTTCCCTGCGGCTGACCGGAACCTTGGATGCAACGAACGACGTAAAGCTTTTCCAGACCAAACTACTGGTCGCTGCCGACACCAAGCTTCAGATCATCTACAAACGCGGCGCGGCTGGCGTGCCTTCGGCAGCCCAGATGGCGTTGTCATTTTCCGATAACCCCGCCAGCTTCGTTTATCTCCCGCTCGGCAATACTCCTACCAGCGGCTGGAACAAGGTGGACCTTTCCTTGGGAGCCTACGCCGGCAAAACCATTGCGGCGATCGGGTTGCGACTGGCGAATGCCAGTGCCATTCCAGGCTATGACCTTCGCGTCGGGCGGATCGCGGTTTATGATGGCGCGACCAGTGCGCCGGCGGCTCCTTCTGCACTGGCGGTCAGCCGTCAAGACAGCGTCGATGCCGATACCTTGAGCCTGCGACTCAAGTGGACCCATTCGGGCAGTCAGGTAAGTCACTACAACGTGTATCTGCGCTACCCGGATAACTCTGTCACTTGGCTGGGCGCTACTCCCAACAATGCCTACTACGTTCCCACCGCACGCAGGAAAGCGCTGGAATCGGCGCTTGGGATCGAAGTCGAGGCCGTTGGTTTGGACTACGGCGTCTCCAGCCGGGCGCTGGTGAGTGCCCCGATCCCCGCCGGGCCGAATACTCGATTTCCTATGACTGGAACGGTGATTGGGACCACCGGTGCCTTTGGCAACTCGGCAAACACCCGGGACAAAGTCTTTGACGGCAATACCGGCACCTACTTCGATGCGCCCACCTCCGATGGAGCATGGGCGGGAATCGACCTAGGCAGCGGCAATGAGCGCATGATCACCGCCGTGCGCTTTTATCCACGCTCCGGCTGGAGCGGGCGCATGTTGGGCGGGCTTTTCCAAGGTTCCAACTCGGCAGACTTCAGCAATGCCGTGACGCTGGCCGCCGTAGTCAACACGCCCGTGGAAGGCGTCTTTACTACCTTCGCCATCAGCGCGGGAAGCTTTCGCTATCTGCGCTATTTCTCACCGAACGGTGCCTACTGCAACGTGGCTGAGGTGCAGTTCTTCGGGGTGCCGCTGCCGGTCGCGCCAACCAATCTCACCGGGAAGTTGGTCGATGGCACGGTGTCCCTTAGTTGGACGCCATCCACTTATGCAAGCACCTACACTGTGCAACGTGCGAATAGCAGCGGCGGTTCTCCGGTCGGAATGGTGCCAAACATCACGGCTACCAGCTACTCGCAGGGAGGACTCCCTGCGACGTCCACTTACTACTTCACAGTGGTGGCGGTAAATGAGGCTGGTCAGAGCATCAACTCAGCAGAGATCGCGGTTTCGGATGGCTATGCGCAGTGGATCGCGCAGCAAGGCGGGACGCCGGGGTCCGCAAGCGCGGCTTTCAACGCGGATGCAGACGGCGACAGTCTCTCCAACGGAGTAGAGTATGGAGTCCCCGGTGGCGTTCGGGTTTCGGGCGACGCGCAAAGTTCCTCCGCGACTGCAGACCTCCGCATCGATCCGGCTGTGACTGCGAGTCTGCTAAAATCGAATGACCTCGTGAATTGGTCGCCGGTTCCCTGGACCATTGCCACTGATCAGAGTGGTGTGCCCGCAGGCTTCAGGCGCTGGACGGTGCAGGACCCAAACACGGCAGGTGATTTGCAGAGATTCTATCGGGTGGAATTGAGGCGCTAACCCCACCCGGACAGGCCCCTCCAATGATAGGAAAACCTCGGTTCTGCGTCCGCGCGGGCGGCAGGCGGGGCAGGCGCAGTCTCCCACGGCGAAGTCGCGCCTGCGGCCGCGCTGAGGAGCGGTGAAATTCCGGGGCTGGTTTGGTCTTGTGGAATGAAACGCCACTGATCCTGTCGAGCGGCTTCGAGGCCATTAAAAACCACGCCCTCCAATCAGGCGCCGCGCACTTTGGGAGTGCGCGGATGAGAATGGCTGAAGAAGAATCTTTTGTTCCCGCGCCTTCGCGGTAGTTCAAAGGGAACTGTTCCACCCGAAACCCCTTATGACTCCCTCCCTTTCCTCCACCCGACGCAACTTCATCAAGACTACGACCAAGGTCGCCGCAGTTTCCGCTCTGGCCGGGGTAAAGATCCCCTTCGTCCACGCTGCCGAAAGTAACACCATGCAGGTGGCCCTGATCGGCTGCGGCGGGCGCGGAACCGGCGCAGCCGCCAACGCGCTGGAGGTCACCGGCCCACCGATCAAGCTCGTGGCGATGGCCGACGTTTCTGAACAGCGTTTGAACGTCAGCCACACAGCATTGAGCAACAGCCACGCTGACCGCGTCGATGTCCCGCAGGATCGCAGATTCATCGGCTTCGACGGCTACAAGCACGCGATGGATTGTTTGAAGCCGGGCGACGTTGCGATCTTCACCACGCCGCTCGCCTTTCGTTGGGTTCACTTCGGCTACGCAGTGGAGAAAGGGCTGAACGTTTTCATGGAAAAGCCGCTGATTGCCGACGGTCCGAGCGCAAGAAGGATGTATGCGCTCGCCGAAGCGTCGGAGAAGAAGGGCATGAAGGTCGGCGTCGGCCTCATGTCGCGCCACAGCAAAGCGATGCAAGAACTGCACGCCCGAGTCCAGGACGGTGAAATTGGCGACATTCTCTTAATGCGCGCCTATCGCATGGCCGGCCCGCTGGCATCTGCATTCTCGGAAAAGTGGCCCGGCACGCCGAGCGAGCTTCTCTGGCAAATCAGCCGTTTCCATAGCTTCCTGTGGGCGAGCGGCGGTTGCTTCAGCGACTTCTACATCCATCACATCGATCATTGCTGCTGGATGAAAAATGCCTGGCCGGTGAAAGCGCAGGCGCTGGGTGGACGACACTATCGCTATAACTACGTCGATCAGAACTTCGACAGTTACTCGGTTGAATATACCTTCGCTGACAATACCAAGTTCCTGATGGATGGACGCTGCATGGTAGGCGCGGTGCCGATGTATAATAGCTTTGCGCACGGGACCAAAGGAGTGGCCGTCATCTCGAAGAACGGCGACTGCGGCACGCCGTCCAGCACTTACAAAGGGCAAAATCAGGACCGGACAAACCTAATCTGGCAAAGCAGTGACAACTCCAACCCCTACCAAAACGAGTGGGACGAGTTGATCTCGGCGATTCGCGAGGATCGGCCGCACAACGAAGCGAAACGTGGCGTGGATGCAAGCGTCGCGACCTCCATGGGCCGCATGGCTGCGCACACCGGGCAGGAGATTTCCTGGGATGATATGCTTAGCTGCGAGCATGCGTTTGCGCCTGACGCGGACAGGTTCACTCTGGATAGCCCGCCGCCGGTTGCCTCGGACAAGGATGGCCGCTATCCGGTGCCGCAACCTGGAATTGTGAAGAAGCAGGAATACGCAGGGTAATCAGCCCGCACCATCTCGGAGACAAGATGCGGGAGCAGGGGTTGACTAAGTCCATGGCGCTCAAAGCGACAATCCACCGGGCCACGGTCCAGCTCGCCGACATGGACCGCCAAATCTATGGCGATCACGAGATGATGATCGCCCGCCACCCTTCCGAGACCGACGAGCGGATGCTGGTGCGACTCCTCGCATTTGCCTTGAACATCCCGGCCAGTGAAGATCATGGGACGCTCGTGTTTGCCAAAGACATGTGGGACCCGGATGAGCCTGCGCTCTGGCAAAAAGATCTCACCGGCGAGATTCAGCACTGGATCGAAGTAGGACAGCCCGATGACAGACGCATCATGCAGGCGAGTTCGCGCGCCGGGCGCGCGACTATTTACTCCTTCAGCTCCAGCGCTTCGCAGTGGTGGAGTGGCATACAGAGAAAGCTCACCCTGGCAGATTCCGTCTGCGCAAAGCCAAGCACTCGCTGCACTGGCAACCCGGTCGATGAAGCTC
Organism: uncultured Chthoniobacteraceae bacterium; assembly: GCA_964235505.1. Lineage (GTDB taxonomy): Bacteria > Verrucomicrobiota > Verrucomicrobiia > Chthoniobacterales > Chthoniobacteraceae > CAXSDZ01. Next base: position 6,758 of record CAXSDZ010000159.1, read on the forward strand.
GATGTGACCGTGCAGGAAGGCTCGATCTGGATGGGCGACGGCCAGCGCTCATTCGAGGTTTCCCTGCAGCGGCTGTGCGGAGATGCGTGACTCTCCCCCGTTCTCCAAATGACACCGTTGTCCTCTGCCCAGCGGACTTAGGTGACAGCGTCGACACTTCGCTTTTTCGGCCGCGTGAGTTCATGGGCGCGGGGTTTCCGCCGAGCCGCAGGCTAGATCCTCTGAATCATCTGCGGGGAGAAGTCACACCTCCCAACGGTGTTTCCGCTGAGAAGCAGTTCGCCTGAGGGTCAAAGGTCGTGAATCAAAAGCCGGAACGTGCCCGCTCCGAAAATGCCATCGGATAAGCTCGCCTGAATAGCTTTCGCAGTTCGAGTGTTACAATCCGCTTTTTCAAGCTCCCCGGCAATGAGCACAACTGCCCCTTGCGGAGGAGGTGAAAGGGAGCGGGCGAAGGGATTCGAACCCTCGACATCTACCTTGGCAAGGTAGTGCTCTACCAACTGAGCTACGCCCGCGTTCTCGGAGAGGAGCGAAAAGTAGCGGGCGCGCTTTTCGTTGCAAGGGAATTTTGCGGCGCGAGATGCCGAAAGTTCTCGTCCGGCTTGCTGGCGCGAGACGCTGCGACCCTCAGGTGGATGCGCGCTCGGCGAGCCGGCCGGCAAGGGCGAGCAGGAGCTGCATTTCCGCGTCGCTCCAGTCGTAGGCAGAGGCTTTGGCAATGCCAAAGACGCCACGCACTTCGCCCTCTGGCCCGAGCATCGGCACTGCCACGGAGCCTTCCATTCCGGTGGCTCGGGCGCCGGGGCGCGCCTGGCCAGTGGTGTCGGTTTGAAGGTTGCAAATGGTGACCGGGGACCGGCGCTCGGCGGCGAGCCCGGCGAGTCCTTTTCCGATCGGCACTGTCTCCACGATCGCGGCGACGTGCGGCGGGATGCCGGCGTGGGCGGCGAGCCGCAGCACTTCGTCGCGGAGGAGGTGAACCGTCCCGGCTTGGCATCCGAAGTGGGCAAGCGCGGCGGCGAGCACAGCGGGCGCATCGCCAGTCTGTAGCGCAGTGTCGATGGCGGCGGGGATTTCGGGCGTGGAGGCACTCATCGCCCGGTAGATGACGCCGCGGGCGGACCGCTGGCAATGCCGGACTGCACGGCGCGGCCGCCGGGGCGCATTCGAGCTTTCCCCTCGCGGTTCGATGCGTTTCGTTTGGCGGCATGAATCGCCTGCAGCAAATCCTCGAAGTGAAGCGCTCCGAAATTGCCCGGCTGCTGCCGCGCGCGGAGCTTCTGCGCGCGGCTGCGCTCCAGCGGGATGATTTCCGGCCTTTCGCCAGCGCGGTGGATCGTGGGCCAGACGCGCTCGGGTTGATCGCAGAGGTGAAAAAGGCGAGTCCTTCAGCGGGCGTGATTGCGGAAAGCTTTGATCCGGTGGAAATTGCGCAGGCCTACGAAGCAGCGGGCGCGCACGCCGTGTCGGTGCTCACCGACGTGCAGTTTTTCCAGGGCAGCCTCGCCTTTCTCACTCAGATCCGCGCGGCGACGCGACTGCCGGTGCTGCGGAAAGATTTCATCCTGCACGAGGTGCAGATCCATGAGGCAGTGATCGCAGGCGCGGATGCCATCCTGCTGATCGTGGCGGCGCTGGAAGATGAACGGCTGGAGGCGCTGCACCGCGAGGCGGAACTCTGCCAGCTCGATGTGCTGGTGGAAGTGCATTCGCACGAGGAGCTGGAGCGCGCGCTGGGGATGGGTGCGCGGTTGATCGGCATCAATAATCGCAACCTCAGCACGTTCGAGGTGGACCTCAAAACGACTGAGGAGTTGAGCGAAGAAGTGCCCGATGGAGTGGTCCTAGTCAGCGAGAGCGGCTTGAAAACGGGCGAGGATGCGCGGCGCGCTTTCCGGTGCGGCTGCAACGCGATCCTGGTGGGCGAGAGCCTCATGCGGACGGGCGATATTGCCGCGCAGGTGCAGGAGCTTTTGGCGGTGGAATAAAGATGCTGCGCCCCGGCAAAAAGTTTCGCGTCAAAAAGAGCGCGCACTACAGCCGTGATTTCAGTGAGCAGCGATGCCGGTGCGTAACAACATGAAAACATCCATGAAACGCTTTGTTCTACTGCTGCTCAGCGCAGTCTTCGTCCTTCAATTTTCTGGCTGCCAGACGGCTGACTCGAACAATGGGCCTGAGCCCATTCGGCCGCAAGGAAGTGGTGGCCGGGGCATGAGCCCTGGTCAGCACGCTGAAACGTCGTCGGCGCGCTAAACGGCCCCGACTGGCGTTCGCAAACAGCCGCAGGCCTTCGGGGTGGGGGCCTGCGGCTTTTCGTTTTTATATGAGGTTCGTTTCTGCGGTGTGACCCGCAAGCACTGCTGGTGAATGGTCATCAAGAGCCTGATCAGGCAACCATCGATTGGCGTCCAAATCATCGCCGGAAGTGTTCAAGTGGCATGCGTGGTTGGCGAAGCGGCGACAATTGCTCGCGGGAAACTTCAGCGCGAGTTTCGTTGGCGTGAGTCCTCGCCGCCTTCGCCCCGATTTTTCCACTCAGAAGCTGTTTGGTTAAAGTGATTTGGCCAAGCGTTTGAGCAGGATTACGCAGTTGGCGATCCAGAGGAAAGTTTCCGAACTTCGCACCGTTTTCTCGCAGTCCTTGGCGAGGCGTCGGAAGTGCCCGAGCCAGGCAAAGGTGCGCTCAATGACCCAGCGCCATGGGAGGACTTGGAAACCTTTTTGAGCCTCTTTTTTTGACCACCTGCAGGCTAAGGCCCAGGCGGCTGGCCTCGGCTTTGGCTTGGGCCTGATAACCTTGGTCAGCCACCACGGTTTCCAGCTCCACCCAGCGCTCCCTAGCCTGGGCCAGCGTGGCGCCCGCCTCGCTCGAGTCGCCCTTGCGCGCCGAAGTCACGCGCACGGAGAGCAGGCGGCCGGCGGTGTCGGTCGCCACGTGGCGCGAACGGCCCTTGATCAATTTTCCGCCGTGGAAGCCGCGCTCCTCCCCCGAGCCCGCGCTCTTGACGCTCTGCGAGTCGATGATCGCCACGGAGGGCTCCGGATCGCGGCCCGCGCGGCGCCGCGCGGCCCGCACGAGCTCCTGGCTGAGCGCCTCCCAGATCCCGCGCTCGCGCCAGCGCCGGAAATGAAACATACACGGTTTGGTGGGGAGGAAAATCATGCGGCAGGGAGCGCCAGCGGCAGCCTTCGCGCGCCAGGTAAAGGATGGCGTTCACGATCAGCCGCTTGGGGTGCTTGCCCGGGTTGCCGCGTGGATCAGGCCGCCCCACAAAGGGCTCCACCGCCCGCCACTGCGCGTCGCTCAGGTCACTCGGATAGCTCTTCGCACTCATGGCTAAACCGCTCGCTCACCCCTCCTCACACCACAACCGCTTTAACCAAACAGCTTCTAAGCTCCGGGTCGCCTTCCTTTGCAAAGCGCCACTGCCGGGCCGGAGCTTCGGTCGAGATGGCACCGCGTTACGAGAGAGCTTATCCAAGTGAAACGCGCCTTTGTTCCTTCCGTTGATCGAAGATGCTTGTGGGTGGGATCACCTGTTTCGATTCGCGCGACACTGCATTCGCGGTGAGCTACGGACGAGGCTTCAGGGTCTAAATCGCAGTTTCCTTCGCTGCGTCTGCGGCGCTACAACCACCGCCCGCTTTCCACTTCCGAAAACCCACGCTCCATGAAAATCGTTCTCGCATACTCCGGCGGCCTCGACACTTCCGTGCTCCTCGCTTGGCTGAAAGACACTTACCAGGCCGAGATCATCGCCTTCTGCGCCGATGTAGGGCAGGAAGATGAGCTCACGGGTCTGGAGGAAAAGGCGCAGCGCACCGGGGCGAGCAAGATCTTCATCGACGATCTGCGCGAGGAGTTCGCGCAGGACTTCATCTTTCCGATGATTCAGGCGGGCGCGATTTACGAGGGTCAATACTTTCTCGGCACCTCCATCGCGCGGCCGCTCATCGCCAAGCGCATGGTAGAGATCGCGCGGGAGGAAGGCGCGGACGCCGTGGCGCACGGCGCGACGGGGAAAGGCAACGATCAGATGCGCTTCGAGCTCGCCGCGGCGGCGCTCGCACCAGAGCTGGAGGTGATCGCGCCTTGGCGGCAGGACCGCTACCGCGAGCAGTTCCCGGGACGCGCGGAGATGATCGCCTACTGCGAGGAGAAGAAGATCCCGGTGCAGGCGAGCG
>CAXSDZ010000160.1:0-10891 GCA_964235505.1 uncultured Chthoniobacteraceae bacterium
AAGGCACGCACCTGCTGCGTTTTCACCAACCAAATCCGCGAAAAGATCGGCGTGATGTTTGGCAACCCCGAGACGACGCCGGGCGGGAAGGCGCTGAAATTCTACTCCAGTGTGCGCGTGGACATCCGGCGCATCGGCGCGATCAAGCAGACTGACGGCGTGGTGACCGGCAACCGCACCAAGGTAAAGATTGTGAAGAACAAATGCGCGCCGCCGTTCCGCGAGGCGGAGTTCGACATCATGTATAACGAAGGCATCTCCTCGGTCGGCGCGCTGCTGGACCTGGCGCTGGAGCAGGGCATCATCGAAAAGCGCGGCTCGTGGCTTTCGTATAAAGGCTCGCAGCTTGCCCAAGGCCGCGACGCGGCAAAGGAGACGCTGAAGGCGGATGCGGCGCTGTATGCCGAGCTGGAGGAGCTGGTGAAGGCGAAGCTCGATGCCGTGCCGGAGAAGTAGGCGCTGGCATAAAAGCAGAGGCAGACAATTCGGAAAAAGCGGCGCTGTCCGCAGCGTCCCTTTTTTGTGCATCGCGCCCTTATTCGAGCTCGGTGCCGCTCCGCACCATTCGTTCTTTTTAAAACGCCGAGACGCAGAGAAGAACGAGGACGCGGAGAGACCACTGGAGAGAAGGTGCTGTCTGCAAAGCAGACGTGCCGCCTGTGATTTCTGCTCAGTGCCACCCACGGTGCATTCGGCTTCGGGGTGGGTGGTGGAATGTTCGCCTTACGCACAGCGCGCCTTCCCAAGGCTCTCTTTCCCTGCGTCCTCCTTCTTCTCCGCGTCTCTGCGTTTGGAAATCACCTCTCCTTCACCGCACCAACCGGCATCCCCAAACAGAAAAGTCGCGGTGCGCCCACCCACCTGAGCGCCTCACTTCCCCACGCAAAACAAACTCTGCGTGGTGCGGATGAAAAGCTGCCCATCAGAGATCGCGATTGAGGCCCGCGTCCCTTCCGCGTCGCCCATCGGGATGGTGGCAAGCACTTGAAACGCGTCGCCCGCACTGCACACAAACACCTTTCCCTTTTCGTTGATCGCGTAGATCTTCCCATCTGCCGCCGTGGGGGAAGAACGGATCACGGTGCGGTCGCCGAGACTGCCCTGCCACCGCTTCTCACCCGTCTTTGGATCGAGACACGTGAGCGTCTGCGAATCGCCATCCAGCAGAAACAGCCGGCCACCAAAGACCACCGGTGTGCAGACGTCCGGCGTCTTCTTTTCATCGAAAACCCACGCCACTCCGTTGGCGGAAATATCGCCTTTCAGATCCGTGCGAAACGCCAGCGCCTGCTCCTTCTTCGGGCCGCACGCCACCGCCAGCCCCGCTACGCTGACCGGGCTCGGCACCACGCGCATGAACTCGCCGCTTTTGCGATTCAGCCCGTAGCCGCGCCAAAGCTCCGCACCGGTCGCCGGGTCGTGGCCCGACAGGCAATCGCCGCCCACGACGAGCAACTGCGCCTTCCCATCCGCGCCGATATGCGGGACCGGCGTGGCGTAGGATTCTTTCGATTCCACACGAGCCTCCGTCTGGCGGGTGTGCTTCCAAAGCGTCTTCCCCGTCGCCGGATCCAGCGCGAGAAGATAGCTTTCGCGCTCTGCTTTTCCATCCACCGCAAAGGTGTAATCCGCCGGCACCGGCGTGCGCTGCAGCACCTGGATGTAGAGCTTTCCCTCCCAGAGCAGCGGGCTCGATCCATAGATCCACATGATCGCGAACTTGCCGTAATCCGCGCCGAGATTGCGCTTCCACAGCTCCTTGCCCGCAAAATCGAACGCCACGAAATCGCCCGTGCCGTAGAGGATATAGACCGCTTTCCCATCCGTCACCGGCGACGGCGAGGCCATGTTGCCGCGGCCTTTTTCCCCGTTGCCGCCTTCCACGATCTGCTTTTGCCAGCGCACCTTGCCATCTTTCCGATCAAGGCAAAGCAGCAGCAGATTGCGGTTTTCATCCGGCGTGGAGATGAAAACCGAGTCGCCCCAGATCGCCGGCGTCGCACCACTCGGGCCGGGCAGCGGCACCTTCCACTTCACGCCCTCCGAGGCGCTCCAGGTCTGCGGCAAACCCGTCTCGGGCGACGAGCCATCGAACGCGGGCCCGCGCCACTGCGCCCAGTTTTCAGCGTGAGCCGCCACGCCGAGCGCGAGAGGCAGGAGGAAGCGGAGAGTTTGCACAGGTCGCAGCGTCATAGGAGGGAGAAAAGGTGTGTCCCGGGAGAATCCGGCAGGAGGCGGATGCTTGGGAAGTCTGAGCTTGGGAAGACGAGACCTAGCACCTCTTTTGCGACCGAGTCAGCAAAGAGCGCCCGCCATGTTTGATACGTTGGCGGATTTGGGCCGGGTTTGGCGATTGGGAATGGACGCGGGTGAAAGATGTGGTTGCGAGTCGCGTTTCTGTCGCATTTACCGGACTTGCAGGGAGTGGATGGGTTGGACTGGAAACCGCGGCTTTTTCCAGCGAACGCGCTTGCTGTCCCTGCTGGAAATGCGCTCTGCGATCGAGGGTTGGGCGCATGGATTCAGCCCAAGTGGAAAGACGTATGCCCCATGCACCGCGCGAGAGCTGCCCGGCCTGTCAGCGTGCGACGCGCCGTTTTGATCGTCTTCGTGTATTGCCCTCGGTTGCATCGGGTATTACGCTTCACCCTGTGACCACGATCACCTGCAAAATTCCAGAACACCTCGCGGCGCGGCTCGAAACACTGGCACACGAGGAGCGGCGCTCCAAGTCGGACCTGGTGCGCGAGGCATTGGAAACGCGGCTGAGGGCAAAGCGCCGCAGCCGTCCGGTATCCGCTTATGACCTGGTGAAACACCTTTGTGGGTCGATCAAAGGCGGGCCGTCTGATCTCGCAACGAATCCCGAGCACATGAAAGGCTTCGGTGAGTAGTCCTGCCGTCCTGATCGATACCGGCCCGCTGGTTGCTTTTCTGCGCGAGGCGGAGGCAATGCACGATTGGGCGACCGCCAGATTTCAGGAGCTGCCCGCGCCTTTTCTCACCTGTGAGCCGGTGCTCGCGGAAACCTTCTTCCTTGTCTCCCGCCAGCCGGACGGGCCGCGCCGCTTCTTCGACCTGCTCGACTCGGGCGTGTTGCAAGTCGAGTTCTCCGTGCTTGGTGAGCGCGAAGCGCTTTGGAAACTGATCCGCAAATACAAAGACCTGCCGATGTCTCTCGCCGATGCGTGCCTTGTCCGCATGGCTGAGCTGAATGCTGCTGCGAGCATCTTCACACTCGATTTCCACTTCCGCGTTTATCGCAAGAACGGGCGGCAGCAAATCCCCGTCATCATGCCGTGAACGGCGCGCAACGCCTCGGCTGGCGTCGCTCTCACTCTCTCTTTTAGCCCGCGCAGCAATGAGCGCGTCGGCCTCCGCTCCCGAGGCTGCGAGCGTGCTTCTCCTCACCCTCTGAGGCTCCCGGGCAGCCGAAACACGCAGCCGGGGTGGCGGTGTGCAGCACCAGGCACGACGGAGCGAAGCGAGCGCGTGATTTGTGCCCAGTGGGCTGATCGGAGTAACGCCGCCCGCAGTGGTAGGTGCTTGCGACCGTATTAGGTGCAAGGCACGCTCGCCCAGTGGCCACGGCAGAACTGCGCTCCTCCCTCGAAACGTTCGTCACCTTCACCCGCTCTCTAAAAGGCGACGAGAAATGCGAGGCGCAGCTTTTCCTGGACCACTTCTTTCGCGCGCTCGGCCATGGCGGCGTGCAGGAAGCTGGCGCCACGCTGGAGTTTCGCATCGCGAAAAAGCCCGGCTCCGCCCAGCTCGAACTCCTCCAGGGCGAGAGTGCGGCGAAGGCAAAGGGCGGCAAGAAATTCGCCGACCTCCTCTGGCCCGAGCGCGTCCTCATCGAGATGAAATCGCGCGGCGCGAACCTCGAAAAACACTATGACCAGGCCTTCGAATACTGGACCCACATCGTTCCGCGCCGCCCGCCTTTCGTCATCCTTTGCAACTTCGATGAGTTCTGGATCTACGACTTCAATACCCAGCTCTTCGACCCCGTCGAGCGCCTCCTTCTGCGCGATCTCCCGCAGAGCGGCGCCACGCTGAACTTCCTCCTCCCCACGCCGCAAAAGCCGATCTTCGGCAACAACCGCGTTGAGGTCACCCGCAAGGCCGCCGACATCTTCGCCCGCGTCTTCCGCCAGATCTCAGGACCGCGCCCGCGCCCAGCGCTTCATCCTCCAGCTCCTCGTCTCCGTCGTCGCCGAGGACCTCGGTCTCCTCCTTTATCTTTGCGCCTTCGCCGGGTTTGGGTGCGGCTTTGATCGTGGCTTCGTATGATAAAGCGTGGCTCGCTCCGCCAACACGAGCGACATCTGCTGCGACTCATCTGGTCCCAAGATCGGCAGACCTCCATTCAGCACGAGTGCGGCACCGGTAAAGTCGGGATACAGCGCGGCAAGGCGAGGAATGCAATGCTCAGCTTGTCGAAAATAGGCTTCGTCCAGTTCAACTCCGACCGCCTGGTAACCGACGGCTTGAGCAGCGGCGATCGTCGAACCGGAACCCATGAACGGATCGAGCACCAATCCCTCCCCAAGTGGCAAGAGCGACCGCACGATGATCCGCATAAAGTGCTGCGGCTTGAGGCATGGATGATCCGAAATGGCTTCCTCACGATCCGGCGTGCGCCCGCTCGGGATTGAGTCGGGCAAAGGCTTGTCCGGCCCAAGACGGCGCAGGCCACCAGTCTTCCATCGGCGCAAATTCTCCGCGACGGTCCTCTCCGCGATGGGTTTGCGAAAGAGCATCCATGGTTCGTAAGCCCCCTTTGGCGTTACGCAGACTTCAGGGAACTCGCGCTCAGCATTCTTCGGCCGGTCGCCGCCGCGAAAGCTGAAGTAAAGCCGCATGATGGCGGCGCGCACCTCATAGCCAGCGTCTGCCAACGCCGTCTGCACGAGATGCTGCATGATCGGATGGCCGGCGACGCATACATGTGCGCCCGGCACCAGAGCTGGCATGAGCAGCTTGCCCCACTCATGGAAAAACCGCGCGAGGTTCTTTTTCTGCGCAGCGTTCAGCACGGTGAAGCGGGGCAGAGGGTCGCGCTTGCTGCCGCCCATCGTGGGCGGCAGGCGCCACACGCCGCCACGGCCAGCACGGAGTTTCGAGACCTCTTTCTCAGTAAACTCCAGGAGCCCATATGGCGGGTCTGTGCAAACGGCGTGAAGCGATTGCGCCGGACACTCGCGGAGCCAGTCAAAGCAATCAGTGTGGTGGAGGTGATACATCAGGCAGGATTCTGAGGTTCAACTATAGGCGAAAGACGATCAAGAGCCATGTTGCTATCAACTATAGGTGAAATGCAGGCCAAAGCTGTCATCGGAAGATTCATCCGCAAATTTCGGGAGCAGAAACACTTCACCCAGGAGCAACTCGCCATCCGGGCGGGGATCACTTACCAATATCTCTCTGGGATGGAGAACGGACGGGAGAATTTTTCCATCGACGTGCTGGAGGCGCTCGCGGGCGCGCTCGACGCGCCGCTCCCGCATTTCGTTTCCGCCGCGTTCGCGCCCAACCCGTCGGCCGCGGTTTTTACAGCGAACCCAAAATACTTTCGCTCGCAGGCTCCGCTTCCACCTGGGATGAAGGTTTCCCACCTGGAAGCAGCGATCAATGCCACGCAAAGCATCGTCTCGGGGATCAACGCGAACCTTGTGACCGCCGGTGCCAAACCGCTTCCCGCCTACATCCAGGGCAATAACTTCAGCGGCCTTGTCTCGAACATGCTCTGCGATGCGTTGAGCGATCATTCACCGTATAAACACAACTCGCACCAAGCGTATCCTGACCTCATCAACGCAGCCGTGAAAGAAGTAGGCAAGCCGGTCGGTTTGGAAATCAAGTCCACGATTCAAATCGGGAAAGGTGGTGAGAGTCACAACGGGCATTCTGGCTGGCATCTGATTGCCTGTTTTCAGATCGAGGCGAAGACAGGTAATATCCGCTTCATCCACTTGATGTTCGCTGTGCTGAATGGGCACACGCATGTGGATCCCGATTGGAAATACGTCGGTAGCAAAGTGAACGCGGAGACCGGCAGTCGGCGGACGGAGACTTACAACACAACGCTCATCGGCCTGACGAAACTGCGCGATGGCTCGGCTTTCCTTGATCCGACTGTTGTGGACTTCAAACGTTGGCGTCAGCAACGACATGGTCCGGTGCCATCCTATTCCATTTTTGCGGAGTGATGCGCTGCCTCTACGCTGCCGACACCTTCCCGTGGCCGCAGACGCCGACGCCGGCGCAGATCGCGAAAGTGGCCGCCGCCGCCGTGGCGCTGCGCGCCTTGCGGCGCGAGATCATGGCCAGACTCGGCTACTCCCTGCGCGCCCTCTACCGCACCCTCGACACACCCGGCGCAAACCCCCTCCGCGAAGCCCACACCCGCCTCGACACCGCCGTCCGCGCCGCCTACGCCGTGCCCAAAGCCGCCGACCCACTAGCCTTCCTCCTCGCCCTAAACCTCACCCTCGCCGCCAAGGAAAAAGCCGGCGAAAAGATCACCCCTCCCGGCCTTCCTTTACCAGAAGGCGAGCATGTTAACTTCATTACCTCGGACAGCGTGAAGTTAGGTGATAATACGCTGCGCTGATTACGATTTCCTCGATTGAGATCACCCCAACATCAACCATATGAAAGCTTCATCATCGGCACCCGGCGACTCGAAACATGATCCGAATGACAAACCGGTCGTGTTAAAGGCGGTCGAACTAATTCTCTCTAAGCCAGAGAACATAAAGCGAGAGACTGAGCATCTTCTTGAGAAGTATCGTCGCCGCTACAAGCACGACCGCACAGATGACGACATCAAAGACTTGGTAGCTGAGAAAATCATTTCAAACTACAGCTATTACGCTGCCTTCAGCGGAGGTGCTACTGCGCTAAGCAGCGTCATTCCTGGTCTCGGCACAGTGATCGCAACTACCGGGGGTGCCACCGCCGATACCGCGGTGTGTATGAAGTTTCAGATCGAGATGACGATGGCAATCGCGACGGTTTATGAACACAACATTCTTGATGAAGAGGAGCGGCGCCTCTGCTATATCCTTGCGGCGCTTGGAACCATCAACAAAGCAGCAAAGGATGGAGCAAAGCAGGTTGGCACCAAGGCCTTTATTTCAATGGCCCAGCGATATTTGAAAGGAGCTACGTTAACAGCCGTCAAAGAACTCTTCAGGAAAGTTGGTCTAACTTTCACGCGTAAAGCCTTAGAAAAGGCAGCTCCGTTTGGAATAGGGGTCGTTCTTGGATTCAGCGCGAACAAAGGTCTAACGTGGTATGTCGGAAGCAAGATTCACGATTTCTTCAAAACGAACTAAGGCTTGAATGCGTGTCTGCTTTGCACCGGATAAGCTGCTCATCGTCTTCTCCGAGGCGAGCCTGCAAAGCGAATGGGTGATAGCCGAGATGCGCAAGGCGCGCAGGGCTGAGCGCTGAAGCGGCAACCGGAAGCTCTTCCCCGTGCGGCTGGTGGATATGGAGACGCTGCGCGACTGGAAGTGCTTCCATGCCGATGACGGCAAGGACGTCGCTGTCGAGCTGCGCGAATACTTCATCCCCGACTTCTCACCCTGGAAGGAGCACGACCGGTTCGAGGCTGCCTTTGCCAGACTCTCGAACGACCTCCGCGCCGAAGAGCGCGCCAAGTGATCGGGCGGCATCATCGCGGCGAGAAAGTCTGCCGAGTAGTGAAGCCGTGCGCGGTGCAGGGTTCGAACCTGCGACTTCTTGCGTGTGAAGCAAGCGCTCTACCGCTGAGCTAACCGCGCGTCCCGCTTTCCGCGAAAAGCGGAGTGGCACCTTAAACAGCGCGCACTCGCTTGCCAGCGAAATCTTTCCTGCGCCGCCCACACACGCGCGCGGCCAAAGAAAACCGCCTCTCGTGGCATTATTTTCTTCCATGCAGCCGCGGGGCATCGTGCTCTAGTGGCGCTCGCCTTCACCCCGCAAACCTTCCCTACCGAAGCCGCCCCCCTTTTTTTATGAGCCGTCGTGCCTGCTCCCGGAACTCTGCCTTCACCCTGATCGAACTGCTGGTCGTCATCGCCATCATCGCCATCCTGGCGGCGCTGCTGCTGCCAGCTCTCAATAGCGTGCGCGACCGGGCGGACTCGACAAAATGCACGAGCAATCTGAAGGAAATCGGCTCCGCCATCATCTCGTATTGCGGCGATCACGATGATTTTCTGCCCGGCCCGCTCACGCAGGAGCAGATGCCGGTTTTCAAAGCGGGAGCGGAAGGGTCGCTGCCGCTCAAGCTGGCGAAATACCTGAATCTGAAAGAGCAGACGGACCAGACCACGCCGCAGGACGCGATCCGGGGAAATGTGTTTGTCTGCCCATCATGGGAACGGCAATTCCGCACGAGCCTGAGCACCAAAGCGGTGTATGCGGTGAACATGAGGAAGGTGGAACAGTATGGGCAGGCGCCGTGGGGCAGCACGGCGGGCAATGAGCAGCCGCTGAAAAAGACGGCACTGGTCGGATGGACGGATGACACCACGGAAGGGCGCGACCGGCCAGTGAGCCTGACGCAGACCTGGGCGGTGAAGGATATCGATCAGCTCGACAAGCCGGAGGAAGGGGTAACTCCGCCGCCGGCCGATATGCTCGCGCCGAAGCCGGTCCACACCGACCATCGGAACGCCCTGTTTTACGATTTCCACATCGGCCAGCTCGATCTGAACAATCTGCCGAAGTAACGCGGCTCGGGCGCGGCGAGTCGCGCGGAAAGCCGGTGCCTCAGTGCGACACGGCGATGGCCTGAGCCACGGCGTAGTGCTCGGAATGGCTGAGGCTGATGAGCACTTCGGTGATGCCGAGCCGCTCAGCGGTTTCCGCACCGGCACCCAGCAGCCGCACCGATGGCTTGCCGGCGGCATCGCGTTCGATCGCGATGTCGAGCCAGCCGAGCTCCGCGCCAATGCCGGTGCCGAACGCTTTCGACACCGCTTCCTTCGCGGCGAAGCGCACCGCGTAGCAGCGCGCGGGCGCATTCATGGAAGCGCAGTAGCGCTGCTCGTCCGCGCTGAAGACCCGGTCGAGGAAACGCCCGCCGTGGCGTCCCATCATCTCTTCGATGCGCACGGTTTCCACGATGTCCGTGCCGAGACCGAGGATCTTCATGGAAGGCGCAGGGACGAGTGGAAGAGGCGTGTGAGCGGAAGTCCCTGCAGCTTGGAAACACAAACGGCGAATCTTGGGTCCGAGCGGGAACTTCCTCGCTCTGGCCAGACGGAATCAACCGTCATTCCGCATCCGCGCGAGCATCTCTGCGACCGCTCGTTCCAAGCCGGTGAAGACCGCGCGCGACACGATGGCGTGGCCGATATTCAGGTCGGTCAAATGCGGCACGGTGCGGATGTGGGCGATGTTCGTGTAGTTGATTCCGTGGCCGGCATTCACCTGCAACCCGTGCCCGTGCGCGTGCTCCGCCGCAACGTGAATCCGCCGGAGTTCCGCGTGCTGCGCGGCGCCTTCCGCATTTGCAAAAGCCCCGGTGTGCAGCTCGACGATGTCGGCTCCGAGCGCGCGAGCCGCGTCGATCTGCGCAGCCGCAGGCTCGATGAAAAGGCTGACGCGAATGCCCGCCGCATGCAGCCGCGCGATCGTGGGCGCGAGCGCCTCGCACTGCCCGGCGGCATCGAGGCCGCCCTCCGTGGTGATCTCCTGGCGATGCTCCGGCACGAGGCAGACTTCCTCCGGCACGATCCGCAGCGCGATGGCCAGAATCTCCGGCGTGTTGCCCATTTCCAGGTTTAACCGCGTGAGGACGCTCGCACGCAGGCGGGGGAGATCGCGGTCCTGAATGTGCCGCCGGTCCGCGCGCAGATGCACGGTGATGCCGCTCGCGCCCGCCCGCTCGCACGCGGATGCCGCAGCAACGATGTCCGGCTCGCAGTTGTGCGCCTCCGGCATCGCCGCGTAGCGGACCTGCCGAAGCGTTGCGATGTGGTCAATGTTGACGCCGAGATGCATGGGGCGAAATCCGAAATCCGAATGTCGAAAACCGAAACAAATTCAAAACATCAGAAGTCCCAGAATCGGGAAACAGGCTGCTTGCATGCAGGAATGTTTCCCGAGTTTCTGCATTTCACGGCTTTCGGATTTCGACATTCGGATTTCGGATTTTCACCACAGGTGGCTTTAGTGTTTGAAGTGCCGCATGCCGGTGCAGATCATCGCCATTCCGCGCTCGTCGGCGGCTGCGATCACGTCGGGGTCTTTGACGGAGCCGCCGGGCTGGATCGCGCAGGTCGCACCGGCTTCGGCCGCGGCGATGAGACCATCCGGGAAGGGGAAGAAAGCGTCGCTGCCCACGGCGCTGCCGGCGAGCGAAAGGCCGGCGTCGTTCGCCTTCCAGATCGCGATGCGGGAGGCATCCACGCGCGACATCTGACCTGCGCCGATGCCGAGCGTGCGGTCCTTTGTGGCATAAACAATGGCATTGGATTTCACGTGCTTCACCACGCGCCAGGCGAAAAGCATGGCAGCCATTTCATCCGCCGTGGGCTTGCGCCGGGTCACCACTTTTGCGCCGAAATCCACGGCCATCTCCGGCGAAGCGTCGCGGCTTTGCACCAGCAGCCCGCCCGTCACCGAGCGGATCAGCATCTCCGGCTCAGCATCCGCCGGGATCTGCACCGAGAGCTTCTTCATCAGCCGCAGGTTCTTCTTTTTCTGCAGGAGCGCGCGCGCTTCAGGCTCGAAATCCGGCGCAATGATGACCTCAGAAAAGATCTCCGAAATCGCGCGGGCGAGCGGCTCCGTCAGGATGCGGTTGGTGACGATGATGCCGCCAAACGGCGCCTGCTTGTCGGTCGCGAAAGCCTTGTCCCACGCCGCGCGCAGGTCAGGATCGGAGCCG
>CAXSDZ010000161.1:0-4462 GCA_964235505.1 uncultured Chthoniobacteraceae bacterium
CACCGAGGTCTATGCCCATCTCCAGCGTGCTCGTGCAAATGGCGCTCACGGGCTGCCCGCTTTTCAGCTCGCGCTCGGCGTCCTCGCGCAGCTCGCGCGAGAGCGAGCCGTGATGGAGCAGGAAGGGATTGCGCGCCCAGCGCTCACGCTCCGCGATCTGGCGAAGCTCGTCGGCGAGCAGCTCGGTCTGTCGGCGGCTGTTGCAAAAAATGAGATTGCTCTCCGAGCGGAAGCGCAGCGCCACGTCGGCGGCTACCGCGGCGAGACCGGTGACCGCTGCCGCCTCGCCTTGCTCATCGCGGCCCGCAGCGAGTGGCTCGAGGTAAGCCTTGAGCGCGACCTTCAGCTCCTTGCGCTGGCTCGGGTCCTGGAGCACGCGCACGGCCTCGGGCCGCTCCGGATCGAGAAAGCGCTGCGCCGGCGAGAAGTCGCCGATGGTCGCCGACAGGCCGAGCCGCCGCGGCGCGACGTCCGCCGCGAGGCTCAGGCGCGCAAGCAGGCTGCGCAGGTGAATGCCGCGCACGTTGTCGAGAAAGGCGTGCAGCTCATCGATCACGACAAAACGCAAGGTGCGATAGATGCGGCGCAGGTGCCGGTCGTGATTGATGAACTGGCTCTCCAGCGACTCCGGCGTGATGAGCAGCACCCCGCCGGGCTGCGCGCGCAGCCGCGCCTTGTCGCTTGCGCTCACGTCGCCGTGCCAGCGGTGCACGGGAATGTCCGCCACTTCGCACAGCGCCTCCAGCCGCCCGAACTGATCGTTGATGAGCGCCTTCAGCGGGCTGATGTAGAGCGCGCCCACGCCTTCCGCAGGCTCCGACGCGAGCAGCGAAAGGATCGGCAAAAACGCCGCCTCGGTTTTGCCGCTCGCGGTGGCCGCGGCAAAGATCACGTGGTGCGGCGTGTCGAGCACGGTGGCAATCGCATCCACCTGGAGCGGGCGAAGCGCGGCCCATTGCTGGCGCCAGATCGCTTCCTGGATCTTCGGATGGAGCCTGGAAAAAGCGGCGCTCACCGGGGCAGCATCAAAGCTTGAAGGAGGCGAGATCGTCGTCGGGCTCGTCCGCGGGTGGCGCCACGCCCGCGGCCACTTCTTCCTCCGCCGACATCGGCACAGCGGGCTTCTGGAAGGAGCCCGCGCCGAGCAGATCCTGCCACGTCCGCCCGGGGTTTTGGTCGAGCACATTCAGCAGCCCGACAAACGCGCGCACCACATCGCGCGGCGTGCGGAAGTAATCCGCGCCGAGCGTTTCACTCGCCCGCTGAAGCGTCGCCACGATCGCCTCATCGGGCACCGCGACCTTGGCCGGATCGCCCGAGGCGTGGACGAGCGCCACGTTTTTCAGCAGCACGAAAAGGTCCTCCGGCGTGAGCGGCTGGAGGCGGAGCACGGGGCCGGAAAGGCCCACGAGCCCGGGCTGCCGCGCGAGCGAGTTCTCGGCGAGGCGGCTGCGCAGCGCCTCGTAGGAAAAAAGGCCGCGGCGCTTGTTTTCGAGGCACTCGTCGGTGCCCGCAAGGATGAAGCCGAGGCCGCGCGTGCCGCCTTGAAAGCAGTCGTTCAGCAAGGTCAGCAGTGCCTCGTAGTTTGCCTGCCGCGCGCGGGAAGATGGGAGCCGGTGCGAGAGGACGACCATCTCGTCGAGGTTCACGAGCAGCCCGCCGAAGCCCGCCTTTCGCACAAACGCGGCCATCAGTTTCAGGCTGTCGAAGATCGTATCGTCTTCGATGATGCGCCGCACGCCGAGGTCTTCGCGCGCCTCGGTCTTCGTCCGGTATTCGCCGCGCATCCAACGGAGCGCGGCGGCTTGGAGCGCGTCGTTTTTCTCCGCGTGGCCGCGGTAAAATGCGCCCACCACTTCGGCGAACTCGAAGCCGCCGACATGCGCCTGGAGGTCGCGCAGATCGTCGGCGATGCGCCGCTCCACGTCGGCCGGCACGCCCCCTGCCGAGAGCACCGCGTGCTGCACTTGAGACACCCACGCGGCGAGCACGCTGGGCAGCGCGCCGCCCTCCGGTTGCGCCTTGGTGGCGAGGTTGCGCATGCATTCCGAATAAAGCGCCCGGGCGTCGCCGCCGCTCGAATAGAGCCGCCGCTCCATGGAGAAATCGGCCTGCGCGACCACGAGCTTTTTCTGGAAAGCAAGGTTGCGGACGAGGTTGAGGAAGAAGCTTTTCCCGCTGCCGAAGCGACCCACCACGATGCGAAACGCGGCGCCGTCATCGGCGATTCGGTCGAGGTCTTGCAGCAGCGCTGAGACCTCCGCTTTCCGTCCGACCTGGATGAGGTGCAGGCCCTGTTTCGGGACGAGGCCCGCTTGCAGCGACTGGAGCACGGCGTCGCGCTCGCGGCGTTTGATGGGAGGGTGCATGGGTGGGTGGCGAGGAAAGAGGTCACGCGGCCAGCGGCGCGGCGGCGTCCGGCGCGAGGTCGCGATAGATGCGGACATTCTCGCCGCGCTCCAGCAGGAAATCGCCGAGCGCCTCGTCGGCCCAGCCGTTGATCGCGGTGAGCAGGTCGTCCGGGAGCAGATGGTGCTGCGTGGCGAGGGCGTCGAAGTCCGCGAGCGTGATCTCGTCGCGCTGCAGGAGATGGGTGAGCGCAGGCCGGTAGCGCGGCGCGAGCCCTTCGAGCCAAGCGGGTGCGGCGCTGTCGGCGATTGCTGGAGCGTCGCCCGCCGCGGCGAGAGCCGGAGCGGGTTCGGCTTCCTCCTCCTGCATCACGGCGGAGAGCAGCGAGATGACTTCCCGCGTCTCGGCAGTGAGCGCCTGGATGCGGCGGTGATCGAGGGCAAATGCGGCCGGCGCATCGCCGGGCCGCGGCGGAATGGCTTCGCCCGCGCGCCCGGGCGGTTCGGCGCCGGCCACGGTCACTTCGCGGAACATCGCGTCCTCGCGCAGCAGCGTTTCCACCGCGCCATCCTCCAGCTCGAAGGCGCGCGCAATGCGCCGCAGCACCTTGATTTCATCGAGGCTCACCGCGCCGTCCGCCGCGGCGATGTGCGCGAGCGTCCGCAGCACCACGGCCCGGCTCGCCGACGGCACGAGCTTGGCGATCTGCGGCAGGGCGCGCAGCGCCACGTTGGCGTCGCGTCGGAGCGCGGCCTCCGTGGCGAGCAGCGGCTGCCATCTGGCGCCCTCGGGCAGCTCCGCGGCGATGAGCTGATGAAAGGCGACCAGCTCCCCGTCCTCGACCGCGCTGTCCGCCGCGGCGAGCGTCACCGCGAGGTAGAGCAGGCGCACCAGCCCCGCCAGATGCTCAGCACTCCCCTCCGCGCGATCCGCACGGTAGAGTGCGACTTCCTGCGTCCATGCGAACGGCACGCCGCTGCACGCCGGATGGGGCGCCACCCGCCAGCCGAGGCTTTCCGCCATCGCCGCGACCTGGCGCGACTGCGCGGCGGTGAGCTTTGCGCGCTCCGCGATCCCCGCAAGCGAAGCCAGCGAACTGACGGCGGCAAAAGCGTAATCCCCTTCGCGCGGCGCCTCCGCGAGCAGTTCCTGCCACGCGGGCGCAAGCGGGTGTTCCTCCGCGCGCCGCAGCTCCGGCGGCAGCGCCTGCCAGGCGGCGAGCGCCGCGGCGCTGCCCTGTTTCCTTTTCGAGCCGAGCGCGCGCGAATAGCCCGACAAGTCTTCCACGCAGCCGTTCCAGATTTCCGGCAGCGCTTTGAACTGCCGGCGCAACCCGATGACATTCGGCAGACGCAGTTCAAATGCGTTCGCGTGCTTGCGCTCAGCCGTCAGGTGCAGCAGCACGCTGCTCGCCGGGCGATACTGCGCCACGGCCGGCTGCTTCGCAGCTTCCAGCGCGATCCCCGCAGGGAATCGCTCGCGGTAGCGCTGCTCGAACAGCGCCCAGAATTTCTCCCGCGCTTTGGTGGTCACCGTCGAGCGGCGGCTCTCTTCATCGGCCATCGCGAGGCGGTAGGCCACTGTCCAGTCGAGCGGTTCGCCGCGCTTGTGCAGGTTGGCGAGGATGAAGCGCAAGCCTTCCTCATTGGGCCGGTCGCCGTCCCACTCCAGCACGCGCGGCCAGAGCGCGCGATACGCTTCCGCACCCTGCCGCCAGCCGGCGAAGTGCAGCAACTGCGCCGCGTAGGAACGCAGCGAACGCGATTTGTGCGCCGGAGCGTAGTGGGCCAGCAGGCCGAGGATTTCCTCCAGCAGCGCGGGATCGTCATCGCGGTCGAGAAGAAGGCGGCGCTCCAGGCCGTAGAAGAACAGGAACATATACCCAAGCGCGCGCCCCGCCGGGTCCGCGTCGCGCCGTCCGGCCGCGAGCCATTCGAGATACGCCCGCGCCTGCTCGCCCGTGATCCGGTCAAACGAGGGAAAGTAGCCGAGGTCGAGCATCGGGTCCGCCGCCCGCCGCGCGACGCGGTGCGTGACATCCACCGCCGACGGCTCGCCCGGCCACGGCAGCGGCCCGCTGGGCAAGCACTCTCCACTTGACACGGCTGACAGT
>CAXSDZ010000161.1:4472-10883 GCA_964235505.1 uncultured Chthoniobacteraceae bacterium
GCGGCACGTCGCTCGCGTAAATCATCCCGCCCTCGATGCGCAGGTCGTCGAGCGCCACCGGCAATCCCGGCGGATACCAGGTGAGCTCCGGTTTCCTCCGCACCGCCGCTGCCCGGCGAGGCGGCGCCGTTTGCAAAGGCACGTTCACTTCCAATGCCGATTCTGAAACCGGCGCCGGTGAGCGCACGGCGGTTTTCCGCGAGCGACGGGCCACGATCATCCCAACCGCCGCTCCCGCGACCAACCCAACGAAGACTCCGGGCAGCCCGAACACGAGCCCAAGAATCACCGCAACGACGAGAGCGAACAACCATTGTATGGGCGGAGAAATACCAAGCTCGTGGAGCGCAGTCATCCCCTGGTTCGTCAGCGGCTCCGCCATTCACGCTCAGGCGCCCGTGCGGTGAATGCTCGGTCTGCAAACACCGAGGCACGATCGCCCCGGAAACGAACTCGTCACACGAAACGCATTCCGAATAGCCCACCATCGTCCGTGGCGTCTGTGAGCCGCGGCTCAATGATGGCTGCATCGAGGTCGAGCCTGCTGGAGAGTTCTTTCCGCGGCAGCCGATCGGAGTTCAGCGTGACAAGGTATTGGAAGTGATACTCCGCGCTTAGCTCCGCACCGATTTCCAGCGCGGTCGCGATCTGCCGCTCCTCCAACGGATCGAAGAGGTAGCTGTCATGGATCAGGAAGCCGGGCGACACGCCTCGCCGGCCCGCGAGAATCGCGAGCATCATGTCGAAGCAGAAAATCTCGAGATGCTTAATCCCGTCGCTTCGGTTTGGGCCTCCGCTGATTTCAAAACGCAGACCTTTCTCGTCGTGAGCGATTTCCAGAATAGACGATTTCTCGCTCAAACGCCGTGAGATCTCGCCAAAGAGGATTGTCGCTTCCTCCACGATCGGAGCGCGCTCCTCGAGATCGAGCATGAGCTTCCGTTCCAGCTCTGCCTTTCGAACAGCCAGATCGGCGCCTCCGGTTTCGATTCGCCGGGCAATCGCAAGTCGCTTTTCCAAGGCGAGCGCCTCCGCACGCAGCCGCTGGTGCTCGTTTTGAAACGCGGTGTATTGCTCCAGGGCACCGTGGGTTTGGAGGAGCTTCATCAATTCAACTTGCCGCGACTCCATTTCATGCGCCTGCGACTGGCGATCGGCAATGCGCCGCTCGGCTCGCTGGCGTTCCGCTTCCAAATGAGAGCGCCGGTTCCGCACCACCGCCTCATGGAAGGCGCTCACCTCTTCCAGCCGCTTTTTCACCATGTCCGGCAACTGCACACCGGCCGCTTCGTAGAGCTCCGTTACGGTGGTGCTCTCCGGTGGCTGTTCACTGGTGAGGGAGGCGTCGATGTCCCGGATGAGTTGCCGGTCGAGCGTGTTTTCGTTCGCCAACTCCGCAATCCCAATCGCAAGACCCGAAGCTTCCTTTTCAACCTGCTCGTATTCCGGCAGCACGCGGAACTGCGTCAATTGCCGCTCCAACTGCTCAGCTCGATGGCGGTGCAGCGTGAGTTCCGCCTGAAGGCGCGAACTGGTGCCGACAAGCTGACCGACAACGCCGCTGCCCTTGAGTTCAGTTTTCAGGCGATCCAATTCCTGCCTTTCCTTGCGCAGCTTCTCGATATCCGCCGGGATGCGCCAATTCAATCCAAGCAGCCACGCGAGGTTCACTTGGCTATCCCATGGCTGCTGCCTCTTGGAATGACTCTGCGCAGCAAGGAAACCGCCCTCGGAACTCCGACGGCAAAAATAGGAAATCAATGACCGAAATTTTGGGTGATACGACTCATCCGTCGGAAGGCCGAAGAACGCCTCACCCAGAAGCTGTCGCCACGGCTTGAGCGCGAAAGACGGCTCGCCTGCCTTGTTGTATTCAGGCTCTCGCGTCGCCAGTGATCCCAGTTCACCGAAGATGTAAAAGCGATTTTTCTCCTCTTCCGGCAGAACGCTCCGCTCGACGGTGACCTGTCCGCCAAAAAGGTCGAACGTCGTGCGAAACGCTTCCTCGCGTAGCGCGTCGGAGGTGAAAAGACTGCCTTGGCGAGCTTCTGAGCCGAGGAGGAAATGAATGATTTCCAGCAGGCTCGATTTCCCCGCGGCGTTGCGCGTCTGCTCCTTGGATGCGCCGCGCGTCTTCTCCGCGAGGAGCAGATTGAAACCGTGGCGCAGCCTGACGGTTTTAAAGCTCGGCAGCGTGCTGGCGATCTCGTGGATCATAGCCTCGCAAGGCGCAGCACGCCCCGGTCAAATCGCACCGCGTCCAACGCAAAGAGGAGGTCCAGCGCGAGGATGAACCAGTCGTAGGGAACTGTCGCGATCCCATCCGCCGCGCCCCTTCCCGTGCGGTATGCGTCCCACGCGTCCGATACCGTTCGCTCCTCCACGAGCAGAGCGAGGATCTCCGCGCCCACTCCCAATAGAGAGCGCTCGGTCGGAATGTGCTTGGTCGGCAGAATCATGCGAAATCGGGAGGTGGATTGTCGAAAATGTCGCACCGCTCAAAGTAGTAAACCAGCACAGCGAGCGCCGCGGCGCGATGCACCGCCGTCCGCTGCTCATAGTATCCCGCGAAGGCCATCAGCTCCTCGAAGACTCGGTCCGGATGAGCGCCGGTCGCGCGCAGTTCCGCATACCGCTCGCGGAATGCCGTCGCAATTTTCTCCCCCAAAACTACGCGGCTCGAATGCGTGAAGTAGTTCTCGACCAGCCGCTCTCGCAACCGTCCATGCGCAAACTCTTCTCGCACGTCAGGGCTGAGTTCGTTGAATTCAAGCTTCCTGAGCGACGGAAGGCCCGGGCCTTCCGTCCGCAGCGGCAGCGGAAGGCGCCGGATGTAGTCGAGCACCGGCTCCAAATCGGCCATTTGCACGGCAAGCACCGTCGCCGACGTCAGCGGATCGCCAAAGAGTTTTGCGAGCCGGTCTGGCGACAACTGCTGCAAACGTCGCCAAAGTGAATCACGGTCGAGAACGTTGATGCTGACGGAAGGGTGGGCACCCTTGATTTCTGAAAGCGCCTGCGCAGTCAGCTTACCGATTTTCGCCTCAGGATGGTTGTGTAGAAAAACCCATTCTCTCAGGTTGCCGCTGGTGATTCGCATTGCCTTCGCGAAGTCCGCACGCACTTTGCCCGCCGTCTCACCGTCCCGCATCTCGTCCGTCCGAGCTGGCGCGAAAACCTGATAAACCAGTTGGTCGTCGATCACGAAACTGTCGAGCCCGCCGTCCCCGCTGGTCTTGCGGATGGCTTGGCATGCCCCCGGTAGGTGTAGCTCCTTCACGAGTTCCTCGAACCACGTTTGGAACGCCTCATTCTGCAAGCTCCTGAACTTTTCGCTGTATCGGAGTCGCTGGATTTCTTCGTCGGGCATCAGGAGGAGGGATTCACCGGCCCGACGGTAGAAATGCAGGATGCGGAAGCAAGCTCCCGCCTCGCAGCGCCGAGAGAAATCACCCGTGTCTCGTCGTGGAGCGCGGCGTCACATCTGCCCTCGGCACTCTCGCCAGTTGAGGCCGAAGCGGGTGAGGTATTTGCGGAGGCGGTCGGCGTCGTTGGCGGCGCTGCGCTTGGTGCGGGAGATGGCAAAGAGTTTGCGGCCGGCTTCGCTGAGCGTGGCGCTTTCGCGGCAAAGGCGGAGGACGGGGGCAAGCTGGAGGCGGTCGAAGAGGTCGAGAGCGGCGAGCTTTTCGGGAGGGAAGACGGACGCGAGGAGGGCGTCGTCTTCGGCTTTGATGCCATTGGCACTGATGGAGCCGGGGAGGGTCAGCCAAGCGGTGCGCAGACGGGCGATTTCGTCGGCCACGATGGCTTTGGTGATGCGGCCGCCGGGAGCGAGCGTCGCCATGCGGGAGACGGCAGCGTTGAGGTCGCGGAAGTTGGCGCTCCACTTCGCGCTCGGCGATTCGGCGAAGGCGAGGAAGTCGCGGCGGGCTTCGGCGGCGACGGTGAGCCGCGTGCCGGTGCGCTGGCTGGCGCGCTCCAGTTCGTAATCGAAGTTTGGCTCCAGGTCTTCGCTGCGGTCGCGCAGGCTCGGGAGGCGGAATGTCCACAGGTTGATGCGGGCGAGGAGGTCTTCGCGAAAGGTGCCGCGCGCGACGGCGTCGGCAAGGTCGCGGTTGGTGCCGGCGATGAGCTGGAAGTCGGAGCTGGCCTCCTTGTCGGCGCCGACGGGGAGAAAGCGTTTTTCTTCCAAAGCGCGCAGCAGCATCGCCTGCTCGTCGGGGCAGAGCTCGCCGATCTCATCGAGGAAAAGCAGGCCGCCATCCGCGGCACGCAGCAGGCCGGGGCGGTCGCGCAGCGCACCGGTGAAGGAGCCGCGCACGTGGCCGAAAAGTGTGCTCATCGCGCCGTCGCCGCGGACCGTGGCGCAGTTCACTTCCACGAAGTCGCCCGCAACCTGATGCCGCGATTTCTTCAGCTCGAAAATGCGGCGTGCGAGCTGCGATTTGCCCGCGCCGGTCGGACCCATGAGCAGCATCGGATCGCGCGAGCAGATGGCCACCTGCTCGATTTGTTCGATGAGCCGATTAAAGGCATTGTTACGCGTGGCGATGCCGCTTTTCAGAAACGAGCGTGCTTCTTTCTGCCGCTCGGCAAAGCGCGCGGCGAGGCGGTCGTATTTGGACAGGTCGAGATCGACGATCGTGCAGCGCCCGGCGCGGTGGTGCTTGTCGCGATCGATCGGCGGCGAGGTCTGGATGAGCCGCCCAGGAATGTGGCGCGACTCGGTAAGGAGAAAGAGGCAGATCTGCGCGACATGCGAACCGGTAGTGATGTGCACGAGGTAATCCTCGCGCTCCGGCTTCCATGCGTAGCCCTGCGCGAAGTCGAGCAGCGCGCCATAGACTTCCTCAAAGTCCCACCAGTCGGCGACTTCGACCGCGCTGTGTCTCACCTCCGTTTCCGGTGAAACGCTGGCGATATCCGTGCCGACGAGCTGCGCGAGCGCGGTGTATTTGCGCTGTGAGAGGAGCTCGAAGCGGTGGAAGAGCAGGTCGTCTTGCTGGCAGAGGGAAACGCTGGGCCGCCACGTTTCCCAACGCGCCGCGCCTTCGCCGCGATCGAGGTTCGTGCCGAGGAGGCCGATGAGGACGCGCTTCTTTGCAGGCATAGCTTATGGGCTAAGCATTTAGCTTTAACGCTCGGAATGCGCCAGCGGGAAAGCGCACCGTGCATGCGCTCCCGAAACTTTTTTCAGAACTTTTTCACTCTGGAAAACCGGGTGTTTTGGCCTGCGCCAGCGCCTCGAAATCCGCCAGTGGCACGCGCAGTGCAAATAGGATCGCCGCAACTAACGAAAGGCAAACCGATGGCAAACCAAATTCTCTTCCAATCCCTCCGCGGCAAGCTGCTCCCGCAGACCGACGCGGTGAACAGCGAGCAGGCTCCCGCCTACGCCTTCACTCCGCGGCACACGCTGGCGCAATACGCGGTGACGGGCTGTCTGAGCGGCACCTTTTACGCCACTGCGGAGACGCAGCTCGCGAAGGTGTTGGAGCTCTGCCGGAAGGTGGAGCCGGAGTTCATCGCGAAGACGGCGATCTACTGCCGCGAGCGCGGATTCATGAAGGACATGCCCGCGCTGCTCTGCGCCGTGCTCGCCACAAAGGTCGATGCCGCGCTGCTCCGCAAGACCTTCGACCGCGTGATCGACAACGGCAAGATGCTGCGCAACTTCGTGCAGATCCTCCGCTCCGGCGCCACTGGCCGGAAGTCGCTCGGCACGTCGCCCAAGCGGCTCGTGCAGCGCTGGCTGGAGGGCCGCTCGGATGAAGCGCTCTTCCGCTCCAGCGTGGGCCAGAGCCCGTCGCTCGCCGATGTGATCAAGATGGTCCACCCGCGTCCGACTTCACCCGCTCGCCAGGCGCTCTACGGCTACCTGCTCGACCGCGAGCACGATGCCACGGCGCTGCCGGAGGTGGTTCGTCAGTTCGAGGCGTGGAAGGCGCAGCCGTCGAGCGCAGTGCCCGATGTGCCCTTTCAGATGCTCACCGCGCTGCCGCTAGGCCGCGCCGAATGGAGCGCCATCGCGCGGCAGGCGCGGTGGCAGATGACGCGGATGAACCTGAACACCTTTGCGCGCCACGGCGTGTTTGAGGATCGCGAACTGACCGCGAAAATCTCGACGCGGCTGCGCTCTTCGGAGGCCGTCCGCCGCGCCTGTATCTTCCCGTATCAGCTCATGGCGGCCTACGCTTCCGCTGAAAAGGGAGTGCCCTCTGTGGTGCGTGACGCGCTGCAGGACGCCATGGAGGTGGCGATCGAAAACGTGCCGTGCATCGCGGGCAAGGTCTGGGTCTGCCCAGACGTCTCTGGCTCGATGGGATCGCCCGTGACTGGCTACCGCAAAGGCGCGACAACCTCCGTGCGCTGTGTGGATGTGGCGGCGCTGGTGGCTGCGGCGATCGTGCG
>CAXSDZ010000162.1:0-10788 GCA_964235505.1 uncultured Chthoniobacteraceae bacterium
GAATCCGCCGCCACGCCTCCCGGATTCGTGTTGGAAGCCACAGCGTCCACGGCAGGAAACCGCCGAGCAGGACCGGGGCAAAAAACCAGATCGGCTGCGAGCGACCATGCGAGCGCGAGGCGAAGCGCTCCACGAGTTCGTAGCGCCAGAAGTAGTCGAACAACTCGCGGCTGCGCAGGCTGAGCGCGACGAACCAGCCGAGCCCGATCGCGAAGGTGATCGCCATTCCGCGGAGCCACGGAAGCGGCACGCGCTCACCGCTCTTCCGCGCCGCGAACTGCCAGCCGAGCGCCGCGAAGATCGGGACCACGAGCGCCATTGGGCCTTTGGTCATGAAGCCGAAACCCATGCAAACGAAGAACAGCCAGTGCCGGCGCCAGGTGAACGCCGCGAGCGCCGCGGTGACCCAAAAGGTCAGCGTCATGTCCGGCGTGAGGAGGCGCGCGAGCACGAAAAACTCCCCGCTGGTGACGAGCACAAGCGCCGCTGTGACCGCGCGCTCACGGTCCCAAAAACGCCGCGCAATGAGATAGGTGCAAAGTGCAGTGCCGAGCGCAGCGAGGGCGGAAGGCAGGCGCGCAGCCCACTCGTTTGCGCCGAGCACGCGAATGCTCAACGCCGTCGCCCAGTAGAGCAGCGGCGGCTTTTGGAAATGCTCGAAGCCATTCAGGTGCGGCACGAGCCATTCGCCGCTCGCGACCATCTCGCGGGCGATCTCACCGTAGCGACCTTCATCCGGCTCGTTCAGCCCACGGGTGCCGAGGAAAAGGAAAAGCGCCGCGCAGATGAACAGCAGCCAGTCCCAGCGCTTGGCCACGTCGCGCCAAGACATCAGGCCTTCACCTCCGGGATGCGGCGGCTCGCAAACCACCAGACGCCAAGCATATCGACCAGCGGCCGCCAGAGCATCACGCCGAGCCCGTATTTGGAAGTGCCGGCGGTGCGCGGACGATGGTGGACGGTCTGCTCGACGACGCGGAATCCCGCCGCGACGGCGAGCGCCGGCATGAAGGAATAAAGCGTGCGGATCGGGATGAAGGCGGCGACGACTTCCCGCCGAAACGCCTTCAGCGCGCAGCCGGAATCGCTGACGCCATCGCGCAGCAAGCGACCCCGCACGCGGTTCGCGACGCGCGACATCGTCTGCCGCAGACGCGAATCTTCGCGCCCCGCGCGCACGCCGGTGACCATGTCCGCATCGCCCAGCGCCGCGAGCAGGCTCGGGATATCCGCGGGATCATTCTGGCCGTCGCCATCGAGCGTGACCACGACGGCGCCGGTCGTGGCGTGCATGCCGGCGAGCAGCGCCGCGGCCTGGCCACGGTTGTGCCGAAATGGGATGACGCGGCAGAGCGGCCACCCGGCGGCGCACTGGGCCAGCGCGGCGGCGGTCCCATCGCTGCTGCCATCATCGATCGCCACGACCTCGTAGCTCAACGCCTGCGCCTCCAGTGCCTGCCGGAGCTCCGCGAGCAACGGCGCTACATTGGGCTCTTCGTTGAAGAAAGGGACGATGACGGAGACATTCGGCGGACTGGAAAGCACGGAAGCCAGGGACATCGGGGAGAGGAAAGCAGGAGGCAATAACGAATGCGTGAGGTTTTGATGACAAGCGCGTCATTTACCGCGCCGACAAGTGTTTGAGCGTGTCACGCCGGTCTTCAGGCGCGGATCAGCAGCAGCGTGCCGGCGGTGATGAGAGCGAGCGCCGCCAGCTCGCGGGCGGAGGGCGTTTCCCGCAGAAACAGAAACGCGAGCAGGAAGGTGAACACGAGGCTCGTCTTGTCCACCGCGCTCACCGCAGCGGTTTTCCCCCGCTGCATCGCGAGCGCATAAAAGATCCACGACAGCGCGGTGGTCGCGCCGGAAAGCGCGAGGATGAGCCACGTCCGACCGGGCAGTTGCCAGCCCGTCTCGCGCCGCAGCCAGACCGCGCCGAAGACAAATGGCAGCACAAACGCGGTGCGCAGAGCCGTGGCCAGCAGCGGCGGAACATCGGCGACGCTGGTCTTCACGAGCAGCGCAGTCGCCGCTGCGGCGAGCGCGGAAAGCAGAGCGTAAATCCACCACGTCATGCCCTGGGACCTCGCGAGCAGCGCTGGATTCTCCCCAGCGGAAAAGAGCGGGGCGCGGCCGGGCGGCGAGGACGCGAGCGAAGTTCCCAGCGGCACATGGTTTCCGAATCGGCAGACACAAAAAAACGGCGCGCTATTGCTGCTCAGGTTTGCCGGGCGTTTCAGCGTCTCCCGCAGGCGGAGGCGTGATCTTCCCTTGCTCGCCGAGTTCCACGAGCAGCAGCTCCTTTTCGCCTCGCTCCGAAAAGCGCGCGAGGAGCTGCGAGGTGCGGCCCAGGCTCGGCAGCCGGTTCGCGGAGCTTGCCCGGAGGAGCGCGTGGCAGCGGCCCGGCGGGAGTTCGCGAAGTGCGTGGTGATAGATGCAGCGTGGACGGACGTAGAAGAACGCGGGGCGATAGCCGGGGTCGATGATGTGCAGCTCGGCAACATCGGGCAGCGCGGCATTGATGTCGCGGGCCAGTGGACGCGACGATTCGGAAGCCGTGATCCGAGGGACGCGCGCGACCGCAAAAACCAACACGCCGCAGACGACGACCGCGCCGGTGGCGACGCCGAGCCGCACGGGCTCGCTCAGCGCGGCACGCTTCACCAACACAGCCGCCGCAATCGCGACGATGCCGACGGCGGCGGAGATGGCCGCGAGGTGAAAGCCAGCGACAAACGGCAGCGCAATTCCACCCGCGAGCGCAACGCCGAACAGCGCGAGGAGCACCGACCTCCAGCCGAGGAGCAGACGGCCCGGCAGCAGCTCCGGCGCGCGCAGAGCCATGGCGGTCAGCAGGCTCGCCGGCACCACCAGCGGCAGCGTGTAGCGCGCGGCGACTCCGGGCGTGAAGAAAAGGCACGCTGCGCAAAACACCACCGCGGCGCGGAGTCCGCGGAAGATGTCCGCGTCCTTTTGCGGCAGCGACTTCACGATGCGGCGCGACCACCAGAGCGGCGCGAAAAGAAGCCAAGGGAGGAAGTTCTCGAAGTGATTCCACACTTCCTCCAGCCAGATCCCAAAGGTCCGCGCGTGCCCAACCCGGCCGGCGAATTCCTGCTGCCACACCCCGGCGGCCCTGAGCTTCGCGAGACTCTGCAGATAGGGCACCGCCCAAAGCGCGAAGATCGCGAGCATCACTGCGACGCCCACCAGATGCGGCGCGCGGCGGAGTTCCCGCAGACGGCCCGCCTGCCAGAGCACGGCCACCACCGCGGCGTAGAAGAACAGCAGGTGCAGCGGCCCTTTCGCCAGAAGACCGACGCCGAGGAGGGCGAATGGCACCAGCCAGGTCAGCCAAGGCGAACGCTCTTCGCGCCACCAGACGAGCCAACAGACGAGCGCCATTCCAGTGAGCGCCGCGTAAAGCGCTTCGATCTCGGCGAGCCGGCCTTTCTCCAGCATACCGAGATTTGCCAGGGCGAAAATGCTGGCGAGCAGAGCGCCACCGGGAGTGAGCCAGCGGCTGCCGGCGCCGATCAGCACCACCGCGAGCGCGAGGACCGCAAGCGCGGAGGGCAGCCGCGCGGTCCACTCCGCGCGCAGCCCGGTGAGCTGGAACGACCCGGCGATGATCCAGTTCAGCAGCGGCGGTTTGCGCAGGTAGGGCTCGCCGCCGATGTAGGGCACGATCCAGTTGCCAGTCTCGAGCATCGTGATCGCGGGCAGGATGCGCCGCCCTTCCTCGCCGCCCTTGATCTCGATGGAGCCAATCGCCGGGAGGAAAAAGCCGGCCCACAGCGCGAGCAGGATCAGCAGTGCCGCGCGCCGCGTCATCTCGGCGAACCGTGGAAATAAAGCACGGCGTGAAACGCGCCGTAGATCACGACCAGCGCCCCCGCGATGACCGCCTCGCCCCGCGCAGCCTCCCAGCGCAGCGGACGAGCGATGGCCCCGGCCCACGGCCGTAGCGACGGCGCGAGCCTACGCACGTTGCGGCAGTAGCGCGAGTATTCCTCGCCAAACTGGCGCGCGAGAAACTGCTCTTCCGCCGGGACGATCATCCCGAAGAAGACCATGAAAACGAGCGCGTGCGGCACGAGCAGCCATGGATCGCCGAGCAACCCGATCATGCCAAGCCCGAGCACGAGGCTGCCGAGGTAGATCGGATTTCGCACGAACGCAAAGGGACCCGCCGTCACCAATTGCGGCGCCTCGATCTCGTCGCTGCGAGTGTGCCCGCCAGCGCAGGCTGCGGCCCACGCGCGCAGGCTCAGACCGGCGATGACGAGCAGCAGCGACACCAGTGTGCCGGCAGTTTGATGCTCGCCGAACAAACCGCGCGGGCGAATCACGCACACGCCGAGCACGAGCCCCGCAATCCCTACGACGATGCGCCAGGGAAACAAACGCTGGCCGGCCCGGACCGCTCCCACCGGCTCGGCGGTGGCAGAGAACACAGGAGGCGGGTCAATTTGGGTCGGGTCAGCAGCCGGCATGGAGGTGGTAGTTCCGAGGTCGAAACAAGCTGCGAGCAGATGCAGCATTCCCACGCCCATGTCACGGCTGGATCGGCGTGACGACGCGATAAAACCGCTGCGGGTTGCCGCCGACGCTGTCAGTGAGGTCCACGGCGTGCGCCGCGGCTTCCGCGGGAACGTCCGCCAGCTTCTGCCACGTGGCGTCGTTCAGCGTATTCTTCCATTGCACGGTGTAGCCTTTACCCGCCTGCGCCGTGAACTGGATGTGCATCTGGCCCGGCACGGTCGCGCTGATGCGAGCGGAGAAGTTGCTCGCCGCGCTCAGCGGATTTGTTCCTGCGAGGAACTCGGCCCGGTTGCTCTGCCCGTCGCCGTCCGCATCGCCCGCCGCAGTTTGCGAGAGGTTGCCGAAGTTCGCGATTTCCCAATCGTCCGGCAGGCCGTCGAGATCGCTGTCGTTGCCGGCAGGTTGCTGGTTCATCGCCGCAGGCGTCGGCGGCATGGAGATGATATTTGCCGTCCCATCCGGGAAACGTCCCTGCGAGATGCCAGCGGTCTGAGCGCCGAAGGTGACGGCGCTCAACTGCACGCCGTTTGCCGAGAACAGGCCGATGCTTTCGCCGCTCGAGTTCAGCGTGAAGTTCACGTGACCCGGCGTCGCGGAGCTGTCGTTGTCCGCGATGAGCTGCCGCCAGCGCGATGCACCGCTGCCGCCCAGATAGGTGAGCGGCGGGAGGAGGTATTTCGTCCGGTCAGCGAGGTTGTCGCTGAGGAAATTGCCGCTCAGCAGCACGGGTTGCGCGCCGCTGTTGAAGAGCTCGAACCAGCCCGGCTCCGCGCCAGAATTGGCAAACCATTCGTTGATGCTGACCGCCGAGATCGGACCGAGTCCGGCGGCGGAATTAAGCGCACCGCGCGTGGGCACTGTCAGCGTGAAGGCACCGCTCCCATTCGCAATCCGACCAAGCGAGAAGTCCGGCACCTGCGTGCCGAACGCGACCGAATCGAGCAGCCCGCCGCCTTCCGCGAGCTTGCGGAAAAGGAAGACACCGCCGCCGGTTCCATTCAGCGCAAAACCAGTGTTTAACGCGGAAGCAGGCGCCAACGGATCGCATTGCACCACAAGATAGCCACCTGCCGGGATGCTCGTGCCCGCGGGCGCGATCCATTTGCGCGGTGCGCTCAGATCATCCGTGAGGCTCAGATCCGCGATGTTCGTGGCGGTCGCGCTCGGGTTGAAAAGCTCGATCCAGCCTGCAAAAGAGCCATCCGGATTTTGCCGCGTCGCATTGATCGGCAGCAATTCATTCAGCACGATCGCCCCCGCGCCTGCGGCGGGCAGGGTGGCGTCGAGCTTCATCCCCCAGACCACATCGCTGCTCGATTGCACGCCGGCGGGGTGTTCCTGATGAACCGCCACGGCGAGCACGTTGTCGCCATTCACGAGCGCGTCTGCTGGAAGCGTGATCGTCTCTACGACGGCGTCGCCGATGCTGGTGTCTGCGATCGTCGCAAAAGTGATCGCGCCGGCCGGCATGCGCACCCGCTTCATCTCCACGCCGTTGAGGTAGATGACGCAGCCGTCATCGCACATGAACTTCGCGTTGAGCGTCACGCCGCTGAGCGGGCCGGAGTAGGTGAAGTGCGTGCGGAAATACGTGGCGTTGAAAGGCCGGCTGGAGTTCGTGGAATCCACCGGAAGCGCCGTTGTTTTGGCGAAGCCTTCGCTGTTCGTCAGCGCCGCGGTCTCGATGTAAAGGAGCTGCGCGCCGCTCGTCCAGGCGGAGTCATTGAAGCCGGTCGCGAAGAACGTGGCGGAGAAATCCGTGCTGGTGCTGCGGTATCTCCACGCCTGTGCTGCGGGCAGCAGATTCACCGTTGTAGTCGCCGGGCCGCCGGTTGTGCCGGGGTTCGGCGCGCCGGGCGTGGGCTGATTGAAGAATGCCAGCGTGCTCGCGCCGTTCGGCGTGCGGCCTTGCGAGACGTCGGTCGATTGCGGCCCATAGACCACGTTGTCGATCAGCGCGCCAGTCGCTGCGAAAAGGCCGATCTCGCCCTGTTGCGGCGAGAGCTTGAAAGCGACGTGATCCGGCCCCTGCCCCGCGTCGTCATCCGCCTTGAACGACACGTAGCCACCAGGCGCGATGAAGGTGAGCGGGCGGATGAGATGCCGCATCGGCCACTCCACCGGGTTGTCCGAAAGATAGCCGCCGCCGATGTTCACCGGCAGCGTCGCGGGGTTCAGAAGCTCGATGAAATCCTGCGCAAACAGCGTGCGCGCATCGGCGAGCCATTCGTTGATCTTCACCCCGGTCGCAGGCGCCTGCGCGGCCACGATATTTGCGCTGCCAAAGGTCGGGCGGCAGAGATCCCACGCGCCATCCGTCGCGCGCCGTCCGATGGAGTAATCCGTGAGCTGCGCGCCAAAGGCGATGCTGTCCGCGATGCCGCCGCCCGCCGCCGCAGAGCGTGTGAGCGTGAGCGTATCGCCGGAGTCTTTCAGGCCGAACCCGGTCTTCGGCGCGGGCACATTTGCGCTGCTGCTGGCATACACCACAAGCGTCGCGCCGGGCGCGAGCGTGGTGCCGGCGGGGAAGGTGTATTTGAATGGCAGCGCCGCGTTTTCTGAAAGCCCCCAGCCATCGAGCGTGGCACTGGCGGTGCCGGCGTTCCGCAGCTCGATGATGTCCGGCGCAGTCGTGCCGAAAAGCTGCGTCTCCACATTTTTCGCGAGCACTTCATTGATCTGCACCAGCGGCTGTGCGGGTGGCGGCACGAAGCTCGGATCGACTGTCCACGTCCGGGAAACCGTGACGCTCGCGCTGCTGCCGAAGAGCGCGTCGTTTTGGTAATATCCGGCGTCGTTCTTCCCGATGACGCTCACCGTGTGCGAACCGGGCGCGAGGCCGCTGAGCGTGATCGGCGTCGCGATCGGCGTCTCCGCACTGAAGGCTCCAGCATCGAGCTTCCACTTGTAACTTGTGAAGCCCGAGCCGTTCGGAAAGCCGCTCGTCGGGATGCCGGAACCCGTGCGCAG
Source organism: uncultured Chthoniobacteraceae bacterium (assembly GCA_964235505.1). Taxonomy (GTDB): domain Bacteria; phylum Verrucomicrobiota; class Verrucomicrobiia; order Chthoniobacterales; family Chthoniobacteraceae; genus CAXSDZ01. The sequence continues at coordinate 7,516 of CAXSDZ010000162.1, forward strand.
CACACCGACGGTGAGCGTCGCGCCGGTTTGATTCGTCGTGCCAATCGGCTCGCCGGAGATGCTCGCGCCGAGCGACACCACACCGCCTTTGTTGCGACCGTTTGGGCCGGTGCCGATCGCCGGAGAGCCCGGCTGAAGCGCGAGCCATTGCCGCAGCACCTGCGCCTGCGCAAAGGTGGTGAACTGCGTCTCCGCGATTGTCGGGATGTGCGCGAGCCTCGCGTCGAGCACGGTATTTCCACTGCCCGGCCCGGTCCACGCAAAGGGCAGCAGATTGTTGTTCAGCGTCACGGTGCTGAGCGCCGGGTTGTAGTTGCGCGCGAGCGCTTCCGCGGAGTGGATGATGTTGCCCTCCAGATACATCCCCGCGCCTTCCGGGATCCCCTCGTCCGCGAGGTTGATTACCGCGTTGAAGGGGTCCTGACTCCCACGCCCGTTTTGATCGACGATCGTGTTGTTGATCATCGTGTAGAAGTTCCCCTGCTTCGCCGTCGCGGCCTGATCCACATCGTAGAAGAGGTTCCCGATGATGGTGACTTCGGAAGTCTGACCGCTGTCGTTCCCGCCGCTGACCGCGCTAGAGGAATCCGGCGCGCCGTTGCGATGCACGTGGAGGAAGATATTCCCCTCCACCCAGGAGTCGGTGCCGTCGAGATCGAGGATGTCGTCGTCGCTGCCCATGAAGACGTTGTTGATCACCTGCAGGATCGGCCCGGGGCGATTGCCACCGGTGAAATCGAACACGTCGTTGTAGCCGTTGGCCTTGCCGAAAAAGCAGTCGCGCACGATGCCGTGCCCGCCGGCCTTGATGCCCAGCGTGCCATGCACGCCCTCAAACAAAGCCGTGGGAGCGGGGAAGATGCAGTTGCTCACCAAAAACGAAGCGCCATCCAGCGCGACGTATTGCTTGGTCGTATTTCCGAATTGCAGGTGATCGAGCACCACGTCCGCGCCGCGCGCTTCGATCGCCGTCGCGCTGTTCCCTTCAAAATAGGCGTAGGCGATGCGCGACTCCGGCGTGCCCGCCGCGCCGTTGATCGCGATGCCGCCCCAGGAATAAGTTCCGCCCGGCGGCACCATGAAGCGGATCGGCTGCGCCTCCGTGCCTTCGGCTAAAAGGCGGCCGCCGCTCGCGATCGTCACATTCACCGTGCTCGCCGCGGTGCCGAGCCACACCGTCGTGCCGGGCTGGATCGTGAGCGTCGCGCCGCTCGCGATCGTGAGGCTGCCATCCACGCGATACGGCCCGCCCGCCGCGGTCCACGTGGTGGTGGTGGAGATCGTTCCATTTGCGGTGACCTGGCTCCCGTCGTCATACCAGACGCCGGTGTAGGCGCGCTCGATCTCGGCACCCGTGGCGTCTAGGCTCTGGATGAGAATGCGATTCACGCCCGGCGTCAGCGCCACGCTGGGCGCGGTCCACGTCGCATTCCATGCGCTCCAGCTCGCCGCAGCCCCGTTCACCTTCACGCTGCGCGTGGTGATCGCATTTGCCCGACCGATCAGCTTCACCGAGTTCACTGTGGTCCGCGGGTAGCCATTCAGGGGCGTGAGATCGACGCCCGCCGTCGTCTGCGAGTTCGTCACTGAAATCGCGAGCGGGATTTGCGCCGCCACGTATGCGGTGCGTGCCACGTTGAAGGCTTTGATCGCACTGATGACGCTCGCATTTACGACCGGCGCGAGGATCTCGTCCACGATCGGATCGAACTGCGCGGGAGCAAACGGCCCGTCCAGCCCCCGCTTCAGTTCGCGGTAGTAGATCGGCGCAAACTCCGGGTTGCGCGTGAAGGCATTCAGCGGCGTCGGCCCCGCGCCTTCGCTCCCCGGCGCGGTGTTCATGCGGAAGATCGAGTGCGTCGCCAGATTGCTCCCCGCGCTGCGGCCGAAGATCGTGTCGAGGTCGTAGGGGACGAGCTTCGCGCGCGGATCAATCGCGCCGATATAGAGGTAGTAATCATCGCCATCGCCCATCGCGATGTTCGTTTCCGAGTTGTCCGCCAGCGTGTTCACCGCGAGGAAGCGCATCCACTGATCCACATCGACCCTCGCCTGCACGGCGCTCACGTAATCCGCATCGTAGGTCGTGTTGAAGCTGGCGTCGCTGCGCCCTTTTGCGAGCGCTGCAGTGAGGCCGATGAGATCGCTCCAGTCGTTCTCGCTCTCATTGGTCTGCTTGAAGTAGTTCAGCCCGTAGAGCTCCACCTGTGAGAGCGGCTCGCCTGCGCCAGGCGTGATGTAGCCAAGGTTTGCGCCGTGCAGCACCGTCTTGCCGCTGGGCGAAGCATTCGCATCGATCCGCTGTCCGCGATAAATGTTCCCCGAAGAATCGAGCGGGAAATGGTGGTCGGCGAACTCGTTATTCTGCACCTCGTTCGCCACGTAAAAGCCGTAAGCTGGCGCGCCTGATCCGCTCGCCGGATTTACGTCATTCACCCGGAGCTGCACCTGCCGCGACTCCGGCGAAGCAAGGCCCGCCTGCCGATAAATTGCGCTGCCGAAAAGCTGATACGGCGTATTCTGCGAGTTCAGATTTAGCGACGTGTGGCCTTTCCACGGCAGTTCATTGAGGAAGCTGACGTTGAAGCTTTGCGGCTGCAGCTCGCGCGAGCCATTGCCGCGATTGCGCACGCCGGTGAGGTAGCGCAGCTCGGTGCTCGTGCCATCCATCGTGATCCACGTCGCGTTGAATTTCGCATGGCTGTAGGTCTGGTCCACGCCATTGATCGAAGGCGTATTGGTGTTGATCTGCGTGAGTTCCGCGCGGTCCGCGGCGCGCAGGATGACGCGGTAGATCGGCGACGCGCCGGCATAGGTTGTGTCGTCCACCTGATAGAGGCAGTTCACGGATTGCGACGCTGCGCCATTCTCATCCAGCGAAGGCGCGGGCCACGTGCGCGTGTGCGCCGTCGCATCGGAGGCTTGCACGTAAAACTCGACGATCGTGCCGCTCGCCTGCGCCGGCAGGATCGCGCCGAAGACGCCATCACCCGGAGCCGCGTCGCCGTGCGTGCCGTCGTCCAGCATCGGCGTGGAGGAAAAGCTCGCCGCGCCATCGTTGCGGAAGAGCAGCGTGACACTCACGCTGCCCGCCGCATCATCCACGACTTGCGCGCTCACGCTCACCGAGTCGGTCGATTTCGGCACGAGCGGAAAGTGCTGCACGTCGAGGATGACCGGCGCAATGTCGCCCGCCGCCGCGTTGTTCGCCGCGCCCGGTGTGCCGCCGTTCGCCACGCTCGCGCGCCAGTTCTGGCCGAGATCGTTTTCAAA
>CAXSDZ010000163.1:0-10743 GCA_964235505.1 uncultured Chthoniobacteraceae bacterium
CTTCTTCCCTGTGTCGCCGAGATGAAGATGAAGATGAGGAAGAAGACGAAGAGGGCTTCTCGGACAGGCTCTTAACATTCCACCTCCATATACTCCATCGCCCACTCCCGCATGAAGCGGACGCGCTCGGCGCGGATGCGATAGATGATGAGCTCGGGATTTTCAGGCGAGCCGAGGTAATGGCGGAGCAGCGGGTTCGCTTCCCAGATTTCCTGTAAAAGAGCGCGGTTGGTGAGCACTTCCGCCGTGCCTGTGATGCGGACCTGGTCGTGGCGTTCGTCCAGGTAGCAAAGCTCGACGCGCGGGTTGGCAGCGATCTCGCGCGTCTTGTGGTAGGCGCGCAGGTTTGCCACGAAAATGGTGAAGCCATCCACACGCACCGGCGACACCGGGCGGACGCGTGGCTGCCCGGTTTCATCGACAGTCGCGAGCATCGGAAACTTCGCGCTGCGGATGACCGCCTGAGCAAGGGAAGCGAGGGCCGCGGGATCGGTGGGGATAGGCTCGGGCAAAGGCGCAGGCATCGAAAGGATGGCGGCAGAAACCGGCGTCGGACACAAGCCCGCTGCGGTGTTTTGAACCGCGCGGCGCATCTTTGGCTCGTGACTGCGAGGCATTCCACGGCATCTGCTGCGGGGATGCGTCTCTTCTGGATCGCCCTCGGCCTAGCGGTGCTTTTCCTCATCCCGTTTCTCATCTGGGGGGAGCACTTCGAGCAGTGGTTCACCGGCCCGGCCGCCCTGGAGTGGGTGCGCAGTTGGGGACCGTGGGGGTGGGCGGCTGTCGTGGCGCTGCTTTGCGCGGATGTCGTGCTGCCGCTGCCGGCCACCGGGGTCATGTCCGCCGCGGGGTTCGTGTATGGCGCGTCCCTCGGCGGGCTGATCAGCGCGGCGGGCTCGTTTCTTTCCGGCCTGCTGGTTTACGGGCTTTGCCGCGGGCTGGGTCGCGGCGTGGCGGAGCGGCTCGCGGGCGGTGAGCAGCTCGCGCGAAACGAAGAGCAGTTCCGCCGGCGCGGCGCGTGGCTCGTGGCGGTTTCCCGCTGCCTGCCGCTGTTGCCGGAAGTGGTCGCCTGCCTGGCAGGGCTCGCGCGGATGCCGCTGCGCACCTTTGCACTCGCGCTGGCGTGCGGGTGCGTGCCGATGGGCTTCATCTACGCAGGGATCGGTGCCGCGGGGCAGGAGCGCCCCGGGCTCGCCCTCGCACTCAGCGTGGCGATGCCCGCGGTGCTTTGGATCATCATCGGTCGCGGGATCACTAATAAAGGCCTGCAACGCAGCGGCTGATGACGCGCTTTTGAAAGGCGCATGCTGGAGACGCGATGTCAGACTCTGCTTTCACTCGTCTCCCCCACCCCTCCGTCCGCGCTTCGTCACCGCGCGGCGGCGCTTTCCCTCCAAAATCCGCTGTTTCAAGCCCCACGGGCGCGGACGCTTCTGCCTGCGCTCTTTCTCAGCCGCGGAGCGCAGCGCGGCGCGCTCCTCCTGCCGGGCGCGTTCGATCGCGTCGAGCAGCCGCGTCCACGCGAGCTGGCGATTGGTGGCCTGCGAGCGGGAATCCTGCGCCGTCACCGCCACGCCGCTCGGCACGTGGCGCAGCGTCACGGAGGTGGAGACCTTGTTCACGTTTTGCCCGCCCGGGCCGGAAGAGCGCGCGAACTTCTCGTCAAAGTCGCCTTCCGCCAGACCGAGCTTCGCGAGCCGCGCCGCTTTGACGTTCTGAAAATCGGACGCGGGTTTCATCCGGCGAAAGGTTTCGCGTCACGCCCGGCGTGTCGAGTGGGACCGACCTTTCAGCATCGCTGCCTTTTCGCAGCACGTAACGACACCATCAGCCGCTTCTCACTAGACACCCTCAGCGCGACGCCGGACACTCCGCCGACATGGAGGTTATCATCAAGCCCGATGTGGCATCGGTCAGCAAAGAAGCCGCCCGCATCTTTCAGGATCAGCTCGATCGCAAGCCAAACAGCGTGCTCGGCCTGGCGACCGGCTCGACCCCGCTCGGGCTATACCGCGAGCTGATCGTGCTTTCCCGGGCCAACCTCATCGATTTCTCGCGCGCGACGACCTTCAATCTCGACGAATACGTCGGCCTCGCGCCCGGCCATCCGCAAAGCTACGCGGAAGTGATGCGGCAGAATCTCTTTGCCCACATCAATCTCCCCAAGGCGAGCGCCCATATCCCGAAAACCAGCGGCGGCAATATCGTCCGGCATTGCGACGAATATGAGGCGGCGATCCGCCGGGCGGGCGGCATCGATCTCCAGCTCCTCGGGGTCGGCAGCGACGGGCACATCGGGTTCAATGAGCCGAGCTCCTCGCTCGCTTCCCGCACTCGGCTGAAGACGCTCACGCCGCGCACGATCGCCGACAACGCGCGCTTCTTCGGCAGCGAAGAAGCAGTGCCGCGGCACGTCGTGACCATGGGCGTCGGCACCATCATGGAAGCGCGGCATTGCCTCGTGATGGCGATCGGTGAAGCGAAAGCGCGAGCTGTCGCGGCGATGGTGGAGGGGCCGATTCTCGCCGACTGTCCCGCCTCGATTTTGCAGATGCATCCGAAATGCACACTGATCGTGGATGAAGCCGCCGCGAGCGCCTTGCGCCGGGTGGAATACTATCGCTGGGTCTATCAGCACAAGCCGCAGTGGCAGCGGCTGGGCTATGGCAATCCCGATTAGGGAAGTGTTGAAGGTTGATTGTTGATAGGGACGCCGTGATTGCTCCGCACTTTTTTAACCAATCGGTGCCGTGAAGTCCGAACGCGAAATGGCCTGAAACGTGAGTCTTCGAGCTGCGTCCATCAGCTATCAACTCTCAACCATCAACTTTTTACCCGATGCTTTTCCGAAACGCTCATCTTGTCTTCCCCGACCGCATCCGGCCGCGCGGGTCGGTGCGGGTGCGGGAGGGAAAAATCACCGCTGTCGTGGAGCACGATCTGGCACCGGAAGCAGGTGAGGAAGTCGTGGATGCAGCCGGGCACTTTCTCGCGCCCGGCTTTATCGATCTGCACATCCACGGCGCGCTGCGGCGCGACTCGATGGAGGCGGACCCGGCAGCCTATCGCACCATCTGCCGCTACCACGCAGCGGGCGGGACCACCGCGCTCGCGCTGACCACGGTGTGCGCCACGGATGCGCAAATCCTGCGCGTGCTCGTGGCGGTGCAGGCCTTCCGCGCGGAGCCGCCCGTCGGCGCGCAGGTGCTCGGCGTGCATGTGGAAGGGCCCTATTTCTCGCCTGAAAAACCGGGCGCGCATCGCATTGATCTGATCCGAAATCCCAAACCGGCGGAATACGAGCGCTGGCTCGTCCACGCCGATGCGATCACGCAAATGACGCTTGCGCCTGAGCTGCCCGGCGCCCTCGCGTTGATCGAAGAGCTCGTGCAGGCCGGCATCCGGGTGAGCGGCGGCCACAGCGACGCCTGGGATGAAGATGCCGCCGCCGGGTTTGCGCATGGCATGCGGCAGGTGACACATACTTTCAACTGCATGAGCTCGCAGCGCCGCCGCGGCGCGTATCGCGTCGCTGGTTTGCTGGAGTTCGCCTTAAGCGAGCCGGAAATCCTGTGCGAGCTCATCGCCGATGCGCGGCACGTCGCCCCGACGCTGATGCGCATGCTTTACCAAGCCAAAGGCCCGGACGGCATCGCGCTCGTGACCGACGCAGCAGCGGGAGCAGGGCTCGTGGAGGGCGAGCACTTCCATCTCGGCGAAATTGCCGGCGTGGTGGAAAACGACGTGGCTCTCACGGCCGATCGGAAAGCGCTCTGCTCCTCCACGGCGACGATGGACCGGCTCGTGCGCAACATGGTGCAGCTCGTCGGCGCGCCGCTGCATGAAGCAGTGCGCATGGCCACGCTTAACCCGGCGCGTGCGCTCGGCCGGCACGAGCAAAAAGGGGTGCTCGCCACCGGAGCAGATGCGGACTTGGTGTTACTGACGGACACCTTGGAAGTTGCGGCGACTTATGTCGGCGGGCAGTGCGTCTATTCGCGGAAAGCCGGCCACCCGGAAGCTAGTCTGCCGCTGGAGCAATAGGCAGCGGAGAGATTTGCAAGTGGGCGGGTTCCGTTGCAGGACCGCAACCACCGCGCGGTGGCGGTGAATAGCGTCGATGATAGCAACGACTAGCGATTCTGCTTGCTGCTAGCTAGCCATCCTCGCAGCTTGCCGGTCATGTCTTACCAAAACCCACGAATCGAAACGTTAAAAGAAATGATGCGCCTGGAGGAAAAACGGGCGGGATTGCAAAATGACATCGATTCGCTCGTGCAGCGGCTATCTGAGCTGCGCGACCAACTCTTTGAAGCGAATGCTGGAACCTCTGCCAGCGCGGCTGGGCCGAAAACCTCTGGCCGTGGCAAGGCTGCCAAAAGCTCCTCAGGTCCTCGCCGCGAGCGCGGCGCGCTAAAGGAGCAGATCATCGCCGCGCTCGATGCGGCGGGCAGCAATGGCGTGCAGGTGCAGGATCTTTCCGCTGCCATTGGCACCAAGGCTGTCAACATCCACGCCTGGTTTCACGCCGCCAAGAAGCGCTTCCCGCAAATCGTGAAGATCGGGGCCGGGCTTTATCGCCTCGAAGGCAAGATCGAGCCCGATGTGCGCCCAGCGAACTCCGGCAAAGCTCCACGTGAAAAAGCGTCTAAAGCACGGCGCAAATCGTCCGCTGCCGGAAGCCGCCGCGGCGAACTCAGCACCGGCATCCTCGCGGGTCTGCAAGCCGCGGGTGAAGGAGGAATTTCCATCCGCGACCTTTCCGAAAAGCTCGGAGTCGATTACCGCAATATCTCCGTCTGGTTCTCGACCACCGGCAAGAAGAACCCTCAGATCAAGAAAGTAAGTCCGGCGGTTTATCGGATGGAGGCATAAGGCTCATCCCGAATGGATGCTCCGATTGGCTAATGCAGGAAGCACACCGACGATGCCCTTGGCCGGCGTTCGATAGCTATCTAAGTGTCTGAACAAAAGTTTTGCCGGATTGCGGTTAAGGAGGAGAGGCTTTGGCGAGTGCTGAATGTTTAGAAGTCGGAGATAAGGAATCAGTGGTCCGTGCTCAGCCGCGAAGCGGCGGCGGAATAAAGCCCCGGGTGGAGCGAGCCTCAGGCGAGCGCAACCCAGGGTTTGCCATGCGAGCGCGGAGAGCCCCGAATGGGGCCGACGGAAATGAACGCCTGCCGTTTGGAGGCGTGCCAGTCGATGCGACCGTTCCGCCGCCCCATTCGGGGCTGATGGCGTTTGCGCCCATTCCCCGGGTTCCGCTTCGCTTCACCCGGGGCTGTATTCCAACGCCGCTTCGCGGCTGTGCAACGTTCGACGTTCGACGTTCAACGTCTCCTGCCTCCTGCCTCCTGCGCAACGAGTCTGCAAATCCTAGAGCGGTTCTCGCTTGCGTGAGTGCCTGCCGCCTTCGCCCTGATCCCCGTTTCTTTTTTCGCTCAAGGCAGGCTCTGCACTGCGTTCCGGGCCACATTCATCGAAGATGCTATTTCACTTCGCCGGAGCTTCGGTCGGGATGACACGCGCTTTCACGTGACGGCCCCAAACAACTTCCGCTCTGAATGTTCTCACTGGCTGGAAAGGCACATCCTAATATCGATACGGCTCCGGTAGCTGGAAGGCGTTTTGGATCAGATTGAAGCGCGGAGTTTCTCCCTCGAAGACGATCTCGACGATGTCGAACCGGAAGACGATGTCCGGGTGGTCGAGCAGGCGCAGCCATGCCAGAGCGCCGCGGGCGATAAGCTGCTGCTTTTCGCGGTTCACGGCTTCGGCGGGCGATCCGAAGGCAATGCTGCGGCGCGTTTTGACTTCGACAAAGACAAGGGTGTCGCAACTCCGGTCGCGGCAGACGATATCCACTTCGCCACCATGCGGCGCGCGGAAGTTGCGGTAGAGCACCTTGTAGCGGTGCCGGCGAAGAAAGCGCGCAGCGAGCTGCTCCCCGCGCCGGCCTAGCACATGGCGCGGGTCGGGCGCGGCGGCGGGGTCAGCCGGCAGCCGCAATGCACGCCTGCTGAACCGGACGAAATGAGCGGCGATGGATCGGAGAAGGGCCATGCAAGCGGAGCCGGTCGCGGTGGAGGGCAGTATCGTAGCCTTTGTGCCGCGCGAACTCATAGCCCGGATACTGGACGTCCATTTCTGCCATGAGCCGGTCGCGCGTGACCTTCGCGATGATGCTGGCTGCGGCGATGGAAAAGGAAAGCGCGTCGCCGCCGATGAGGGCGGTGCTCGGAAATGGGAACGGGCGCACCGGGAGGCCATCGATCAGCACGTGGCCGGGTGGCGTGGCAAGCCCAAGTGCCGCGCGGCGCATTCCTTCCTGCGTCGCGCGCAGGATATTGAGCCGGTCAATCTCTCCGGCATCCGCCATCGCCACGCTCCACTGGATGTCGGACCGGCTCGTGAGCTCTGCGAAGAGCGCCTCACGCCGACGTTCGCTGAGCTGCTTGGAATCGTTTAACACCCGATGCCGAAACGTGGTCGGCAGCACCACCGCCGCGACTACGACCGGCCCTGCCAGCGGACCACGCCCCGCTTCATCGATCCCGGCGACGATCTCGCAACCTGCGCTCCAGAGTTTCCGCTCGTGGCGCAGGCTGCACTTCATAGCGGTGAATGGATAAACAGCCGAACCGCAGCCCAGGTGAGGAACACACGACGCGGGCAAGTTTGAAAACGACAGGAAGCCAGGCCCGCACGTTCAGCGGTTCAGGCTCACGGGGTGGCCTGTGTTCCTTCGACTGCACTCATTTGTGCTTCGCCTGGAATGGCAGGGCACAGAAAGGCTAAGCTGCGCCGAAAGCACCAAGCCGGAAGCCGCTGAGCCAGGAAGGAGAGGCCGAAGCCAACGACCTGCTCCCGCATTTCCTCAGGCGACGTAGCGCTTCACGCGCACGGCCATGGCCTGCTTGCCCTTGCGATCGCGCAGATAGTTGAGCTTCGCGCGGCGCGCGGTGCCGGCGGTTTCCACTTCGATCTTCGCGACGCGCGGCGAATGAATCGGGAACACGCGCTCGACGCCTTCACCATACGAGATGCGGCGCACGGTCAGCGTTTCGTTCAGCAGCGTCCCTTTGCGTCCGATCACGATGCCAGTGAAGATCTGGATCCGCTCCTTTTCGCCTTCCACGACGCGGGTATGCACGCGGACACTGTCGCCCACTTTGAATGGGGTGATGTCTTTCTTCAGTTGTTCCTGCTCAATCTTGGCGACGATGGGATGCGACATAAGGTGCGGCGGTGTATTCGGTGGAAAAGGGGAAGAGACGTAGCGTAATTTGCGCGCTACGCAACGAGCAAATTCCCACACTCCATGGAGCCCATCATCGATCTGCACAGCGACAACTACTTCATGGGCGAGGCCTTGCGGCAGGCGCGGCGCGCGTGGGAAGAGGAGGAAGTGCCCGTCGGCGCCGTGATCGTGCATGAGGGACAGGTCATCGCGCGGGCGCACAACCAGGTCGAGCAACTGCGGGATGCAACGGCGCATGCAGAGATGCTGGCGATCACGCAGGCGGAAAGCGTGCTGGGCGATTGGCACCTGAGTGAGTGCGAGCTCTACGTGACCAAAGAACCGTGTCCGATGTGCGCCGGAGCGATGGTGCATGTGCGCTTCAAGCGCGTGATCTTCGGCTGCCCCTCGATCAAGGACGGCGCGGCGGGCAGCCTCATGAACCTGCTCCAGCACCCAAAGCTGAATCACCGCTGCGCGATCACCTCCGGCGTGCGGCAGGAGGAAAGTGTAGCAATGTTGCAGGCTTTCTTTCGCGAGCGGCGGGAAGGAGCGATTTAAGTAGGAGCAACGTGGATTCGGCGCTCGCTCCGGCCCGGCGGGGAACTACGATCCCAGCCCGTGCCGGAAGTGCTTCGCATCCGTGGATTTCGCTTTTTCTTCTTCAGCCGGGAAGGGAACGAGCCGCACCACATTCACATTCAGCAGGCCGAGCGTTACGCGAAGTTTTGGCTGCAGCCACTCACTGAGCTGGCGGAATCACGCGGCTTTCGTTCCTCGGAGCTGCGGGAGTTGCACTCGCTCATTGAAGAGCACCGGGAGGAGCTTATCGTCGCGTGGAATGAGCACTTTAGCCAGTAGGCCACTTGCAGATGCCGTGGATGTCGCATGCACGGACGATGAGCTGATCGTCACTCTGGCGGATGGGCGGCGCGTTTCTGCTCCGTTGGAATGGTTCCCCCGGCTCCTGCGCGCGACGCCCGCGCAACGCACAAACTGGAGCCTGATCGGGCGCGGCATCGGCATTCACTGGCCCGAGATGGACGAGGATATTTCAGTGCGGAGTCTGCTCGCATCGTGACATCCAGCAGCGGCCAGGGCGCTGCATCTCTCCGCGGCATGGGCACGCCCGCTACGATTTGCGTCCGGCGCCCAGCCTGTCGCACGGCTGTTCACCCAGCTTTCATCACACGATCAGCATGCAGTCGCCGTAAGAGAAAAACCGATACCGCTCGCGCACCGCTTCGGCGTAGGCGCGCAGGGTGAAGTCGCGGCCGGCCAGCGCGGAAACGAGCATCAGGAGCGTGGATTTCGGAAGGTGGAAATTGGTGAGCAGTGCGCCGACGACGCGGAACTCGTAGGGCGGATGGATGAAGATGTCCGTCGAGCCTTCTTGCGCGGCGAGCGGCAAGGCCGCTCGGGCGCAGGATTCCAGCACGCGCGTGGAGGTGGTGCCAACGGCGACCACGCGGCGCGCGCGCCCGATGGCATCGGCGGTTTCCGATGAAAGGCGGAAACGCTCGGAGTGCATGTGGTGCCCGGTGAGGTCTTCGGTTTTCACCGAGCGGAAAGTGCCGATGCCAACGTGCAACGTGAGAAAGGCATGCGGAATCCCCGCGAGCATCTCGGGCGTGAAGTGCAGGCCGGCCGTCGGCGCGGCAATCGCGCCGCGTTCGCGCGCGAAGACCGTCTGGTAGCGCTCCGTGTCGGCGCTCTCCGCCTCGCGCTCCATGTAGTGCGGCAGCGGCAGGCGGCCCACCGCGTCCAGATCGAGCGGCCGCTCGAAGGCAATGATGCGCTCGCCCTCGGGCAGGATTTCCTCCACCCGCCCGACGGTGCCGCCGACGATGAGGGAAGCGCCGACGCGCATCTTGCGTCCGGGTTTCACGAGACACTTCCACGTGTTCTCGCGCACGGCTTCGAGGCAGAGCAGCTCAATGCGCCCGTCGTCGGAAAAGACGCGCGCGGGGATGACGCGCGTGTCGTTTAAAACCACGAGATCGCCGTCGCGCAGAAAGCTCGGGAAGTCTGCGAAGTGCCGGTGCTCGATGCGGGCTTCCGCGCGGTGCAGCACCATCATCCGGGACGCCTCGCGACGCGGCAGCGGATGGCTGGCGATGAGTTCGCCGGGCAAGGTGTAGTCGTAATCGGCAGTGCGCAGACTCACGGGATTTGGGGAGGTTTTTTTTACCGCGGATTGCGCGGATGGAGCGGACGCGGCAGCAGCGCGTCTGAGTGCGGTTCAAAACTGGCGCGGCGGCTCGCAAGCCGGCTCATCCATCCCCTCAGGGGCGTCTTACTTCGGCGGCGCGGGTTTGCTCGCCTGGCCAAAGACTCGCATCAGCTCGCACCGGGTCGCGGCGGCGATCACGAGGTCGGCCACGCGGCGCTTCAGACGCCAGGCGCGCGAGATGAACCAAAGCGCAAGCAGCGCGTAGATGATCCACGCGGTCCCGTCGCTCCGGTGGAGAAAGAGCGCGCGGTATCCGAGTGTCGCCAGCACCAGCGCGTTCAGCAGCACGGTCGTCACCACTGGGCAGGAGATGAGTTGCACACGCGTGAGGCATTTCGGCCCGCCGTGGTATTCCGTCACAGTCCGCACCTGCACACTCCAGAACTGGTTTCCGTAGATCTGGATGTCCCAATTCTTCCACCCGGTGTCGCCGGAGTAGCGCCAGCCTTCCGTCTCCAGCAGGGCAAAGGTTTCCGTGAGCAACTGCTCTCTCCCCTGCCCCGTTTCATTCCAGAAATCGAGACGCGAAATGCCGCCGCGCCGGCTCGCGCGCGGGATGCCCGCCTCGGGGCGGGAGATGACTTTGCGCGGTGTGTGCTTGTATTTGAGCCACGTGAAATAGCGCGCCCAGCCGCGGCCGAGCGGCTGCATGAAGGCGAGGAAGACCACGAGCAGCCGCGCCGGAATGGTGTCGAAGCGGCGCTCGATCCGCGCATGGAGCATGTAGGAAAGCGCGACGAAAAACGTCGCGCCAAACATGATCAGCGGCACGAGGCGCAGCTTTTCCAACGGCACGCCGAGCACCGCCATGAAGCCCGTGAGCACGACCCACTCGATGGAGCTCACATACGCCGCGACATCGCTCTGGGCCGAAGGATAGATCGACTGAAACAGGCCGTGGCCGAAGACGCCGTGGTAGATGATCGGGCGGTTCAGCAGCCACGTGAAGCGCGGCGCGCCGTAGATCTGGCCTTTCCATTTCACCGTGCCGGTCGGACCGAAAAAGATGAGGTGCTTGAAGCGCAGCATCGACTCCGCTTCGCCGTAGCCTTCCTGCTGCCGGCGGAAAGCCTGGAGCGTGAACCGGCGGTAATGCCACACGATCGCGCTCGGTGAAAACGCGAGGACGCCGCCCGCCGTTTGCAGCCGCCAGCAAAAGTCCACGTCGTCGCCGGCCTTGCGATACTCCGGGTCGAAGCCGCCCGTGCTTTGAAATGCCCCGCGCCAGAAGGCCATGTTGCAGCCCGGGATGTGCTCGGCCGCCACATCG
>CAXSDZ010000164.1:0-4478 GCA_964235505.1 uncultured Chthoniobacteraceae bacterium
GGTGCCGGACGCACGCTCGATGGAGCGGGCGGAGACGCTGCTGGTGGATCTCGGGGCGCTTTCTTCGTCCTTTTCTTCATCTTCATCTTCTTCCTCCACCGCTTTCCCCGTTCCGCTCTCCGAGCGGGAAAAGGATGAGGATGAAGAAAAAGACGATGGGGCCGCCTTCGCCCGCATCACCCCGCTCGGCCGCCGGATGCTCGCCTTTCCCGCGCACCCGCGCTACGCTCGCATGCTGCTGGAGGCGGATCGGCTCGGCTGCGTGCCCGCCATCGCGCTCGTCGCCGCGCACGCAGGGCCGGCCGCTGCTCCAGCGTGGGCAGGGCAAAGCCGTGGAGGAAACGCGCGACGACGTGCTCGGCGACAAGGCGGAGTCGGACTTCTTTCTGCTCATCCGCGCGCATGCCTACGCGCGGGAGCGGCACTTCAATCCCGACGCCTGCCGCCACATCGGCGTCCACGCCCTCGCCGCGCGCGAAGCTTCCGCGCTGGCGGCGCAGTTTCTCCAGATCGCCCGCGATGAAGGGCTCGCCACCGAAGACCGCGACCTCACCGGCGAAGGGGTGACGAAGTGCATCCTCGCCGGCTTCTCGGACCAGGTCGCCGTGCGGCTGGATGAAGGCACGCTCCGTTGCGCGCTGGTGCATGGGCGGCGCGGCATCCTCGCGCGCGAAAGCGTGGTGCAGCATGCGCCGGTGCTGGTGGCGAGCGAAGTGCGCGAGGTGGAGATCAAGGGCGAGCCGCAGGTGCTGCTCACGCTCGCGACGGAGGTGAAGGAGGAATGGCTGCGCGAGCTTTTCCCCGACGGCTTTTCAGAAGGTCTGGAGGTCCGCTTCGACTCGGTGCAGCGGCGCGTGATCGGGCGGAAGGCGGTGCGCTTCCGCGATCTCGTGCTGCGCGCGAAGGACACCGATCAGGTGCCGCCCGGCGAAGCCGCGCGCCTGCTCGCCGAGGAGATCGAGGCCGGCCGCTGCGAGCTGAAAAACTGGGATCACGCGGTGGAGCAGTGGATCATCCGCCTGAATCTGCTCGCGGATTGGTTCCCTGAATGGGAGCTGCCGAAGCTCGCGCCGGAAGATCGCCGCCTGCTGCTGGAGCAAATCTGCCACGGTGCCACGAGCTACCGCGAGGTGAAGGACCGGCCCGTCTGGCCCACGGTGAAAAGCTGGCTCCAGCCCGCGCAGGCGCGGCTCGTGGATGAATACGCGCCCGAGCGGATCGAGCTGCCGAACGGGCGCAAATGGAAGATCGCCTACGCGCCAAACGCCGTGCCGACGGTGGCCGCGCGCATTCAGGATCTCTACGGCGTGGAGGGCGATCTGCGCATCGCCGGCGGGCGCGTGACCTTAACCATCCAGGTCCTCGCCCCGAACCAGCGCCCGATCCAGGTGACGAGCAATCTCGCGAACTTCTGGAAGGAGAGCTACCCGAAGCTGAAGCTCGAGCTGCAACGCAAATACCCGAAGCACGAGTGGCGGTGAAGCGGGCTTCCATTCCTTGCGCCCCACGTTTCACACGCTGAACTCCGCCGCGTGGCAGGCTGAGTCGTGCGCCGCCGACCGACCGCTATCCTGCCTGCTGCCGGGATGGCGCTTCAGTGTTTCGGCGGCTTGCGGTCGAGCGCGGTGCCTTGAAGTTTTGAGTTTGGGATGATGTTAGGCACCTGTCCCCGGGGCGTGGCGGCCACGGGCTGATCCAGTGCGGTCCGCGGCCCCTGGGCTGCACGGGCGGCGGTGGTCGCGCGGACGGTCGCTTCCTTCGCGCGCGCCTCGGCGGCGACGGCCTCGCGCCCTTCGGCGAACCCCTTGTCGTAGGCTTCCTTTTTGACCTTGGTCTGGTCGCACGCGGAGAGTGTGAATGCGGCGAGGAGCGCAAAGAGGAGGGAGTGCTTCATGGCCCGCCAGCATGTGGCGGAGGATGCGGAGTGGCAAGAGCGCTGGAAGTTCGCCGCGTCCCTTCGCTCGCGAAAGGCGATGAAACGATGGGCGGCGCCGGCTTTGCGAACCGGCGGAGCGGTCCCGGCAATCGCCCGCTTTTCACCGCGATCAGCTCATCCGGCCGGTGAAAAAACCCACGGCAGTGTCCTGATTTGAATTTGGAAATCGTGAAACCAGGATGCGGCTCCCTGCGCGACCGCTCTTTCTTGGCTTCGTGGTTTCCAGATGAGGACGCCACCAAAAACACCCGGCGCTTGCCATCGCGGAAGCGCTTGCGGATGCTCCGCGCGCTCCGCTCTCAGGAACCACGATTCTCTTCTGAATGTCCGAACGCCGCACCGTTTTCTTCCGCCGCCTGGGCTCGTCCGTCGCGCTGTGGGGCGTGGCGCTGTGGATCATTTTCAGCGGCTTCGTCCCGGGTTTTCTCGTGCTGGTGAGCGGGCTCGCGCTGCTCGGGCTGTGGGAGTATTACGCGATGCTCGACCACAAGCTGCTGCCGAATTTCAAAGGCATCGGCATGGCGTGCGGGGCGCTGATGATTGCGGGCAGCTTTTACAACTTCGGCGCCGTGCGCTCGGAGCGGGCGTATGATCTGGAAGGGGCGACGCTGCTCGGCTTTCTGCTCGTGGTCTTCGCGCGGCAGATGTTTCAAACGACGCGCGACTTTGCGCCGCTGGAAACGATGGCCTACACGGTCTTCGGCCTGTTTTACGTGCCGTGGCTTTTCTCGTTTGTCACGAAGCTGATCTTTCTTTTCCCGCGCGACGCGAGCGGGCTGGTGAGCGGCCACTGGTATGTGCTCTGGCTCGTGGTGGTGACGAAATTTTCCGACATGGGCGCGTATGTCACCGGATCGCTCATCGGGCGGCACCCGCTGATCCCGCACATCTCGCCGAAGAAAACGTGGGAGGGCTTTTTCGGCGCGCTGGTCTTTTCGGCAGGCGCAGCTCTGGGCCTCGTCGCGCTGATGCCGCAGAAGCTGTCGTTCCTCGCGCAGCGGGCGGGGTGGGAAGTGCTGCTGCTCGGCGTGGGCCTTGGGTTTGCGGCGATCATCGGCGATCTGGCGGAGTCGATCATCAAACGCAACTGCGAGGTGAAGGATTCCGGGCGCCTGCTGCCGGGGATCGGCGGCGCGCTGGATCTCATCGACTCGCTCCTCTTCACCGCGCCGCTGCTGTTTTGCTATCTGCGTCTGGTGGTGGGGGTGAAGTGAATGACGAATGACGAATGACGCGATAACGACGGGTGCCAGGCGCGGAGGCATCGCCATCTGGCGTGGCGGCGTTTGGGCTGCGGTCCCCATTCGTCATTCGTCCCCCTCCCAATCATGAGAAAACGTCGCGTCGTCATCCTGGGCTCCACGGGCTCCATCGGCGAAAGCGCGCTGAAGGTCGCGCGCGACATCCCGGAGCGGATGGAAGTCGTCGGGCTCGCGGCGAACCGCAGCGTGGAAAAGTTCGCGCGGCAGGTGGAGGAGTTCCGTCCTCTGGCCGTGGCGCTTTACGATCCGGCGGCGGCGAAGGAAGTGCGCGAGCGGCTGCTGGCTTCGCCGGACGTTTGCGCGTCGGCTTTTCCAAAAGTGCTCGCGGGCGAGGAAGGTCTGTGCGAACTGGCGACGCTGCCGGCGGCGGACATGGTGCTCATCGCGATTGTCGGCACGGCGGGGCTGCGGCCGGCACTGGCGGCGATCGAGGCGGGGAAGGACATCGCCGTTGCCAGTAAGGAAATACTGGTGATGGCGGGGGAGGAGGTGATGGCGGCGGCGCGGCGGAAGGGAGTGCAGGTGCTGCCGGTGGACTCGGAGCACAATGCGATTTTTCAGTGTCTGGAGGGGAGGGAAGGGGTGGGAGAAAAACGTCGAGCGTCGAACGTCGAACGTCGAACGTCGAACGAAGAGGCTGTAGCCGCGACTTCAGACATTTCGACGTTCGACGTTCGACGTTCGACGTTCGACGTTCCCGCCATTTCCTCCATCCGCCGCCTCATCCTCACCGCCAGCGGCGGCCCGTTCCGCACTCTGCCCGCCAATCAGCTTGCCGCCGTCACCCTCGAGCAAGCGCTGAAGCACCCGACCTGGACGATGGGCGCGAAGATCACCATCGACTCCGCGACTCTCTTCAACAAAGGGCTGGAGATGATCGAGGCGCGCTGGCTCTTCGACGTGGAAATGGCGCGTGTGGAAGTGATCGTCCATCCGCAGTCGGTGATTCATTCGATGGTGGAATTCATCGATGGCTCGGTGCTCGCGCAGCTCGCGACGACCGACATGTGCTTCCCGATCCAATACGCGGTGACGTGGCCCGAGCGAGTGCCGAACTCGCTGCCGCCGCTCGATTTCGCAGCCCTCGCGCAGCTCACCTTTGAAGCGCCGCGCCGCGCCGATTTCCCCGCGCTCGACCTCGCACGCTGGGCCGGCGAAGTGGGCGGCGCGCTGCCCGCTGTGCTGAACGCCGCGAACGAAATCGCCGTGGCTGCCTTTCTCGAAAAGCGCTGCTCCTTCCCCGCCATCTGGCACACGGTGGAGCGCGTGATGCGCGATCA
>CAXSDZ010000164.1:4488-10738 GCA_964235505.1 uncultured Chthoniobacteraceae bacterium
GGGGCCCCTGGATGACGCTTGAGCGGCTGGTGGCGATCATGCGCCGGTTGCGCGGCCCGGGCTGGATGCTATCCTCGACGCCGATTCCTGGGCTCGCGTGCGGGCCGCGGAAATTTTGAATCGCGGATGACGCGGTTTGAACGGATGGGTCTGCGCACCTCTCTCATCCG
This sequence comes from uncultured Chthoniobacteraceae bacterium, assembly GCA_964235505.1. Classification (GTDB taxonomy): domain Bacteria; phylum Verrucomicrobiota; class Verrucomicrobiia; order Chthoniobacterales; family Chthoniobacteraceae; genus CAXSDZ01. The sequence goes on from CAXSDZ010000164.1 coordinate 4,659, forward strand.
CCCCATCTTCGGTTGATTCCTCCTCTATGCTCCTGACCGTCCTCAAATACGCCCTCGTCGCCATCGAGGTTCTCGTCATTTTCAATCTCATCATCATCGTCCACGAGCTCGGGCACTTCCTCGCCGGGCGCTGGCGCGGGCTGGTGATCGATGAGTTTGGCGTCTGGTTCGGCAAGCCGCTCTGGCGCAAAAAGATCAGCGGCGTCTGGTATTCCCTCGGCTCCATCCCGGCGGGTGGTTTCGTGAAGCTGCCGCAGATGGCTCCGATGGAAATCGTGGAGGGCGAAAGCGAGACTCCGCGCGACGAACTGCCGCCCGTGCGGCCGCTGGACAAGATGATCGTCGCCTTCGCAGGGCCGCTCTTTTCCATCCTGCTCGCACTCGCGCTGGGCACCATCGTCTGGGTGATCGGCAAGCCGACGAGCGCGCTGGAAACGACGACGACCATCGGCCGTGTGGTGCCCGGTGGGCCGGGTGAAAAGGCCGGCCTGCTGACCGGCGACAAGATCCTCACGATCGATGGAAAGCCTGTGACGCGCTTCCACGGCGCGCTGAACAGCGTGGTCTGGAACATCATGCGCAGCGAGGGCGAGCAGATCGATTTCCTCGTGGAGCGCGGTGGGCAGCAGCAGCACATCTTTTCCGGCTGGACCAAAGAGGAAACGCCGGGCTGGAAGCGCAAGTCGCTGCGCAAGGTGATGATCGCGCCGCTCATCAAACCCGAGGTTGGAGCGGTGGATCACGACAGCCCGGCGGAAAAGGCTGGGCTGCGCGCGGGCGACATCATCGCCGAAGTGAACGGGACGCCGGTGGTCACGCTCGACACGCTTTTTGAGATCGCTAGCAAGGCGCCGGAAGCGCCGCTCGCGCTCAAAGTGATGCGTGGCGCGGAGAGCTTCGACGCGAGCATCACACCGGTGAAAAAGCAGATCGAAGGCGAGCTCGTGCCGACGATCGGCGTGGAGTGGGACAAGCTCACGCTCGATCACCCGACGCCGTGGCGGCAGGTCGGCGACAGCGTGCAGATGATGGCGAACATGATCGGCGGGCTCGTTTCGCCGAAGAGCGACATCAAGGTGCAGCACTTCAGCGGGCCGGTCGGCATCATGAATGTGTATCGCAAGATGTTCGAGTCCGACGAGGGATGGCGCATGGCGATCGCCTTCAGCGTCTTCTTCAATGTGAACCTCGCGCTGCTCAATCTCGTGCCGCTGCCCGTGCTCGACGGCGGCCACATCCTGCTCGGGATCATCGAGGCGATCCGCCGGCGGCCGGTGATGAATGTGCGCGCGCTGGAGATCATGCAAACGGCCTGCGCGCTCGCGCTCGTGAGCTTCATGCTTTACGTGTCGTTCTTCGACGTGAGCGACTTTCTGCCTTGGAAGAAGAAGGTGCCGGCGGCGGAGCAGGCGGTGGATAAAAAGTAAGCTTCCATGACCGGAAAGCATCTGCTGGAGCTTTATGAAGCGCTGCCTTTTCGGCAGTTCGATTTCCTGCTGGCGGACGGAAGCCGAGTCCGTATTGGGCATTCAGAGTGCATCGAAATCTCGGAGACCGGGCGCATCATTAAAGTGATCCGTGAGGACGATTCCTACATCTTTGTCGATCTGCTGCTTGTGCTGGCGATCGAGGTTGCTCCGCCACTGGGAGCTCGCGCGGAAAGCTAGCTGGCAGGCTTGATCCCAGTGTTGTAAACTTCAGCCGCCATGGACCTTTCCGAAGTAAAAAAGTATTACTACGCGACGCCATTTCAACCAATCGAAATCGAGCTCGATAACGGTAAATCTCTCCGCGTGATGCGGAAGGCCGCGATGGGTTTTTGACCCAGCGGTCGAGGCATGGGTTGCTTCGATCACGAGGACCGTTCGCACGAGATCGAAGCTGTCCGAATTGTCGCCGTTCGCCCGCTCTTATCCGCTCCGGCGTCGTCTAATAACTAAGGTGCCATCGCTTTTCTACTGCCCATCGCCCTTGACCTCCACCCGCCGCCCGTCGCGCGTGGTGTGGGTGGGAAATGTCGCCATCGGCGGCGGCAATCCCGTGCGCGTCCAGTCGATGATCACGTGCGACACGATGGACACAGCGTCTTCCATCCAGCAGACGCTCGATCTCGCCCATGTCGGATGCGAGATCGTGCGCATCACCGCGCCGACGGTGAAGGATGCGGCGAACTTGCAGCACATCGTCGCGGGCTTGCGCGAGCGTGGGTGCGAGGTGCCCATCGTGGCGGATATTCACTTCAAGCCGGACGCGGCGATGGAGGCGGCGAAGTGGGTGGAAAAGGTGCGGATCAATCCCGGCAATTACGCGGACTCGAAGAAGTTCAAGATCCTCGAATACACCGACGCGCAGTATGCGGAAGAGCTGGAGCGCATCCGCGAGCGGTTCACGCCGCTAGTGCTTTTCATGCGAGAGCACGGGCGCGCCATGCGCATCGGCACGAACCACGGCTCGCTGAGCGACCGCATCATGAACCGCTACGGCGACACGCCGCTCGGAATGGTGGAAAGCGCGCTGGAGTTCGCCCGCATCGCACGAGACCTGAGCTTTCACGACTTCCTCTTCTCGATGAAATCGAGCAACCCGAAGGTGATGATCGAGGCGTATCGGTTGCTGGTCGCACGGCTAAACGAGGAAGAACACGCCCGCAAATCTTCGTCTTTTTCTTCATCTTCATCACCGGCTTCGGACGCAGGGCGACCGCTGCGGGAAAATGATGAAGATGAAGAAAGAGACGAAGAGTCCTGGAATTACCCGCTGCACCTCGGCGTCACCGAAGCGGGCGATGGCGAGGATGGGCGGATCAAATCGGCCATCGGCATCGGCTCGCTGCTGAGCGACGGAATCGGCGACACGATCCGCGTCTCGCTGACGGAGGATAGTGTGCATGAGATCCCCGTGGCGCGGGCCTTGGTCGCACAGGTGGAAGCGCGGAGAACGTCCAACGCTCAACGCTCAACGCTCAACGCTCAACTTTCCTACGATCCGTTCTCCTATCGCCGCCGGGCAACGCACCGGATCGAGCGACCCGCCGCCGCCGCGCAAGCTGCAAACCCGCATGGAATCTGGCTCGGGGGAGAAGAGCTCGTGCGCGTGGTGGTGCGCCAGGCGAGCTTCGACAAGATCGCGCACAAGGTCGCCGCGATGGGCGATTACCAGCCCGAGTTTATCTACGAGCAGGCGCAAATCGCCGAGGTCGATCCGCGAGATGACAGCGCGATTTCACTAATCAATCAAAGCGCGGAGCCGCAGCTCGTCACAGTCCACGACGGCCTCGACCTCCCGGTGATCGCGGCCTTTCGCCTGCTCGCCGCGAAGCTCAATGAGCGCCACCCGATTCTGCTCAAGGACACGCTCGGCCAGTCCCAAATCCCGGACTCCTGGACTCCCGAAATCCCGGAATTCCTGCCCACCCTCCTTACCGCTGCCACGAACATCGGCTCACTGCTCTGCGACGGCATCGGCGACGCCATCCTCGTGCAGGGCGAGCCCGCACCGGGACAAGCCCTCCGCCTGAGCTACAATCTCCTGCAAGCTGCTGGCACGCGCATTTTCAAGACCGACTACGTGGCCTGCCCGAGCTGCGGCCGCACGCTTTTCAACCTCCAGGAAACCACCGCGCGCATCAAAGCCGCGACCGTGCATCTCAAGGGTGTAAAGATCGCCATCATGGGCTGCATCGTGAATGGTCCGGGCGAAATGGCGGACGCGGATTTCGGCTACGTCGGCGGCGCGCCGGGCAAGATCAACCTCTACGTCGGCAAGACCCCGGTGAAGTTCAACATCCCGCAAGCGGAAGCGGTGGACCGCCTCACCGATCTCATCCGCGAGCACGGCAAGTGGGTGGAGCCGCCGCTCACACCTGCCATTGCCACGGTTGGGTGATTAGACTCGCTCCGGCTGGCGCTTCGGGTGGGAAGCTTCACGGAAGCTTCACGGCGCTACTGGCGGCGGCATGCGCGGCTCTTCCTCCGGGGGGAAGGTGACGCCGTCGTAGAGATCTCGCAGCGGCACGGAGCAGCCGAGCGTTTCGAGCGTTAGCCTGGCATCCAGCCCTTCAACTTGCGACCAGAGCCACCCGCCGTTTTCGCTACGCGTGAACTTCTCCACCCGCGCCTCGGTTTGCGCGACGAGCACGTATTCCCGCAACGACTCGATCGCTTGATAAGCGAGAAACTTCCGGCCCCGATCGTAGCGCTCCGTGCCCGGAGAAAGCACTTCGATAAGCAGCGCGGGATTTAGCAGCGTCGCTCCCCCGGTGGGTGCGAAAGCCGGCTCGCCGCAGAGTCCCGAAACGTCGGGATACGTGTAGCGCGTGCCGGTGATTTTCGCGCGCATATTTCCGGAGAAGATCCGGCAGGGACCGCCCTTCAACTGTCCATACAAAGCACCGACCAAATTCGTCTCGATCTGCACATTTTCTGGTGAGCCGCCCGCCATCGAGAACATCTCCCCGTCCCAGTATTCATTCCGCCACTCCGTCTCCATCTCGTAAGCAAAATATTCTTCCGGCGTCAGGTGAGTTCTAGGCTGTGCAGTCATGGCCGCACCCTAGCTGTCGCTGCGCGGAGGCTCAAGCCGTCCGAGTTTACTCGAAGAGCGCGTCCTCCTGCGCATACGGCGGCGCGCAGTGGCGGCGACAACGCAGCCCTTTCCGATGCTGTCGGTGACACTTCGCTGCCGCATCCCCGCAGCGACTCACTCCTATCGCATTCCCGGCGTGATCTCCGGATCGAGGTCGATGCCATTGTAAAGATCGCCCAGCAGCAGCTCGCACCCGAGCGACTCAAAGCGCAGGGTCGCGTCGCAGCCGCGCAGCATTTCGAAGCGCCACGCCCCGGCCCGCTGGCGCGTGTATTTCTCCACCTGCAGCGCGCGCTGGGAGACGAGCACGATCTCCACGATGCTCGGCAGCGTCATGTAACAACCGAGCTTCGTGCCACGGTCATACACCTCCGTGGTGCGCGAGAGCACCTCCACCACGAAGCGCGGATTGATCAGCGCGTCGGTCTCCTCGTCGTGATATTCCGGCGGTTCGCAAAGGCCGGAAACGTCCGGGTAAAGAAACAGGTTTTCCTTGAGGATCCACACCTTCATGTCGGTGTTGAAGATGATGCCGCCGCGCTCGCGAACCGCCGCATCCAGCATGCCGCCCATGCGTAGCCCGCGGCGCGAATGCGGTGCCGTGCTGCCGGACATCGCGACCATGATGCCGTCGTGATATTCGCTGCGCGTTTCCGCGGCTCGCTCGATTTCGAGGTATTCCTCCGGCGTGAGAAAGGATTCCGGCAGTGCGGTCATGCCCCGAGCTTATGCAGCGCGCTCGGCATTCTCAAGCAACTGACTGTTTGCACCCGGATTTGGGCTTCTTTCGCCGTGCATGCTTCGGCATTCGTCGTGCATGGATTTTCACGACTGCACCGCCCTCATCACCGGCGCCTCCTCCGGCATCGGCCGCGAACTCGCCCGGCAGCTCGCGCCACACGCGCGCGGGCTCATCCTCGTGGCGCGGCGGCGGGAGCGGCTGGAGGAGTTGCAACGCGAGCTCGCGCGGCCCGGGCTCGCGATCGAGTGCCACGCGGTGGATGTCGCCGATCCAGCGCAGCTCACCGCTCTTCTCACGCATCTGGCCGCGGGCGGCTCGCGCGTGGATTTTCTCATCAACAACGCCGGCGTCGGCGACCACGGCTTTTTCGAGGAAAGCGACTCGGTGCGCGTGCAGGCGATGATCGACGTGAACATCACCGCCCTCACCCGGCTCACCCACGCGCTGCTGCCCGGGCTCGTCCGCTCGAGGCGCGGCGCGATCTTGAATGTCTCCTCCATCGCCAGCCTGCTGCCGCTGCCGAAGATGGCGGTGTATGCCGCGACCAAGGCCTACGTCACGAGCTTCTCGGAAGCGCTCCGCGCGGAGCTGCGCGGCACGGGAGTCAGCGTCACCGCGCTCTGCCCGGGACCGACCCAATCGGGTTTCCAGGACTCGGCCAGCATGGGCGAATCGAAGCTGGTCAAAGGGCGCAAGCTGCCCACCTCCGCGGCGGTCGCGGACCGGCGAAACGCACGCCGCAAAAAACTCTCCA
>CAXSDZ010000165.1:0-1064 GCA_964235505.1 uncultured Chthoniobacteraceae bacterium
TATTGATGTTTTTTTTGTTGGGTAGTAAAACCAAATCCGGGCCTCGCTCGCTGAGTCGCTCAAAGGCGTGGTGGCGCAAAACCTTTTCCGGCGCATCGATAAACCGGGCCGGCTCGCCGCGCTGGAAGTGCTCGTGGTCGATACTCCGATCGCCAATCTCATCCGCGAAGCCAAGACGCACCAGGTGCCGGGCATGATGCAGGTGGGCAAAAAGAAGGGCAACCAGCCGCTCGACGACGCCATCACCGAGCATCTCCGGGCGGCCCGCATTTCACCCGAAGAAGCCTACGAGAAAGCGACGGACAAAAAGAAGTTCCGAGCCTTTCTGAAAACCGCGCCGGACGATTGGGAGGACTGAGGGAAGTGGAGAGTGAGAGGGAAAGTGACATGCCGCTGCGGGAGCTCGGCAATGCACCGGAGAGCCGCGCGTTTCCCTCTCACCACTCCAGCTCGCGACTTTCAGCAAGACACCGCACTTCGCTCCGGCATTCCACTTTCACTTTCACTCTCCACTTCCTCCCATGCGCCGCCCTGAACTCGACTCCATCCTCGCCACGATGCTGCGGGCGCACGATGGCATCTCCGACCTCGTCTTCATCGTAGGGAAGCCGTTTCAGGTGGAAAGCGATGGCGAGCTGCGGGCCGTTGTAACCACGCCACGCATCGAGGCGCTCACAGCTTTCCAAACGCAAAAAATCGCGCTGAACATCCTCGGCGACAACCGCCGGCTCCTGCGCGAGCTGCTGGAGCACGGCGCGTGCGATTGCTCCTACCAGCTCGACGCGCAGACCCGCTTCCGCGCGAATGTCTTCCGGCAGCGCGGGCATTTCGGAATCGTGATGCGCCGCACCCAGTCGGCCATGCCGACGCTGGATGGCTTGGGATTGCCGCCGATCTTTCGCGCGATTTGCCGGGAAAAAGACGGGCTCATCCTGGTGACTGGCGCGACCGGCAGCGGCAAGACCACGACACTTTCTGCGATGCTGGACGAGATCAACAAAACCCAGGCCGTCCATGTGGTGACGCTGGAAGACCCGATTGAATACTTGCACACGCATTTGCGC
>CAXSDZ010000165.1:1074-10736 GCA_964235505.1 uncultured Chthoniobacteraceae bacterium
GATCCCGTGGAGCTCGTGCATGCGCACAAGCGCGCGACGTTCACGCAGCGCGAGTTCGGCACGGACTTCGACGACTTTCCCACTGGCCTGCGATCGGCGCTGCGGCAGGCGCCAAAGGTCATCCTCGTGGGTGAAATGCGGGACCGCGCGACCGTCGAAATCGCCCTGACGGCCGCGGAAACCGGCCACCTCGTGCTGAGCACGCTCAACACGATCGGGGCCGGACCGTCGATCAATCGCATCCTCGGGATGTTTGAGGTGTCCGAGCAGCCGCAGCTCAGGTTGCGCTTCATGGAGATGCTGCGCTACACCGTGAGCCAGCGCCTCGTGCCGCGGCTCGGCGGAGGGCGGCATCTCGCGCAGGAGATCATGGGATCGAACTTCCGCGTCCGCGAAATCATCGCGCACGGCGAAAGCGAGGAGCGCTTGTTTGCGGATGCGATCGAGTCCAACTCGGCGGCAGGCTGGGCGAGCTTCGACCAATCGCTGCTCCAGGCGTGCGCCGCCGGCCAGATCGCAGAAGAAACCGCGCTGCTCTACGCCGCGCACAAGAACAAGTTTGCGCGGCTGCTCGACCTGGCTCGGAAGGACGAGGACAAAGCCCCTGAGCTGTCCGTCGGCTTCCGCCTCGACCGCGCCGCTGTGCCGAAGGCGTCTGCGCTCAGCGGCGAGATTCGGCTGAAGCTTTGATCCGGGATCCATGGGCACGCTGGACTCTCATTCCATCATCGTTGCGTGGGGATAAACGTCGCAAATCGCATTTTCACTCTCCAACAGCAAAAGCTCTGCGGGCCAATCCCCTCGCGCTCCACGCAAAGTCGGGAGTTCCGCGTGTAATTCTTCTTTTCTTCGCGTTTCCCAAGCGCTTCCCATCTTCAAGCCGAACCTCTCGCTTCCATGTCTGATCTCGCCTCCTTTTTCGACCCGCACCCGCGCTTTGATCTCTTCGATCCCGGCGACATCACTGCGCTGATCTGCCTCGACGTGCCGGCGATGCAGCGCCTCGTGATCGATCAGCTCGACGCGCTCGGCTACAAGATCCACACCGGTCTTTTTCTCGAAGACAGCATCCTCAAAGTGCGCACGCACGCCTACGATGTGGTGGTTGTTTCCGAGCACTTCAATGGGAGCGGGCTCGCCGAAAATCCGATCCTTGCGGAAGCCGCAGCGCTCCCCGCCGCGCAGCGCCGCCTCCAGGTCTTTGTCCTGATCGGATCGAGCTTTTCCTCGAGCGATGAGCTGCAAGCCTATGCGCACAATGTCGATGCCGTCGTCGCCCTGTCGGACATCAACAACCTGCGCCCCATCCTGCGGCGGGCGGTGACAAAAACAGAGGATTTCTACAAGCCACTCCACGCCGCGCTCGCCGAGCTGGCGATTGTCCGCTAGCACTCTTGGTTTCCCCAGCGAATTGCGCAACCCGGGCGCGACCTTCCTCTTTTCCGCTTCCTGACCCGGCTTCTGCGTTGCTTTCCGCGGGTCCGCTCCTTACATTCCGCCTTCATGAAATTGGTGCGCTGGAAGCGCTTTACCTGGGATCTCACAAAGCTCCCAACTTCCGAAACTCCTTTGCCGGCGCATTACTCCGTCCGCCCGGCTGCCCGCGAAGAGCAGAAACGGGTGCGCGAGGTGATCTTTTCGGCGTTCTCTCAAGACACCGCGTGGAGCGATGCGATCGCGCTTTTCAAAGACGGGCTGGATGCCCAAATCGACGCTGCCTTCCAGCGCGAAAGCGCCCCGGCGATGATGATTTGCCACGGTCAGCGAATCATCGCGGCTTCCGCATTGACCACGGAAGCAGACGCTGAAAACCACCTTTTGTCCGGTCCTTGTGTGCTCACGGAATATCGCAGTCGCGGCATCGGCAGCGCGCTGCTTTATCACTCGCTGAAGCAGCTTCAAGCCGGTGGCCTCAGCCGCGCATTCGGAGTCTGCAAGGAAACCGTGGCCACGAGCAAATTCGTGTATCCGAAGTTTGGTTCCACCAGCGCGGCCTTCGAGTTCGAGCCGACGGTGGCCGCGGTGCGCGGGTAGCTTGCGGGGCGCAGGGGTGCCCAGCCGATCCTGCGTCGCGTTCATCTAGCGCGAAGCGCACACCCCGACTGGCACATCGGCTGACCACGTTCAACTGGCCAGCAATCCTCGCCTGTAGTCCGCCGGCTGGAAGTGCTCGATCAACACTTCCGTCTTCCCACCACGATGCAGCCGCACTTGCGGCACATCAATCTCTGGAGTTTTGGCCGGAGAAAAAAGGATGTCGTCGTGCGTCGCATTTTTCGCATTTGCGAACCGGTCCGGCGTCAGCGTGCCGCCGAGATGATCGCTCCGGCCCGTGGCCACGTGGAGCGTCCCGAGCACCTTTTCATCTTGAATATCGCGGCCAGACACCGGCAGTTCCTGCGTTCCAAAGCCAAGCTCGCCAAGTTCACCTGTGACGGGATCACTCGTGAGTTTGCGGTTATGTTCAGCCACCGTTTCTGCTTTCCCGAGCAGCAGCGTCGCCTCGCGAATCCGGCCGCCCGTCACATGCATCAGACCGATCGTGCCATTTTCATACCGCAGCGGGAACTGCCCCTCCGCACCCGACGGCACATAGTAAATTTCACCCGCGGGCAGATTCGCCACATCGGGACCGCCCCGGCATAACCCGTGGCTCTTCTGCGCCTCCTGTCCGGCGAGCTCCAGCCGCAGTGTGTAGCGCTGATTCTCGCAGGCGAAATCGATCTCGGCCCAATCCGCATGCGTCATTCCCGCCCGGAGTTTCTCCGCTTGCCGGCTCACCTCGTCGTAATCCACCGCGAGTCCGCTCGCGAGGATGATGTCATTCACGCCGTGCAGCGTTGCGCCGCGAAAGCCGTAACGCTTCGCAAACGCGGTGAGCGGCGCAGTCGCCGAGTAAGTCGAGATGCAAAGAATCAACCCATATTGCTGATAGACATCCCGCGCCAAGTCCACCTCGCGTCCGTCAGCGGCAACGGCGGTTTCAGGCAGATCCAGATTGCTGCCTCCGGTCTTCTTATAAGCAAACATTTCGCCGCCTTTTAGGCCAAGCTCATACATGACGCCGCTCCGCAGCGCCTGGTAGAACTGGTCGTGCGCATGACGTTGGATCGTGAGCGTGGGATCTTGCAGAAACTGAAACCCTGCCATCTGCTTCGGGTCGTCCAAATCGATCAGAATACAAATGCTCTCGGCTTGCTTCGGCGCGAATACCGTCCGCAAGAGCCGGCTCAGGGAAAACGGCGGGAACTGGCGGGCGGCTGGTTGGGTGATCGTGGATTCCATGAAAGCTCGGATTAGTGCGATTTGAAGTTCGCCGCAAACAAGTTCGGCGCGTCGATTTACGCGGGAAGCCCACGGAAGGTTGCACCAGCGCGCTCAAACACGCGGTCTGCATGCGCTGCGCGGAGGCGCGACCACCTTCCGAAAGCGCGTCTGCACTTCTGCATGAACACGCTTGCCTACCTTGACTCGGAGAGTGCGCGCATGGGAAGGAAACGTCGCCCATTGCCCTCATGTCATCCTCCCTTCTCCGCTCGACCGTCCTCCCGCTTTTCGTCTTTGCCGGCGCCGCTCTTCCTGCGCTGCTCGCGGCCGATCCTTATGAAGTCTATGTGCGGACATCCGAAGACTTCCGGCCGGTGTCGCAGGACAAAGCCTGGGCTTACCACGCGTTCCCGAGCTGGACTTATATGCCTTGGACGCACCAATGGCACATCGGCTACACCGACGAATCTGGGCAATGGAGCGTGGAGCACGGCTACAACGGCGCATTCATCGATCGCAATGCCATCGAAGCTGAAGGGGTGAAGACGGGAAGGCTCGATTGGATCAATAGGTGGAAGCTTCGTTTCTATGTAGATCATGCTGCGGACAAAGGTCTGCTTCACCTTTGGGATGGAGACGCGATGAAGCCGCACGTCGCCGAACTCCACGGCACCGGCGTCCGGCCCGTGCCGCTCAATGAAGCGACGCGCGGCAAGCTAGAGGCGCATCTGCGCGATAACATCGCAACCGCCAAAGGTTCGCCATACCGCGCGGCTTACGCCTTGGATGACGAACCTTCGTGGGGACACTTCGTCCATCCGACCATGTGGCGCGTCACGGATGATGAAACGGCTTATCCCAAGTGGCTCGCGGAAGTCTATGGTCCGACTGCACCGAAGCGGGAGAAGTGGGTGAGCTATGACGACATCCGTGAGAAGCTCGCGGACTGGAGCATCAACGACTTCGACGCCAGCCCCTTGATGGATCAATGGACTTTCAATGATTCTCTCTGGGCCAACTACCTTGGGCGATTGGTTGAGTATTCCAACAAGCTTGATCCCGCGACACCTTGCGGCTTTGTCGGCGGGCAGGCGCCGAGCCCGTTTGGCGGCTACGACTACGCGAAGCTGATGCGCAAGGTGCAGTTCATTGAGTCTTACAACCTGGGATCGTCACAGGCGATCATTCGCTCATTCAATCCACATAACGCATTGCCTGCGGTGACGAGTAGCTTTCATCAATCCGCGGAGGATGATATCTGGCAGGTTTGGTATTACCTGGCCCACGGGAATCGCGGACATATCGGCTGGGTGGAGAAGTGGTTCGATGGCAAAACGCCGAAGCCGTGGCACGAGCAGGTCGCGCCGGCTTATCTGGAAGCAGGAAAGAAGATCGGCCCTTTGATGAGTGGAGCGGAATGGACCCACGACGGAGTCGCCATCTACTACAGCCAGGCTTCCATCCAGCTCGGCTGGATCCTCGACGCCGAGGCCCATGGAAAAACCTGGACCAATCGGAACGACGATGCCCGGCTGAGCAGCTCAAACCATGTGCGCCACGCCTGGGAAAACATGCTGCGCGACTCGGGGCTGCAATATAGCTATGTTAGCTATGCGGAGGTCATCCAGAGCGGGGTGCCGAAGGAATACAAGGTTCTCATTCTACCCGCCTGCCTGTGTCTCTCCGATGCGGAAGCCCGCCAGATTGCCGCCTTTTGCCAGCGCGGCGGCACAGTCATCGCAGACTATCTGCCGGGTCTATGGGATCAGCATGGCAAAGGGCGCGCGGCTGGAGGAGCGCTGGATAAGATGTTCGGCGTTCAGCACGAGTCGAAGTTGCGCGCGGGTGATATCTTCGGGGAGAAGCTCTGGGTCGAAGTGGATCAAGACGCGAACTACTCGTGGAAGAGCTATGAAGAGTTCCTTACCAGGAAGAACAGCGCGGTCATGGATGCGAGCGGCTTCCACAAAGCCGTGCGGGCGATGCCCGTGAACCAATCCCATCCCTTCGGCAGCGGCACGGCCGTGCTGATGAACCTATCGCCGCAGTGGTATAATGCCTATCGTGTCGCCGGTGCGGCGCAGGCCGGGAAGCGCGAGGTTTTCATGCAGCACATCAAGGCCGCGGGTATTGCGCCGCGGGTGCGGATCAAGGGTGCGGGAGACCGGGAGCATGGATATGAGATTACTTACTGGGCCAAGCCAGACGCTGACCCTCGCCGCGCACGCACCATTCTCTTCGTGGGGTTGAATCCAGAAATCAGCGGGACTGACCTCGGCGGCGGGAACTCCATCGGACTGAAATCCGCAACCGTCCCAGTGACGCTTCAGTTTGCGCGGGACGTGAAAGGACTGCGCGACGAGCGGACCGGCAAAGAGTGCGGCGCCGGCCGGGAGTTCCAGTTCGATTGGAAGCAGAACGAAGCTGTGGTGGTGTCCTTCGATTCGCAGTAGCCCGGCGATGGGAGCTACCCCGGTTGGAGTGCTAGGACGGCTCCCGGGGGCGAACGGATCCTGCTCCCCTGCCGGGGCGCGGCGCTTTTGTCACGCAAACCCCGGGTTGAAATCCGGGGCTGATTTTCTCCTAGCCCTCCGGGCTGGCAAAAGGCCTTGCCCAATCGCAAGCTGACGCCAAAGCGACGCGCGCTAATCCTGCTCAAACCGGTAGCCCACATCGCGGATCGTCTGGATATAAGCCGGACGATGCGGGTCGCGCTCGATCTTCGCGCGGAGGGTCGTGACGCAGCGGTCCACACTGCGCGAAGTGACCAGCACTTCACTTCCCCACACACCGGCCATGATGGTGTCGCGGGTGAGCGCGCGGTGCGGGCGCTGGAGGAAGTATTCCAGCAGGCGATACTCTTTCGCGGTGAGCGGAATCTCCGCGCCGTCGCGCGAAAGGCGATGCGACAAGGTATTCAGCCGGCACTCACCGAAGGTATAGATCGTGGTCGCGCCCGCGCTTCGCCGCCGCAACAGCGCCTGCACGCGCGCGTGGAGTTCGCGGATGGAAAACGGCTTCGTGACGTAGTCATCCGCGCCGAGTTCTAGCCCGCGAATGATGTCCTCCTCCTGCCCTTTCGCAGTGAGCATGACGATCGGCAGGTCGCGCCCCTCGGCCCGCACGGCGCGGCAGAGCTCGAAGCCATGGACGCGCGGAAGCATGAGATCGAGCAGCAGGAGATCGAAGGGCTGCGTGAGCGCGAGCTCCAGCCCGGCTTCACCGTCGCGCGCCGTTTGCACGCGGAAACCTTTCGCGACGAAATGATCCTTCAGTGCGCGGAGGATCGCCGCATCGTCTTCGATGATGAGAAGGGCGGCGGAATTCATGAGACAACGCCGGCCTGCGGCGCGGCGGGAATCTCGAGCGTGAACGTGCTGCCGCGACCTTGTTCGCTTGCTACCCGCACCTCGCCACCATGCGCAGCCACAATGCGGCGCACGATGCTCAAGCCGAGTCCGCAACCGCCTGCTTCCCGGGTGAGCTGCCGGTCCGCCTGATAGAATTCGCGAAAGATCCTGCGCGATTCTCCCGGCGAAAGTCCGCTGCCGTTGTCCTCCACGCTGAAGCGCACCACGCTGCCGGCAGCGTCCGCCCGCACGGTGATGCGCTTGCAGTCGCCGGTGTATTTCCACGCGTTATCCAGCAGGTTCAGCAGTGCCGTCACGAGCGCGTCGGCATCGCCTGCAACTGCGGGCAGCGGCGAGGCGATCTGCACTTCCAGAAGACAATCCGGCTTGCGGCAGCGCTCGCCCATCGCGGCGACGGCTGCCTGCACGATCGACTCCGGCCGCACGTGCTCGGAGCGGAAAGAAAAGCGGTCGCGCTCCAGCCGCGAAAAGGTGAGGAAGTGATCGATGACACGCGAAAGCCGCGCATTTTCCCCGGCGATCAGTTCGAGGTATTCGCGCGCGGTTTGCTCCTCGATGTGGTCGGCCTCCAGCAGTGTATCCACCAGCGCGCGCATGGCGGTGAGCGGCGTTTTCAGCTCGTGCGACACGGTTGCCACGAGGTCGTTCTTCAATCGCGAAAGGCGCACCTGACGGCGAAATGCCCGTGCGACCAGCGCTGCGAGCAGGGTCATCAGCGCCACGACGAATGCGGCCGTCCAGCGGTAGGCGGCGACTTTCCGGTCGGCGGCAGTTTGGAATATCGCGCGGTCATCCAGCGAAAGCGCCAGCCGCCAGCCCGGCCACGGAGCGCCCGCCTGCGCCGTGAGCAGCACCGCCCCGGTGCCGTCCGTCGGCGGTTCTTCGCCGGGCGCGAGCGGGGCAAGCGTGATGCCGGGGGGAAGCGGCTCGCTGCCGAGAAATGCGCGGAGTTCCTCGCGCACGCTGGCGGTGGTCCAAAGCGCGATCACCCGGCGAGCCGGCGACGCGGCGTGCCACACGTCCGGCAGACCGCTGGGTGCGCATCCTCCGGTGAGCGGCGGCGGCAGCGTTGCCTCCAGATAGCGGGCGGCGAGGTCTTCCGCTGCGCGCGTGGGGAAGCTCTTGCCGGGTTGCCGGTGTGCAAGTTCGCGCATGAGAAAACGGCGTTGCGCGGAGGGCAGCGCCGTCGTGGCGTAGTCCTCGATGCGGTGCGCGAGGCGCCCGGCGATTTCTGCGAAAAGCGGGTGGTCCGGCGAGCGCATCAGCTCCAGCGCGAACAGCTCCGCGTTTGCTCCAGCAAGCCGGCCCTGCGCGTCGCGCGCATGGGCGAGGCGATCGCCAGCGAACTGCGTGGCGATAAGCCGGATCGCCGCTTCCGCGTCACCGCGGGCGACGGATGCGCGAGCCTCAGTGCCGATCGCCTGCGCCGCACGATCGTCCGCGCTTGCACCCTCGCCAGTGTCGGCCGCATCGAGGTTTGGTGCTGCGGCTTGCGGGTAAATAGCGCGGCCGTCTTCACCGAGGCAGACCACGCTGCCGGCCAAACTTTCCCGCGCGCACCGGGCGAACCACACCGGCCCAGGCGTGCCCCCATCCAGCGCGGCGAGCCGCACGGTCCACTGCTCCGCGAGCCGCGCTTGTGCCAGCGTGAGATGCGCGCGGTAGGCTTCGGCCATCCGCTGGCGCACGGCGAGGCGCTCGTTTTGAGCGGCCTCGCGCATGAACCACAGGACGCACGCGATGCCCACGAGGACCACCAGCAACAGCAGCGCGAACAAGGGCCAGGAGCGCATCTCCCGGCCCTTGCCGCGGATCGTTTGGACGTGATCGCGCCCCCCGCTCACTTCGTTTTGTAGCTGGCCACGATGCCGTCGAAGGGAGCTTGGAGCACCTCGAACCTCGCGGCTTCCGCACTCACCATCCACTGCTCCGCGTTCCCTTCCGCATTCGCCCCGAGCGCGAAGATGCTGCGCAGCACCATCGGCTTTTCGTTGTCGCGATAGTCGGCGATGAAGCTCACCGCGGGACGGCCCGCGACCTGCAGTTCCTGCCAGCTTGCCGGCCGCACTTTCGCGTCCTTCAGGAAGCTCGTGAGCTTCGCCGCCTGCGCATCGGCCCACGCGCGGACCGATGCTTTTTCCTCGTCGGAAAGCGCGCTCATGGCGTGGAGCCGCAGCATGCACACCTCCGCCTGCGCCTCGGGATCGAGCAGATGGATCGAGGCGACCTTCGGGTCGGCATCGGGGTCCTGAAAGTGGATGACCCAATCGGCCGGCGCGGTGAGCGCCACTTTGAGCGCGGCGTCTTCATACTGCACGGGCGCGCCAGGCGGACGTTGCGCGATGGAAACAAGATCGGCGGTGACAGCGCCGGTCGCGAACTTCACCAGCGTGCGTGCCGCATCCGTGGAAAACCAGAACGTCTGTCCGACCGGGATGAGATCGACCTTGAAGCACTCACGCCTGCCCACTTTGGTCTCGAGCGAGTCGATGCTTTTCACCTCCAGACCGATTTGGATCACCGCACCGGTGAGCGACACAAACACAGGCACCGTCGCTTTGTAGCCGACCGCCAGTGGCAACCGGCGGATGAGGTGGACGCATTCCTCATTGTCGTAGACCGGCGTGGAAATCGGCACCGTTTTCTGCTCGGGCTTGCCGACAATTTTCAACTCCACCTGATCGGGCAGATAAGTCGCCTGGGCGTCGCCGAGCATCGGGTGCAGCCAGCGGCTGCGAAGCGGGCGGAAGCCATCCTCCGCGACATCGACACGGGAAAACGAATGGACCTTCGCGAACATGCGGGAACCGACCTGCCACACTTTCCGGCCATCCACTTCGGCGGTGCGCGCGTGGTAGATCATCGCGCCGATGTCCTGTCCGTTTGGGAGGTGGATGGCGAGGTGCAGCTCCTCGCCGTCCTGCCACGGCACGGGCCCGAGCACGAGGTCGCCGGGCACATGGGCGCGGGCTTTGGCGATGAGCTCTTTCTCATCCGGGAAGTCCTTGATGAGCCGCTCAAATG
>CAXSDZ010000166.1:0-10682 GCA_964235505.1 uncultured Chthoniobacteraceae bacterium
CTGGGAATTGAGAGTTGGAAGTCGAGAGTTTCGCCCTGCGCAACCGCTTTCTCTCGCCGTCTGGCTTTTGAGCATGCGCCCCGGGGCTTTCAATAGCGGCTGTTATCGATGGTCGCGACCTGGCGCAGAAACTTGATCTCGCTCAGCGCGCGCCCAGTTCCCTCCGCCACTGCGCTCAGCGGATCTTCCGCCACGTGAACCGGCAGGCCGGTCTCCTCCATGAGCAGCCGATCCAGCCCCCGCAGCAACGCGCCACCGCCCGCGAGCACAAGCCCGCGATCCACCAGGTCCGCTGAAAGCTCCGGCGGGCAGCGCTCCAGCGTGACGCGCACGGCATCGACAATCGTGGAGATCGGCTCCAGCAGCGCCTCGCGCACTTCCTGCGAAGTAACCGTCAGTGTCTTTGGCAAACCGGCCACGAGATCGCGCCCTTTTACCTCCATCGTCGTTTCCTTTTCGATCGGGTAAGCCGAACCGATCTTGATTTTGATGTCCTCCGCCGTGCGCTCGCCGATCATCAGGTTGTAGGCGCGCTTCATGTATTGCACGATCGCCTCGTCCAACTCATCTCCCGCCACCCGCACCGAGCGGGAAAAAACGATGCCGGAAAGCGAGATCAGCGCCACCTCCGTAGTGCCGCCGCCGATGTCGATGATCATATTCCCCGCCGCATCCTGCACCGGGAGCCCGCAGCCGATCGCCGCTGCCATCGGTTCTTCGATCAGATAAACTTCACGCGCTCCGGCGCGCAGCGCGCTTTCCTTCACCGCACGCTTTTCCACTTCCGTGATGCCGCTCGGCACCGCGATAACGACGCGGGGACGCGGGCGAAACGCGGTGCGCTTGCCATGCACCTTGTTGATGAAGTGCTTCAGCATCCGCTCAGTGATCTCGAAGTCGGCGATGACGCCGTCCTTCATCGGCCGGATGGCGACGATGTTGCCGGGGGTGCGCCCGAGCATCCGCTTGGCTTCGTCGCCCACGGCGAGCACGTCGCTGGTGCCGGCGCGCACGGCGACGACCGACGGCTCCCGGAGCACGATGCCGTGGTCTTTGACATAGACGAGGGTGTTGGCGGTCCCCAGGTCGATGCCGATGTCGTTTGAAAACAGGCCAAAAACTCCGTTAAGCATTCAGAAATACCTCAGTGGGTGAAGAAACGTGGTGGGTAAAAAGTGCGCCCGGCTTTTCGAGACGGCGCCGGTTCACACAGGAAGTTTTGTGCCTTGTGCAAACCTGATCCGAACCGCCGTCAAAAAAGGAACCTACAACTAGTGGGCGCGCTCCCGGGGCGTCAAAAACAAATCGCGCCCGGCTGAAATGCGCGAAACCCCGTCCACACTGCCGAAGAGAAGTCTTCCGCGTGTTTTTGAAGCTCCTGGCCAAAGGAAGCCCACGAGACTTCGGGTGCCGCCATGACCAGAAAGAAGACCAGCAGCAGCAGGTTCATGAGGTAGATCACCACGAGTGAAAAGAAGGTGCCGTGCGACGTGAGGTCGCTCTGGCCTTTCGGAATCATCCAGCAAGTGAACGAAAGATGAAATGCCCACGTCGCCCCAAGCGCCAGAAACAGCCACTGCAGCGGGGTCATCGAATGCAGCGACACGGACGCGCCCCCGAGATCGTAGAAGAAGCTAGCCACGCCATAGATCACGATCACGACGATCGAGTAGAGCGGGTAAAAGTAGGGTGCCAGCGCGATCCAGAAGTTGTGCGTATCGGTCAGAATGTAACCGCCGTCGCGCCCCACCTCAAACTTCACGACTTCCCCGCCCATCAGCCAGACCCAGACGGCGTGCGTGAGTTCATGCGCGAACACATACGCGCGGATCGGCCGCGGCTCGCCCAGCGCCCAGATGCTGCCAAGGAACCAGAGCACCCAGAGCACCGCACCGAGCGCAAAGAACCAGAACTCTTCCGTCGCCCAAAAGCCGTGATCGACGGTCGCCCGCGAGAATGCCGTGAAAAAGGTCTGCGTGAGCAGCCCCGCGATCGGCAGTAGGAAAATGCCGATCGCGGTGTTCAGCCACCAGGTCGGGATGGCGTAGGCTTCCGGCTCGGCGAAGTCGGCGCTGCGCGAAAGCATCAGCCGGCGCTCGGATTTTCGGTTGGGTTTGCGTTTGCGTGCGGCGGCCACGGAGAGCCGCGGTGCTTAGCAGTGAGCGATGGCCAGCGGCAAACCGAAAAGCCGCGCCGGGCGGCTCACGCCACCAGCCGCAGGTTTGGATCGATATCGATGCCCAGCGGCGAAGTCTCGCCATGCGCGAGCTTCAGTGCGGCGACGTAGCCGATCATCGCCGCATTATCCGTGCAGAGCGACGGCTCCGCGACGAGCAGCTCGAGCCCCGCTGCGTCACACGCCCTGCGGAAGCTCTCGCGCAGCCGGGTATTGCAGCTCACGCCGCCACTCAGCGCCACCACACACTGCCCGGTCGCCGCGGCCGCCCGCAGCGTTTTCGTGACGAGGACATCTACCACTGCTTCCTGGAAGGACGCGCACACATCGGCCAGCGGCAGCGGATCGAGCTTCGGCAGCAGATAACGCACGGCCGTTTTCAGCCCGCTGAAGGAAAAGTGGAGATCGCCGGAGTCGAGCATGCTCCGCGGAAATGCGAACCGCGCTGGATCGCCCTCCGCCGCCATCCGGTTCACATTTGGCCCGCCGGGATACGGCAGGCCGAGCAGCTTCCCGACTTTGTCGAAAGCCTCGCCCGCCGCGTCGTCGTGCGTCTGCCCGAGCAGCCGGTAGCGGCTGAATCCCTCGATTGCGACGAGCAGCGTGTGGCCGCCGCTGACCACGAGCGCCACCGCCGGGCGCACGCCTCCTGTCGTGCCGAAAAACGGCGACAGCAAATGCCCCTCGATGTGATTCACGGCGATGAATGGTTTGCCGAATCCGACAGCCAGCCCTTTCGCCGCGGAGGTCCCAATCATGAGCGAAGTCGCCAACCCCGGCCCGCGCGTCGCTGCGAATGCATCCACCTCGCCGAGCGCCACGCCTGCCGCCGCGAGCGCTTGCGCGATCACCGGCCGGAGCTGGCGGAGGTGATTGCGCGAGGCGACCTCCGGCACCACGCCGCCATAAGCCTGGTGCAGCGCCATCTGCGAGGCCACTTCGCTCGCGAGCAGCTCGCCGCCGCGGAGAATCGCGACCGCCGTTTCATCACACGACGTTTCCAGCGCCAGAAGAAGCGGCAAAGACGGATGCACTTCTCGAAGGGCGGCACCGCTCTCCGGCAGGAGGTCACCTGTCACGTTTGAACCTCCAAACGGCTCCCTGCGAACCGCGCGAAAAACTGCCTTTGAACAAGCTTCACACTGCGCATTTTCTCCCTCTTCTTCGCGTGCTGTGCGGTTCTTCGCGGCAATTTCCGCCGCTCCTAATTTGCCGACGCCCGCTTCTCGCCGCCCGTCTTGTCCGCATACACCAACACGCCTTTCAACGCATCTACCGCGCGCTCGAGCTGCGTGTCGCGGAAGGCCGCAAATTCCTTGCGTTCAGTCTCCGTGAATACGTCGTCGCGCCGCTGAGTCAGCAGCAGCCGCTCCTGCTCCGGCGTGAGCGTCGCGTGGATGTTCGGCGCCACGCCGTGCTCGTGGATGACCTGCTTGCTGGGTGTGTAATATTTCGCCGTCGTCAGCCGCACCGCCGTGCCGTCCTGGAGCTGGATCACGCTTTGCACCGAGCCTTTTCCAAAGGTCGTTTCGCCGACCAAAATCGCGCGGTTCAGATCCTTCAGCGCGCCAGCCACGATCTCCGCGCCGCTTGCGCTGCCGGTGTTGATGAGGATCGCCACCGGGTATTTCGACCGCGCCTTTGAGTTATCGCCCGTCCGATACACGCGGCTCTGCGAAGGCGTGCGGCCCTCGGTGGAAACAACGAGTGTTTTCGGCGGCAGGAAGAGCCCGGCGACATCGACGGCGGAATTCAGCAGCCCGCCCGGATTGTAACGCAGATCGAGGACCAGCGCCTGCATCCCCTGCTTCTCCAGTTCATCGAGTTTCTTTGCCAGCTCCTCCGCCGTCGGCGCATTGAATTGCGTGATGCGCACGTAGCCGACTTTCCAATCTCCGCCCAACTCCGGCGCCAGGATGCGCGCGTCCTTCACGCTCGCCACCTTGATGTTCTCGCGCACCATCTCGTAGTCTTTGATGTCCTTGGTCGTGGGGCGCAGGATCGTGAGCGTGACCTTCTGCCCCGGCTCGCCGCGCAGCCGGTCGATCGCGTCGCCGAGATCCATTTTCTCCGTCGATTGCCCATCGATTTTCAGGATCTGATCGCCCGGCAGCAGCCCCGCTTTGAACCCCGGCGTGTCCTCCATCGGCGACACGATCACCATGTTTCCATCGCGCTGCACGACCACCACGCCAAGCCCGCCGAAGCGCGA
This sequence comes from uncultured Chthoniobacteraceae bacterium, assembly GCA_964235505.1. Taxonomy (GTDB): domain Bacteria; phylum Verrucomicrobiota; class Verrucomicrobiia; order Chthoniobacterales; family Chthoniobacteraceae; genus CAXSDZ01. Next base: position 4,389 of record CAXSDZ010000166.1, read on the forward strand.
GTTCGTATCTTCCTGCATCCCCTTGAAATCCTTCTTTTCCATGAACTGCGAATGCGGGTCGAGCGACTCCAGCATCCCTTTCAGCGCAGCATGTGTGAGCTCATCGTAGCCGACTTTCCGCTGGTCCACGTAATCCTGCCGGATGAGCTGCATCGCCCGCGCCAGCACCGCGATGGATGAATAGCCGGAATCCTCTTTCTCCCCCGCCGTCGCCGCCGCGACAGCCTGATAAACGCGGACGCCGACCACCACATTGAAGGCGATCAGGAGCAAGGCCACGGAACGGAAGAGCCGCTTGGTCATGGCGCGCACCGTAGCAGTGCGGCGAGGGAGTTGCCAGTGCGGCGTGGAGAGAAGCGAGAAGCAGGCAGTGCGCAGTGGTCGGTGGTCAGTTTTTTTTCTGCATGCGCTCGCTCTGCTGCCCACTGAGCACTTCCTCCTCCCCTCGCGCCGAACAAGCTGTTTGTCTTCCCGCCCAGCCTCGTTACCGTCATGCCCCATGGAACTCGACATGAACAAACTCCGGGAAAAGCGCTTGAACATGCCGCGGCAGACCTCCGCCGAAGCGCGGGCTCAATTCGAGAAAGTGCAGCAGGACGCCTTACGTTTATACGAGATGGAGAAGCGCAAGCGCTCCGAAACTTCGCGCGTGCACGAGACCTGATCCTCGATCCGTTCGAAGTTCTCGCGCCCGCAATGCCGGGCGGCGAGGAGCACCTCGTCTGGCACGACGAGGCGCATGACCGTTACCTCAAACTCACCAAGCCGAACTGCTTCGGCTTGACGGTTGCCGCAGAGTGGTTCCTCGACGAGGAGCGCGATGAGGCGGAACTGAAGCCCGCCATGCGCGGGGCGACGCCGCTGGAGTATCTCGAGCGACTGCTGCTGCAAAACGCGGTCTTCGGCGACACGATCGAGCTGCTCGGAATCGTGGACAAACGGCAGGCGCTACATGTGGTTACGGCGCAGCCCACCATCATCGGCAGCGCGGTGAGCACCGAGGCAATCATCGCCTTCATGCGCGGACTCGGCTTTCGGCAGCTCCCGGATATTCATGTCGGCCGGCTCGGCGCCGTGTCGTTTCTGCGCGACTGCGACGGCATCGCCGCTTTCGATTGCCACCCGGCGAATTTCCTCGGGACGGGCGGCGACGTTTTCCCGATCGACGTGCTGCTGGTCCGCGCGGATGAGGAACTGCTCGCCGCCCTCGCGTCCATCGCCTGATGGACTTCGCGCAACCGGGTCCGATCTGCACCCTTCAGCAGCTCAATCCCGCCCACGCGCCGCGCCTGGAGGCGGAGCTGGAGGAAGCGGCGCGCGACCGGCCCATCTCGCTCGTTCTTCCCTGCCACGGCTCTGAACTCGCGGAGCCCGCCGCCTTGCAGCATCTTTGCGCCGAGCTGGCGGGCGCGCGCTGGCTGCGGGAGGTGATTGTCGGCGTGAACGGAGTCACCGCCGCGGGCTTCGCCAAGGCGAGCGCGTTTTTCACCAGGTGGCTGCCGCTGCCGGCGCGAGTGATCTGGAGCGACGGACCGCAGCTTTCGCAGGCACTCGCGGAATTGGCGCCGCACCGGGTTCCCACGGGAAAGGCGCTCAATGTTTGGGTTGCGCTCGGCTTCATTTGCGCGGAAGCGCGCTCCGAGATCATCGTGACGCAAGATTGCGACGTGCGCTCTTTCCGCCGCGAAACGCTGGCGCGGCTCTGCCACGCCTGCGCGCATCCCGGGCTCGATTTTGCCTTTGCAAAACTCTTCTACGCTCGCGCCACCGATCGACTTTACGGTCGCGTGAGCCGCCTCTTTCTTGCTCCGCTGCTCCGGGCGGCACGGGGGCTCGGCGGCGGCGAAGGACTCGTCGAATTCCTGCTCGCCTTTCGCTATCCACTCGCGGGCGAATGCGCCATGCGGCGCGATCTCGCCGCGCAGCTTCGCCTGCACGATGGCTGGGGCTTGGAAACCGGCATGCTCTGCGAGGTCTTCCGCCACACTCCCCCGGAGCGCGTCTGCCAGGTGGAAGGCGGCGAAGGCTACGATCACCGGCATCACTCCGCCAAGGGCGGCGTGCTCGAAGAAATGGCCGCGCAGGTCGCCGGCGCGCTGCTCGCGTATCTGCGCCGGGAAAGCAAAGCGCGGCGGACTGACGCGCCGATGGGGGAGCTGGTCAGGCGTTTCCGTGTCGAAGCGGCAGCGGCACTCCGCCGCTCCGCCGCGCTGGCACTCATCAACGGCCTGCCGTTCGACGAAGCGGGTGAGCACGCGCTGGCGGAGAGATTCGCGCAGCAGCTCGAAGCGCTCCTGCTCCGCAAAGTCAGTGCGCAGCGTATGACAAACAGCACGACCAACTGGGCGGAAATTCTGTGCAGCGAACCGGTGCGCGAGCGCTTTCTCGATGCTGTTGCCGCCGACCAGCGCGGCTAATAAGTTTTGATCGTGCGCCTCCGCACCGGCATTGCCACACTCCGCCGCATGCCAAAACCCGTAGTCCTCATCATCCGCGACGGCTGGGGCATCAACCCCGGCGGGCTCGCACACGCGGAGCAAAATGGCGACGCCACCCTGCTCGCGCGCACGCCCTTTCACGACCATCTCTACGCCACCTATCCGCACAGCACGCTCAGCGCGAGCGGCATGGATGTGGGTCTGCCGCCGGGGCAGATGGGCAACTCGGAGGTCGGCCACCTGAACCTCGGCGCTGGCCGCATCGTTTATCAGGATCTCACCCGCATCAACAAAGCCATCGCCGACGGCGACCTCGCGACTAACCCCGTGCTGCAAGCCGCCTTTGCCAAGGCGCGGGGCACACGCCTGCACCTGCTCGGACTCGTGTCGGATGGCGGCGTGCATTCGCACCAGAACCACGCGGTGGCGCTGGTCAAAGCCGCGCACGCTGCGGGCGTCGAGGACATCCTGCTCCACGCGATCACCGACGGGCGCGACACTTCACCCACCGGTGGCGCGGATTTTCTCAGCACCGTCGCCGCGCAGATCAGCGGCATGGCGCAGATCGCGACCGTCATCGGCCGCTACTTCGCGATGGACCGCGACAAGCGCGCCGAGCGCGACAAGCTCGCGTGGGATGCAATCGTGCTCGGGCGCGGCGAGCAGCGTGACGGCTCACCTGCAGCCGCGATTTCGGAAGCCTACACGCGCGATCCGCGCGGCGATGAATTCCTCCAGCCGATTATCTTTTTCCACCGCAACGAGCAACGCATCCGCGACGGCGACGTGGTGCTCTTTTTCAACTTCCGCGCCGACCGCGCCCGCCAGCTCTCCGCCGCATTTCTCCGCGAAGACTTCTCCGGGTTCGATCGCGAAGTCTGGCCTCGCGTCCACTACGTCACGCTCACCGAATACGACCCGACCTACGGCTGCCCGGTCGTCTTCCCGCCACAGTCGCTGACGAACATCCTCGGCGAAGTCGTCTCGCGCGCGGGCCTGCGGCAACTGCGCATCGCCGAGACCGAGAAATATCCGCACGTCACTTATTTCTTCAACGGCGGCATCGAGCAGCCTTTCGCCGGTGAATACGTGCGCAGCATCCCTTCGCCAAAGGACGTGCCGACCTACGACAAGAAGCCCGAAATGAGCGCGGCGGAAGTGACCCGCACTGTGCTCGACCTGCTGCCGGACTACGACCTCGTGATCCTGAACTTTGCGAATCCCGACATGGTCGGCCACACCGGCGTGGTGAAGGCGGGCATCAAAGCGGTGGAAACGATCGACGATTGCGTGCGGCAGGTCGTCGAGAAAACGCTGGCGCTCGGCGGCAAGCTGCTGCTCACCGCCGACCACGGCAACTGCGAGCAAATGCGCAACGCCGACGGCTCCCCGAACACGGCGCACACGACCAATCTCGTGCATTTCCTCTACGTCGCCGCGGACGCCGGGGAGCGCCGCGTCCAGCCCGGTATCCTCGCGGATGTCGCGCCAACGCTGCTCGCGCTGCTGGGGCTCGCGCAGCCCGCGGAGATGACGGGACACAGCCTCGTGCAACCGCGTTTATGACGCTCCTTTTCGCATTGCATCACGCGCCGCGAGATGCTTCTTTCCAACCTCGTTTTTACCCGATGGTGTAACGGTAGCACAGGGGACTTTGACTCCCCTAGTCAAGGTTCAAATCCTTGTCGGGTAGCTCTTCGGAATGGGTTGAGTTGAAGAGGGGCGCGCCTCCCGCTTCTGTGGTGATCGGGTGCAGCGACTCGTCACGTTGCTGGCCGATCGAATGCCGGCTGTCCGAAGCACGGCCATCAACGATCAACCTGCCTCTCCGATAGCGCGGGCGCGTGGATTTGCGAGGCCTTCCAGAGCGCTTGCTGGAGTCGCGCGAGGTTGTCGGCACCTTTCAATTTTCGCCCTTCGGCATCAGTTACGTAGAAGGAATCGATTGCCGCGCCTTTCTCCGTGGTGATGCGGGAAAGCGTGATCTGGACGGCGCTGTCAGCGAAGGCGCGGAGCAGGTTGTAGAGCAGCCCCAGGCGGTCGGGAGTCACGACATCGACAAGCGTATAAACAGGGTGCTCATCGTTATCGATCGCGATGCGAGTCGGGAAATCGATCTCCTGGGAGAGGTGGTAGCCGCGGCGCTTCATCGCACGCTCCAGCAGCGGCAGGAAATCGAAGTGCTCCACGTGCAGCGAGTCTGCGAGATGCGCTTCGACCTCCGCAAAAACACGCGCCTCGGTCACCGCCTCGAAGCTCGTGTTGCAGACTCGGAAAATATCGAGCACGAGGTTGTCCGACCGGGTGAAAACGTCGGCGGAAAGAATGTTTAACTGCGCCACGGAGAGCGAGCCGGCGATGCGGGCGAGCAGCTCGCCGCGGTCCCAGCCGCAAAACCAAAACTCCGTGTGGCCGGCGTTCGTCTGCGGCACCCAGCGCAGCGCAGGCGCGAGCGCGTCGCCCCGCTCGTGCTTTTCCAGAAAGCTGCGGAAAAGGTGCATGTGCTCCACGATCTCATCCGCCGAGTGCGTCTGGAAATAGCGGTCGGGCATCCGCTCGAAATGCCCGTCGATCTCCTCGTGAAATGCCTCCGGCATGCGCACGAGCACGATCCCGTGCAGCTCTTCGCGCTCCACCTGGCGCCGGCGGTAGAACGCCTCGCCATCCGCGAGATAGAGCGAAGTGTTGTGGTGGAGCTGCCAGACCAGCGTTTCCTTCCAATCGCTCCAGTTCCGATCGCCCCCGACGCCGAGCCCATCAGCGAGCGTCAGCAGCATCAGCGCATCGAGATCCGCCTGCGTCTTCACCAGCGCGGCGAACTCGGCGATCGTCGCGGAATCGTCGAGATTGCGCCGCTGCGCCGTGGAGGAGAGCGAGATGTGGTGATCGACGAGGAAGATGAGTTTTTTGCGCTGCTCGGGCTTGAGCTGCAGGCGGGCAGCCACTTTTTGCGCGTAGAGCGCGCTCGCCTCGGCGTGCTGGCGCGCGTTGGATGCCTTGCCCGTGTCGTGCAGCAGCAGCGCGAGATAAAGCACGAACGGATCTTCCAGCTTTTGGAAAAGCTCGCGGTAGGCCTGGAGTTTCGGCTCTGGCGTATCGATGAGCGAATCGAGCTTTTCGATGCAGACCAGCGTGTGCTCGTCCGCAGTGTAGCGGTGAAAGAACTCGTGCTGCACGAGGCAGGTGAGCTGGCCAAATTCGGGGATGTAGCGGCCGAGGAAATCGACCTCGTGCATGGCGCGCAACACGTGGCCAACTTCGCCTTTGCGCGAAAGAATCGCGGTGAAAATCTCGCGGGCGTCGGTGGAATATTGGAACGTGCGATCGACCAGGTGCAGCCGGCGGCGGAGGAGCTGCCGCAGGTCCGGGCTCATGCGCAGGCCACGCTGCTGCATGTGCTGGAAAAGCCGCATCATGCGCGGGGGCTCTTGGTTAAAAATGTCCCGCGACTCGGCCGAAAACTGCCCGTCCACCGCATAGAAGCCGTCGAAGGTTTCGACCGGCTTGGATTTGCGGAGAAAGCCGAGCAGTTTCGCGGGCTTTTGCGGGCGGAGATCGCCGAGCGAGAGCCGCTCGGAGAGCACCTCGGTGAGGTTGTAGATATTCCGCGCGTGCTGATAGTAGTCGCGCATGAACGCCTCGGAGCGTCGGAGGATGTTCTTTTGCGGGTAGTTCAGCTTGTCGGCGATCTGAAGCTGCTGGCTCATCACGATCACGTCCGCCGAGCGTTTGTTCATGTAGTGCAGCTCGGTGCGCACGCGCAGCAGAAAGTCATACGCGCGGTCGAGCTGGCGGCGCTCGCTTTCGTTCAGGAGCTTCTTTTCCACGAGTCCGCCGGTCGTCTGCACGCGCTTCT
>CAXSDZ010000167.1:0-1515 GCA_964235505.1 uncultured Chthoniobacteraceae bacterium
GCTCACGAGCTTTCCGCGCCGCACGAGTCCGGTGCTGCGCGGCGTGTGGGTGCTGGAGGAAATCCTCGGCTCCCCACCTCCACCGCCGCCGCCGCTGGTCGATACAAAGAAAGTCGAGCGCCGCGAAGGCGACCTGAGCTTCCGCAAACGCCTGGAGCAGCACCGCGAAGACGCGCGCTGCGCCGGGTGCCACGCGCGCATGGATCCGCTCGGCTTCGGGCTGGAGAACTTCGACGCCATCGGCGTGTGGCGCACGGAGGAACGCGGCACCGCGATCGACGCTTCCGGCCGGCTTGCCACCGGCGAGCACTTCGTCGGCCCCGCTGAACTGAAGACGCTGCTGCTCGCGCGCAAGGACGAGTTTCTGCGCACCCTCACCGAGAAGACGCTCGCGTATGCGCTGGGTCGCGGGATCGAGCCGGGCGATTGGTTCACCGTGCGCGAAATATCCCGCGCCGTCGCCGCCGATGGCTACCGCGCGCAGACGCTTATTGCAGAGATCGCGCGCAGCTTTCCGTTTCAATATCGCCGGCCTGGCGCCGCATCATCCACCGTCGTGCAATCAATGCCATGAACACCTCTCCCATTTCCCGCCGCACGCTGCTCCGCGGAGTCGGCGCCTGCCTCGCACTGCCGCTGCTCGATGCCATGCGCCCGCTGCGTGCTGTCGCGGAAGGCACTGCGAAAGCACCTGTGCGGATGGCCGTGCTCTACATGCCGAACGGCGTGCGTGCGGACGCCTGGACGCCCGCAGGCGTGGGGCGCGATTTCGAGCTGTCGCCGATTCTTTCGCCGCTCGCCGCCCGCAAGGATGACTTGCTCGTGCTGACTGATCTTTGGAATTCCGCGAGCGACACAGGCGACGGGCACTACGTGAAAACCAGCGGGTTTCTTACCGGCACCACCATCACCCGCACTACTGGCGCGAACCTTTCCTCGAACGGTGTCTCGATGGATCAGCTCGCCGCGAAACGCATCGGCAACTGGACGCGCCTGCCATCGATGGAACTCGGCATCGAGCCGCCGCGCACCGGCGTCGATTCCAACGTGGGCTACACTCAACTCTACGGCGCGCACATCGCCTGGAACACGCCGACCACGCCACTCGCAAAGGAGGTCAATCCGCGGCTTGCCTTCGACCGCCTCTTCCGCCCGAAAAGCGCGCCGGGCGATCGGGCTTCCTCCGCGGCGCGGGAGAAAAGCGTGCTCGATCTCGTGCAGGCCGATGCCGCTGCGCTCCAGCGGAAACTCGGCGCGGAAGACCGCGAAAAGCTCGGCGAATATCTGGAAAGCGTGCGCGCCGTGGAGCGCCGCATCGAGTGGGACGCGCAGCGGCAGAAGACCACGGTGCTCGATGATCCCCTCGCCCGCGTCGCGATCGAAGCGCTCGGCCGGCGCGTCGATGCCTACGGAGATCCCGCCGGTGCCAGCGAGCGCGTTGGCGACCACTCCGAGCATGTGCGGCTGATGCTCGATCTCATCGCGCTCGCCTTCTGGACTGACTCCACGCGTGTC
>CAXSDZ010000167.1:1525-10637 GCA_964235505.1 uncultured Chthoniobacteraceae bacterium
CGACGTTCATGTTTGGAAATGCGGTGAGCGGTCGGTCGTTTGCGTTTCTAGGCGATGGCTTTGGCGGGCATCACCAGACTTCGCACCACGAAGGTAAAAACGATAAGCTTGCCCAGTATCAGCGCATCAATACCTGGCACGTGGAGCACTATGCCTATCTGCTGGATAAGCTCGCAGGGATCCGAGAGGGCGAGCGCTCGGTGCTAGACAACTCGATGATCCTATTCGGCGCCGGCATGCGCGACGGCAACTCTCATAACCCGCACAATCTCCCGCTGGTGCTCGCCGGTCGCGCGGGCGGCGCGCTGGCGACCGGGCGGCATTTGCGCTTTGGAAAGAACACGCCGCTCACAAATCTTTACCGCTCGATGCTCACTCATGCCGGCACGCGGGTGGAGCATTTCGCCGATAGCACCGGCGACCTGCCAGGGCTGACTGATGCAGGCTTTCAAGGGATCGCGTAGCGTGCAGCCGCTCTTTTTTTACGGGAGCTCCGAGGAGCCGGAGAGCGACACGACTTATGAAACTCCATCCGCTCCTCGCTTTCGCCGCGCTCGCAGCGGCTTCTCCGCTTTCCACCCGTGCTGAGACTCCGGGGAAAGACAACGCGATTACCATCACTGTGCCAGCGGGTGAGCGGCAGACATTTGGTGGATTCGGCGCGAGCCTTGGAAACTGGGGCGGCCAGTATCAACAACTCGCCCCCGGGGAGCGCACGAAGCTATCGGAATGGCTGTGGCGCGATCTTAAGTTCAACACCCTGCGCCTTTGGCTGAACATGGATGAATATGCGCCGACGCCCGGCGCGCGAGATAGTTCGACCTTTCGCCGCTGCTATGTCGATTCAGGGATCATCGCAGACGCCCGCCGCATGGGAGTGACGACTCTGCTTCTCGCGCCCGAAGGTCTGCCGGCCTACATGAAGGAACAACAGCCCGACGGCGGACGTGGGATCAAGGCGGCTGAGCTAGAGAGTTATGTTCAGGCGCTGGCAGACTTCATCCAGCAGATAGAAAAGGAAGCGGGTGTGGCGATCGACGTCACGGGACTTCAAAACGAGCCGAATGTAAGTGATCGCTTCGCGCCCGCGCAGATCGTCGCAGCCGCCAAGATGCTGCGTTCCGATCTGGACCGGCGTGGATTGCCATCCGTTAAGATCATCGCGTCGGAGCATGCGAATTGCGACGATTCCTATTATCGGCAGGTCGATCTGCTCCTGCAGGATGAAGCCGCGTGGCGCGCGATTGCCGGCGTTTCATCACACTCCTACAACATGGCTGCGACTGATGAAGCCGCGAAGCGCATCGCTGGGTCGCGGGGTGAGAACCTGAAGGAACACTGGATGACTGAGGCGAGCGACAATGGGCCGGAAGAACTCGGTGACACGCGGCGCGCCGCCAGCCTGGCGGCGCGCTTCCTGAATGACATGAATCATCGTGTCACCCACTGGATTCACTTCCTTGGGTTCGAAGCTGATGATGCCAAGGACAACGCGACTCGGATCATTGCTTACACGACACAGCCTTTCCGCCCGAAGCTGTTTCAGAAATACTACACCTATCAGCAACTGGCCCGCGCCTTCGACCCAGGTGCAGTCTTTCGCGACAGCAGCAGCAGCTTGGAAGGAGATATGACTTGGACGTTCGGTAAGAAGCCTCGCATCACCGCGGCAGCAGCCCGCAACCCGGATGGAAGCTGGAGCATCGGTCTGACGAACTACACCGCAGCCAGTTTTCACGGAGTGCAGGGCTGGTCGGATGACGAATGGAATGATAAGCAAGGCGGCCACACGCCAGCACAATCATTCTCTGTTTCGATTAAAGTCGATGAGCTAGCTGCTGCGACGGATACGACTTTTAAGGTGCATCGCACTCCATCCCAGCCAGGTGCAAAGGTAGAATCCGCCCAATGCCACGGGGGAGAACTAACAGTCAAGATCGCTCCGCTGGAAGTCGTGACACTCCGCTCACAGACTTCCGAGCAGTAGAGTATAACTGAGCAAATTTGCTCCAGACTAACTCGGCTACCTATGCCCGGATAGCACGCTTGGATTTGTGCGCCAAGACAGAAGCTGCGAGCTACTCCGTACCTAGCCTTTCCGCTCGCTTACTCCGCATCTTTCTTTGCACCGTCAGCAGGCTCGTCATGCGCAGGCGCTCCGTCGGTGGGGTGATGCTGGCGTTCCGCATTTTCGTGCGTCGCCTGCTCCTTCTTTTCGTGCTCCTCGTGTTTCTGCTCTTCCAGCTTGTGCTTATTCTTCGGTGAGTCGTCGCCCATAGTCTCAGGAATCGCGCGCGGCACCGTCCGTGAGTGTCGGTGGCAGTGGTGGTTTGGCTCTTCTGCGCTGCACCTGCTTTTACTTGCCACGCTCCTGCAAAGGTGGCCGAGTTGTAGGTCATGTCCCGGTCCGCATCCCCTCGCCTTTTCCTCACTCTTTCCGCATCTGCATTGCTAGCAGCCCCGCCGCTCCTGCAGGCCGATGTAAAGCTGCCCGCACTCATCAGCGACAACATGGTGCTGATGCAGGACACGCCTGCCAATGTCTGGGGCTGGGCTGATCCGCAGGAGGCGGTGACGGTGAAGTTCGGCGAGCAATCGGCGCAAGCAGTCGCTGGGGCTGATGGGCGGTGGAGCGCAAAGCTCGACGGATTGAAGCCGACGACTACCGGTGAGATGACAGTCGCTGGAAAGAACATGGTCACGATCAAGAACGTCGCGGTGGGTGAGGTGTGGGTCGGCTCCGGCCAGTCGAACATGGAGATGGCGGTGGGCGGCGTGCAGAACGCAAAGGAGGAGATTGAGTCTGCGAATTTCCCCGCCATCCGCATGTTCAACGTGCAGCGCACGGCGAAGAGCGAGCCACAAACGGAGGTGGCTGGAAAGTGGCAGGTCTGCACTCCGCAAAATACTCCCGGGTTTTCCGCCGTGGCATATTTCTTCGGACGGCATCTCCACCAGACGCTCGGGGTGCCGATCGGACTCATCCACTCATCGTGGGGCGGCACGCCCGCGGAATTCTGGACGCCCACTCCGGTGCTCGCGGCCGACCCGGACTTTTCGGGGATCATGAAATCATGGCAACAGACGAAGGAAGGCTATCCCGCGGCGAAAGCGAAGTTCGACGAAGCGCTCGCGAAGTGGGATGCCGCTGCCGAACAGGCGAAGAGCGAAGGCAAGCCCGCGCCTTCGCGCCCGCAGCCGCCTCGGGGTGGCGACGATTTCGGCAGCCCCGGCTGCCTCTACAACGCGATGATCGCGCCGCTGCTGCCCTACACGATTCGCGGGGTGATCTGGTATCAAGGAGAGTCAAACGCCAGCGCCGCCGAACTCTACCAAAAGCTCTTCCCCACGCTCATCGTGAGCTGGCGGGAAAAGTGGGGCTTGGGCGAGATGCCGTTTCTTTTCGTGCAGCTCGCAAACTTCAAAGCGCGCTCCGAAACGCCGTCGGATAGCCAGTGGGCGCACTTGCGGGAGGCGCAAACAATGACTCTCCAACTCGCCCACACCGGCATGGCCGTGGCGATCGACATCGGCGATGCCGATGACATTCACCCCAAGATCAAGCAGGACGTGGGGAAGCGACTCGCGCTCCAGGCGCTGGCGACGGTCTATTATCAGGACGCTGAATTCTCCGGTCCGCTCTACTCCAGCGCGCAGGAGGAGGAAGGCAAAATCCGCCTTTCGTTCCGGCATGCCGATGGTTTGAAAGCCGCGGATGGCGGCAAGCTCAGAGGCTTCGCCATCGCGGGTGAGGACCGGAAGTTTGTCTGGGCCGACGCGGAGATCCAAGGCGACCACATCGTAGTGCAAAGCGCGCAAGTGCCGAAGCCTGCCGCGGTGCGCTATGCGTGGGCGGATAACCCGGAGTGCAACCTAGTGAACACGACCGGGCTGCCGGCTTCGCCCTTCCGCACGGATGAATGGCCTCGCGAATCCGCTGCAAAGTAATAAATGTCGAGCGACAGAAAGATTGACCAGGCACGAATGACAAACGGCGTTTGCTTCAGCGATCCTTCGTCATTCCCCAACCCATGCCCAACGCCGCCTCTTCGCGCCTCGTCCTCGCGCCGTATTCTGAGCAGATCGTGATCGACGCCGCGCGCGAAGCGCTGCGTGAAGTGGGGGGCCACGTCACGTGCGCGTTCGTTTTTGCGTCGGCGGATTACCAGCCGTTTCTCGCGGACTTTCTGGAGCTCATCCAGCTCCACGGGCATGTCCCGACGATCGTCGGCTGCAGCGGCACGGGGCTCATCGCGACCGGGGAGGAAGCCGAGCAGGCGACCGGCTTTTCGCTGCTTTTCCTCCACCTGCCGAAGACGCAACTGCACACGTTTGTCTTCGATCAGGCGCAGGCGGAATCGCTCGCCAGCACCGGCCGGTGGCACGAGGCGACCGGTGTGCGGCCGGGCGAGGTCGATGCGTGGATCGTGCTCGGCAATCCCATGACGCTGCCGATCGATGAATGGCTCCCCGGCTGGAACGCGGCGTATCCCGACGCGCCTTCGCTCGGTGGGCTCGCCAGCGGCGGCGCGGATGGCAGCGAGATGTTTGTCTTCCACAACCGGAAGCTCGTGGAGGCGGGCGTGGCGCTCGGCTTCCGCGGCGGGCTGCGCGTGCATACGATCGTGAGCCAGGGCTGCCGCCCGATCGGCGAGCCTTTCACCATCACGGGTGCGGAGGAAAACATCGTTACTTCGCTCGGTTCGCGCCCCGCGTATGAGCGACTGAGCGAGACCTTTGAAGCGCTGCCCTCCTCCGACAAGGCGCACGCCGCCGGCAACCTTTTCGCTGGGCTGGCGATGACGGAGTATGTGGAGGATTTCAAGACCGGCGACTTTCTGGTGCGCAACCTGATCGGCGCCGATCCCGACAGCGGCGCGCTCGCCATCGGCGCGCATCCGCGCGTCGGGCAGACGCTGCAGTTTCAGCTCCGCGACCGCCGCTCGGCGAATGACGACCTGCACCGCATGCTGCTGGAGAAAACGCGGACGGGCGTGCGGCCCTTCGCATCACTGATCTTCTCGTGCAACGGTCGCGGCCGGAATCTCTTCGGCGTCTCGAACCACGATGCGACCGCGATTTCCGAGCATTTCGGCCCAGTGCCGACCGCCGGCTTTTTTTGCAACGGCGAGATCGGTCCGGTCGGTGGCCGGAACTACGTCCATGGCTACACGGCCTCCGTCGCGTTGCTCGTGGATGCGTGAGCATGGGGGCGGGATGAGGCGCGCAACAGAGTGCTCCGGCCTTGCGCTTGGGGTGCATTAAGCGCCTATCCGAAAAACCGGGCGCCTTGCTCTTCGTCTGTTTCTTCATCTTCATCTTCCTCCCTGTGTCGCCGAGATGAAGATGAAGATGAGGAAGAAGACGAAGAGGGCTTCGGACAGGCTCTAAGTCCATTCGTGCGGGGAATGGACTCCTTCATCCGAGGAATGGACTCCTTGGGCCAAGGAAGGAGCTCCTTCGTCCCAGGCAGGGGCTCAGGGACCGCGGGAGTGAGTTCTTTCATCGCTGGAATGGACTCATGCACCGGGGGAATGGGTTCTTTCGCGGGAGGAATGGGCTCTTTGGGCCGGTGAAGGAGGTCTTTGGCCGCGGGAGGGATCTCCTTGGCTCCCGAAGGAGTTCTTTCGTCCGGCGAAGGAACCCCCGGACGCCGCGAAGGAGCTCTTTCTCCCGGTGCCGAGGTGGTGCCGTGACTTGAATCTGGAAACCAGGAAGGCAGGAAGAGGACGGGGCGTTTCCCTCTGCCTCTCGGCTTCCAGATCAGAGCCTATCCGAATCCCCGGGCGCCTTGCTCTTTGTCTGTTTCTTCATCTTCATCTTCTTCCCTGTGTCGCCGAGATGAAGATGAGGATGAGGAAGCAGACGAAGAGGGCTTCGGACAGGCTCTAAGTAGCGAACCCAACTCTCCGGCGGCCCACTTTGCGCCTTGCACTTCTGCCGCGCCCTCCTACTCTCCCGCCGCGTCCCGAGCCGCCCCCGGCGTGCTGCGGGACTTTTCGCGTTTTCACACCAACCGCACTCTTTTCAGTCATGGCCAATACCATCCTCGTCGGCGCTCAATGGGGCGACGAAGGCAAAGGCAAGATCATCGATTTCCTCACCGAAACCGCGGATATCGTGGTCCGCTCGCAAGGCGGAAACAACGCCGGCCACACCGTCATCGTCAGCGGGAAGAAATATGTGCTGCACTTGATCCCGAGCGGCATCCTGCGGCCGGGAAAGATGTGCGTGATCGGCAATGGAGTGGTGATCGATCCCGTCGCGGTCGCGGGCGAGATCGAGGGGCTGCGCGCGGAGGGCATCGCGGTGACAAAGGACAACCTGCTCATCTCCGACTGCGCGCATCTCGTGCTGCCATACCACCGGCTGCTCGATGAGCAGCGGGAGCTGAAGAAAGGCAAAAACAAGATCGGCACCACCAAGCGCGGCATCGGCCCGGCGTATGGCGACAAGGCCGCGCGGGTCGGCCTGCGGGTGGGCGACCTGATGCAGCCGGAGCTTTTCGAGGAAAAGCTCAGCGCGCGCATCGAGGAAAACAACGCGGTGCTTTCCGCGTTCGGCGCGGAGGCGCTCGTGCTGGAGGAAGTGCTGACGGCTTACCTCGCCGCGGCGGACAAGCTGCGGGAGTTTGTCGGCAATACCGTCGTTTATCTCCACAAGGCGCTCAAAGCCGGGCGCGAGATTCTCTTTGAAGGGGCACAAGGCACATTCCTCGATCTCGATCACGGCACGTATCCATACGTCACCAGCTCCAACACCACCGCCGGCGGCGCCTGCACCGGCTCCGGCGTGCCGCCGCACCGCATGGATCGCGTGCTCGGCGTCCTGAAGGCCTACACCACGCGGGTCGGCGAAGGGCCGTTCCCGACGGAGAACGACGAGATTTCCGACATGCTCCACGGGATGGGCCGCGAGTTCGGCGCGACGACCGGGCGGGCGCGGCGCTGCGGCTGGTTCGATGCGGTGGCTGCGCGCTACGCGGGGATGATCAATGGCATCGACGACATCGCGGTGACCAATCTCGACGGCTTGGATACGCTCGCGACGCTCCAGGTTTGCACCCACTACGAGCTGGACGGCGCGGTGCTCGAAGTGCCGCCCTCCGACCTGCGCCAGCTGCTGCGCTGCCAGCCTGTCTATGAAGAGCATCGCGGCTGGCAGTGCTCGACGGAGCCCGCCCGCACTTTCGCTGCGCTGCCGCACGCGGCGCAGCGCTACCTTCATCGCCTCGCCGAACTCACCGGCGCGAAGCTCACGATCGCCAGCGTCGGCCCGAATCGCGAGCAGACGATCGTGCTGTGAGCATGGGTCGAGAGCAGAATGCCGAGAGTCGAGAGCCTGCTCTGGCAGCCGGCGTGCTGCCGCTGCCCCCGAGCCTCGACCTTCAGCTTTCGCCTCCTTCCCTTCCGCCTCCTCAGCACATCGCCATCATCATGGATGGCAACGGCCGCTGGGCACGCGAGCGCGGGCTGCCGCGGATCAAGGGACACGAGGCAGGCGCAAAATCCGTCCGCGCAGTCACGGAAGCGTGCGTGGAAATGGGCGTCGCGTTTCTCACGGTTTATGCCTTTTCCACGGAGAACTGGAAGCGGCCGCCGGAGGAAGTCGCCGGGCTTTTTGCCTTGCTGGAGCACTTCATCACGCAGGAGTTGCCGACGATGATGGCCAACCGCGTGCGGCTGCAAACCATCGGCCGCATCCACGAGCTGCCCGAAAGCTGCCAGCGCGCCCTGCGCGCTGCGGAAGCGCAAACCGCCGCAAATGATGCCCTCACCTTTATCCTCGCGCTGAACTACAGCGGGCGCGCGGAAATCGAGGATGCTGTCCGCGCGCTTTGCGCCGAAGCTGCCGCGGGACGCGTGAAGCCGGGCGAGATCGATGCCGCCGCCATCTCGCACCACCTTTACACCCGCGCCATTCCCGATCCCGACCTTCTCATCCGCACTTCCGGCGAACTGCGGATTTCCAATTTCCTGCTCTGGCAGCTCGCCTACACCGAGATCCACGTGACACCGAAGCTGTGGCCGGACTTTGGCAAACCCGAGCTGCGCGCCGCGATCGAGGATTACCGTGGACGGCAGCGGCGCTACGGCGGACTTTGAACTTCATGGACAAGGACAACTCTCAAACCATCCTCGTCGTTGATCCCGAGACGGATTTTCTCGAGTGGGTGCAGCACCAGCTCGCCACGCCGACCACGCGCGTCATCACCGCTACCACGGCGGATGAGGCCTACAAGATCTTCTGTCACAAAGCGCCCGAGCTGCTCATCACCGAGACGCATCTCGCGCCTTTCTCCGGCATGGAGCTCCTGGTGAAAGTGCGGCAGCGCGACCCGAATGCGACCGTCATCGTGACCAGCGCATTTGGCACCACGCAGGTGGTGATCGAGTCGATGAAGCTCGGCGCGTTCGATTTCATCCGGAAGGAAACACTCCCTTTCAACCTGAAGGTCGTCGTGGATGCCGCGCTGAAGGCGCAGGCGGAAATGCGCTCGGCGACGATGTTCAAGCCGCAGCTCACGGTGGAGGAATATCAGGATTCCATCGTCGGCAAATCGCTGGCGATGCAGCAGGTCTTCAAGATGGTCGGCCGCGTGAGCCACTCGGACGCGCCGGTGATGATCACGGGTGAAAGCGGCTCGGGCAAAGAGCTCGTTGCGCGCGCGATTCACCATTATTCCGCGCGCAGCACGAGCTCGTTTGTCGCGATCAACTGCGCCGCGATTCCCGAGCAGCTTTTGGAAAGCGAGCTTTTCGGCCATGAGAAAGGCTCCTTTACCGGCGCGGCCGGCCAGCGCGTCGGGCGCTTTGAGCAGTGCAATGGCGGCACGCTCTTCCTCGACGAGATCGGGGAGATGCCCGCCGGCATGCAGGCGAAGCTGCTCCGCGCCCTCGAGGAGCGCACCGTCCGCGGGGTGGGCGCGAGCACCGAGACCCCGTTCGACGGGCGGATCGTCGCCGCAACCGATCCGGGATGCGGTGGCCTACGTCGGGCGGATGATCGAGGAGCTCGAAGCGAGCTTCTGAGCGGGCTGCGCCTCGGCGCCTGAGCGCATCTCGTCGCAGAGCCGCCGGAAGAGCGGCAGCACGGTGGCGTCGTCAGCGGC
>CAXSDZ010000168.1:0-1545 GCA_964235505.1 uncultured Chthoniobacteraceae bacterium
TGACGAATGACGAATGACGAATGACGAATGACGAATGACGAATGACGAATGACGTGGGAAGCGCGAATGCGGCCGGCAGCCGGGGCGGGTTGTTTTTTGAAAACGCAGAGACGCAGAGAAGAAGGAGGACGCGGAGAGGAAACGCTAGGGATGCGGCTCTTTCCGCGCAGCACCTCGGATCACAGGGAAGCGGAACGCACCACGGAGAGCACCGAGGGAAAAACCACGGATGGAGGTGTAACCACGGATCACACAGATGGCACCGATGGGGAGAAGGGATGACGCTGAACCTATCTGTGACATCCGTGTGATCTGTGGTTCATCCGCTCAGCCTCTGTGGCATTCATGTCGCAAGGTGGCGCGTCCGCTGCGCAGACAGAGCCGTCTCCCCAGCTCGCCCTCTCCGCGTCCTCTTTCTTCTCTGCGTCTCTGCGTTTAAAAAATGTGCCGGTCTGTTGTCGTTGAAGCGAACCTAGCCGTGTCATTTGCGAAATCCGTGGTCTTCCGTTCTCCGCCGCAGCCACGTGCAAGGCGGCACGTCGACCGGCGGACAGAGCCGCCTCACCATCTGAAGAGCGCTACTTTTCCGCGCCGAGATAGAATTTGCGGATCGCGGCGATCAGGCCGGGGATGTCGTATTGCTTCGCCTCCACATCGACCGGCAGGCCGCGCTCGCGCAGCGTTGCCGAGGTGATCGGGCCGATGGATGCCGTCTTTGTCCCGGCGGGCAGCGGCAGGTTGAGCGCCAGGAAATTCTCCACCGTGGAGGAGCTCGTGAACGTGATGAGGTCGGCGCCTTCTTCGCGGAAGCGCGCCATGCCGCCGCTCACGTCCGCGACTTCCGGCACGGTGCGATACGCGATGGCCTCGTCCACGATCGCGCGGAGCCGGGTGAGTTCTTTCGGCAGCACGTCGCGCGTCTGCTCGGCGCGCGCGAGCAGGATGCGCTGGTTTTCCACGGTGCCGTGCTGCGCTTCGAACTCCTTGATGATCCCCTCGGCCACGAACTCCTTCGGCTGCAAATCGACGGCAAGATGGAAGTCGCGCACGCGCTGCGCCGTCGCCGGGCCGATCGCCGCGATCCGCACGCCGCCGATCTCGCGCGCGTCTTTGAAGAGCTTGTAATACATGTCGAAGAAGGCGGAAACGCCGTTTGGGCTTGTAAAGATCAGCCAGTCGTAAGTGTGCGCGTCCTGCACCAGCTCGGCGAAAGCGCGCAGATCTTGCGGCGGCTCGATTCGGATGGTCGGCAGTTCATACGCGTCGGCGCCGAGCGCGCGCAGCCCGGAGATGAGTCCGCCCGCCTGCTGCCGCGTGCGAGTCACGACGATCCGCTTGCCGAAAAGTGGGCGCGTTTCAAACCAGTTGAGCTGATCGCGCAGCGTCACGACATCTCCGAACACCGCGACCGCGGGCGCGGAAAAGCCGCTCTCGGAAACCTTCGCCGCGATGTCCCCGAGCGTGCCGCGCAGCGTCTGCTGGCGGCCTGTCGTGCCCCAGCGCACGAGCGCCACCGGCGTCGCCGCGGGTGCGCCGTGCCGCGCC
>CAXSDZ010000168.1:1555-10625 GCA_964235505.1 uncultured Chthoniobacteraceae bacterium
GTCCCACGCCCTGATCGGCGGCCTCGTCGGCTCGGCCCTGGTGGCCAAGGGGCCCGACGCGATCCTCGGCGAGGGCCTCGTCGGGCGCGTGATGGTGCCCGCGGTGATCGCGCCGATCCGCTCTACGCCCATCAGCATCACCTTCGTGCCGGGAAGCGCGACGAGCCGCGCGTAGTCGAGCGCGCTTTCCGGCTTCGTGGGATCTTCATGCCCGGTGAAAATCGTGAGCGAAGAAGTGTGCTCGCGATGCGTCACCGGGATGCCCGCATACGCCGGCGCGGCGATAGCGGAGGAAATGCCCGGCACGATTTCAAACGCCAGCCCGGCCTCGGCCAGCGCCACGGCTTCCTCGCCGCCGCGTCCGAAGACAAACGGATCGCCGCCCTTCAGCCGCAGCACGCGCTTGCCGCTGCCGGTTTTCTCCACGAGCAGCGCGTTGATTTCCTCCTGCTTCAGCGTGTGCTGCCCAGCTTTTTTCCCGGCGTAGATCACCTCCGTCCCGGGCGGCGCCCAGCGCAGCATTTCGGCGTTGCAGAGGTAGTCGAAGACGATGATCTCCGCTGTTTCGACGAGCTCTTTGACGCGCAGCGTGACGAGCCCGAGATCGCCCGGCCCCGCGCCGGCGAGGTAGCAGATGCCTTCGGATTTTTGCCTGGATTTGGTTGCGCGCTTCATGGGGCGAAAACCGTGCCTCGTCCCGGCGATGCGTGCCAGCGGGAAGAGCGCGCCGGGGTCCGAAAGCGGCGGGCGCGGCGCGGTGGATTCAAGGCTCCCGGCAGGCAGTTCATGCGCTGCTTGACGCCGCATCTATCGTGATCGCGGGTCATGGCTTTTCCCCTCTCCCAATCCTCGCCGCCGAGGCCGCATCCCGGCCAACCGGACCGCGTCGCCGTGCTGAGCGATGTTCACGGCAATCTCCACGCTTTGGAAGCGGTGCTCGCCGAGTGCGCGCGGCGGCGGGTGGCGCGCTTTTTTTGTCTCGGCGATATCGTGAGTTACGGCGCGTTTCCCGTGGAGTGTCTCGCTAAGATCCGGGCGCTCAGTTGTGCGACGGTGCTGGGAAATCACGACCAGTGCGTCGCCACCGATACGATCGCTCCCGACATGAATCCGCTGGCGCAGGCTGGCATTGCTTATTCTCTGTCGCGGCTTGCGCGCGAAGATCGCGCGTGGCTCGCCGCGCTGCCGTTTGTCCTAACCGTCGGCGAGGTGACGCTCGTGCATGCCTCGCTGCGGGAACCCGGCGAGTGGCACTACGTGACCGATCCGCACAGCGCGAGGGACTCGATGCGGCGGCAGGCGACGGACTTCTGCTTTTACGGCCACACGCACGTGCCGCAGATGTTCGCGATGGAGGGGCTGCTGCCGCCGCGCCGGCTCGGCCCCGGGCATTTCCATCTGGAGCACGAAGGCTGCACGATGCTGAATCCCGGCTCCGTCGGGCAGCCGCGCAATGGCGTGCCCGAAGCGCAGTTCATGGTGTTCGATCCGGCGGCGAGCACGGTGGAGTTTTTGCAGGTCGCGTATGATGTCGCGGCGGCAGCGGATGCGATCCGGGAGGCGGGATTGCCGGAAGCACTGGCGGAGCGGCTGCACTTCGGCGTTTGAAGCGCGGATGCACAGCGCAAAGCAACCTCAGCGCAACTGCTCGAAAACTGCCGCTGCAACCCGCTCGGGCTCAGCGCGTGAGCCGGTGGCGAGGGCTTCGCGGGGCGCTTCGCCTTCCACGCCAAAAAGGATCGCGCGCATCGTAAGCGTGTCAGCGGCCAAGGTCGTGCGGACGCCGACTGGCAGCGTGCAGTCGCCCGCGAGCAGGCGCTGCAGCTCGCGCTCGGCGCGGATGGCGATGAACGTCTCCTCGTGATTGATCGCCCGCAGCGCCGCCGTGATTTCCTCCCGATCCGCGCGGCTTTGCAGCGCCATAGCCCCCTGCCCGATCGCGGGCAGCCGCCGGTCTCCCAGCGAAGCAACGTGGAAGCGGAACCCTGCATGCTCCAGCGTTCCAGTGCCGACGGGAAACCCAAGCCGCTCCAGCCCTGCTTGCGCGAGCACGATGCCGGCAACCTCGGGCGCTTCACCCAGTTTCCGCAGACGCGTCTGCACGTTCCCGCGCCACTGCTCGATCACGACATCGGGCCGCAGGAACGCGATCATGCGCGCGCGGCGCACAGAGGAAGTGCCGACCCGCGCGCCGGGCGGCAGATCATCCAGCCCTCCCGGCGCGTGCGCGATGAGGACATCCGCAGTCGCCGCGCGCTCCAGCACGGCGGTGAGTTCCAGTCCGGCTGGCTGATGTCCCGGCAGGTCCTTGAGGCTATGCACCGCGACATCGATGCTGCCGGCGAGGAGCGCTTCTTCGAGCTCCTTGGTGAAGAGCCCCTTCCCACCCGCGGGCTCGCGCCGCAGGTCGAGATCGAGCTTGCGATCCCCGCGCGTGACGAAGGACTGCACCTCCACGCGCATCTCTGGAAAGGCGCGGCTGAGGGCGACGCGCGTGAGTTCCGTCTGTGCCAGCGCGAGGGCGGAGGCGCGGGTGCCGAGGGTGAGAGTGGCAGGGAGATTCACGCCGGGAAGGGAAGAGGCATCGGTGATCCCTTGCCAAGCGTGTGAGGGACGGCCGCTGCGCGGAGCTGAACGTCGAACGTCGAACGTCCAACGCTGAACGTCGAAGGCCGAACGTCGGAGGCCGAATGGAAAGCGCGTGCGGGAGAACAGCGGCAGGGACTTCGACGTTCGACGTTCGACGTTCGACGTTCGACGTTCAGCCCGCCGCAGGCGCCGCCGCCAGCCGCAAAGCCACCCTCCCAGCGAGGCGCGTTCTTCCTACCCTTCCTCACCGCTGCCCTCCCGACACCGCCGTCGAATACCCAACCGCCGCGGGCACCGGCCCGCCTTCCAGCCACTCGGAAAACTCGCCCACGTGGCGCTCGATCATCCCTTCGCAAATCGCGAGCTCCTGCCGGCGCACCGCCATGGAGGCATCGGCCACTTTTTGCAGGTGATCGATGTCGTAGAGATAGACGCCATCGAGGTCGTTCACGGCGGGCTCGATGTCGCGCGGCACGGCGAGGTCGATGCAGAAAAGCGGGCGATCCGGGCGCGAACGCATGACAGGCGCGAGCTTTTCGTGCGTGAGCACGTGATGAGGAGCGGCAGTGGAGCCGATGAGAATATCGACCTCGTGAACCTCGTGGTGCCACGCGTCGAACTGCACTGCCTTGCCGCCCATCCGCTCGGCCAGCGCGACGGCGCGATCGTAGGAACGGTTCGCCACGAAGATCGCCTGCACACCGCGGGAGCGGAGCGCCCCAGCCGTGAGATCCGCCGTCTCGCCCGCACCGAGGATCATGACTTTGCAGACGCTCAGCTTGCCGAAGATCTTTTCCGCGAGATCGACCGCGACCGAGCCGACGGAGACGGAGCCGCGCGTGATGTTGGTCTTTGTGCGCACTTCCTTGGCGACGTTGAAAGCGCGCTGGAAAAGCTTATTCAAGTGTCGCCCAGTCGCGCCGCTCGCGTGCGCGGTTTGATACGCCTTCTTCGCCTGGCCGAGAATTTCCGTCTCTCCGAGCACCATGGAATCCAGCCCGCTCGCGACGCGGAAGAGGTGCCGGATGCTGCCCGGCGACGGCAGCCGGAAAAATCCCGGCCCTTCCGCAACGGCTGCAGCCGCGCCCGCCGACCGCGCTTCCACAAAGTCGCTCACCGCCTGAAAGCCGCGCGTGGGCTCTTCCACCGCGACGTAGTATTCGACGCGGTTGCACGTGGAAACGATCACCGCCTCGCTCACGCCCGGCGCGTGTGCCAGCTCCGCCGCGGCGGCTCCGAGCTCGCCTTCGGGGATGGCAAAGCGCTCGCGCAACGCGATTGGCGCGGTGTGGTGGCTCAGCCCGAGGCAAAGGATCTGCATGGCCGGAGTTCCCCTACAGCGCGCCTCCGCGTTCGGAGATGAAGCTCAGCCCCCACATGGTGGAAAGCACCGCCGCGAATGCCCCGACGGAGAGCCAGGCCACCCGCCGCGGCGAGATGCGGTGCCACCACGCGGCGACCAGCACCGAGCCGTAGAGCAGCCAGATCACGACCGATGCAATACGCAGCACCGTGAAGTGCGCGGTGCCGTGCAGCCAGCCTGCCGCCAGCCCGACGGTGAACAGCCCGAAACCGACAAGGACGAGGCGCCGATTTGCCTCCGCGAGATCGTGGATCGGCGGCAGGTGGTAGAAGATGGAATGGATGTGGTGCGTCTTCAGTTGGCGCTCCTGCGCGAGATACATGACCCCCGCGACACCCGCGAGGGCGAAGGCGCCATACGCCACCACCGAAACTGCGGCGTGCAGCTCCAGCCATCCGCTCGCTGGCGGGCGCGCCGCACCGGGCGCGGCGGAAAGTGCGAGCAATGCGATGGCTTGAAACAAAAACACGAGCGGCGACGTGAAAGCGCCGAGCAGCGAAAGGCGGTAGGCCGGCCCGATGAGCAGGTAGAACAGCACCATCGACCACGAGAGAAAAACGAGGAACTCGAAGGTAGTCGTGAGCGGGCAGCGGCCGATCGCTTCGCCGCGGCGGTAAAGAAACGCCGTTTGAAACACGAAGCCGCTCAGGATCGCGAAGAAGTTCAGCCGCGAGGGATGATACACCCGTGCCCGGAGCGAGTGCATGGTGTAGGCAAACCCGAAGAGAAAGCAGAGCGTGGAAATGACCAACAGGAGGCGGTCCATGCGGGTGGGGAAACTCAAAGGCGAGACGGGAAAGTGCAAGGTGAAGTTTGGGCCGGGCACTCGGGGTGGGCGAAAGGCTGCTCTTCACCGCAGAGGGCGAGGAGGACGCAGAGGAACGCAGAGGGGGAACGGAACGGAGCGAAAGGCAGATGAACCACGCGAGCGGCTGCCGTTCTGCTCTTCGTCTTCATCCTTTTCTGATGAAAACGAGCCGAAGATGAGGATGAAGAAAAAACACGAAGGAAGCTGCGTGCGGCTACAGCTTTGTGGGAACTGCTCCAGCTTGCGAACTCCGCGCGCCATCCCACTCACATGCCCACCCGCCCTTCTGCGGCCTCCCCGCCCTCTGCGGTGAAAGGACCACCCGAGCGCCCGGCACACTTTGCACTTTGAAGGCGACTGCGCCGCCTCTAAAGCTCCTCACCATTCCATGAGCCCCGCCGACGCATCCGCCCGACTCCGCACTGCCATCCGCGATGTGCAGGACTTTCCAAAGCCAGGCATCGTCTTCAAAGACATCACTCCACTGCTGGCGGACGCGGAGCTGTTTCGACTGGCGATCGATACCTTCGTCGCCGCCTCGCGCGAGCTGCGGCCGGATAAAATCGTGGGGATCGACGCGCGAGGGTTTCTCTTCGGCGCAGCGGTCGCCTACGAGCTAGGCGTCGGCTTCATCCCGGTGCGCAAGCAGGGGAAACTGCCGTGGCGCTGCGAGTCCGCGGAATACGCGCTGGAATACGGCACCGCCGTCGCCGAGATGCACGCCGACTCGTTGCTTGCAGGCGAGCGCGTGGTGCTGATCGATGACCTGCTCGCCACGGGCGGGACCGCGGCGGCGGCGATCAAGCTGATCCGCAAGATGGGCGCGGAGCTGGTGGAAGCGCAGTTCCTGATCGAACTCGGATTTCTGCACGGACGGCAGAACCTCGCAGGCACGCCGGTGCGCGCGTTTGTGCAGTTCGATTGATCCGGGCGGCGTTACTCGCACTCGCACACGACGCGGAAGCCGACGTCGTTTGAGGAGTAGTCCGGCAGATTGAAACCGCGGGCGCTCGCGCGGAGCGTTGCCCCGCGTGACTTCCAACTGCCGCCGCGGTAAATGCGCTTGGCGCCGTGCGTCGGGCCGCGCGGATTGATCCGCGCCTTTCCGCGATACAGATCGAAGAAGTCGAGGCACCACTCGAAAACGTTGCCCGACATCTCCTCCGCACCACATGGGCTGACACCGCGCGGGAACGAGCCGACAGGCGCCGTTTCGGCGTAGCCGTCGTCGATTTTCGTGTCGCGCCACGCGAAGTTTGTGCGGCTGTCGGCGAAGTTCGCGTAGTGGCCCGCGTCCAGCCGCTCACCCCACGGGAAGACGCGCCCATCCGAGCCGCGCGCCGCATATTCCCACTCCGCCTCGGTCGGCAGGCGAAAGGTCCGCTTTTCCTTGCTGGAAAGCCATTCGCAGAATGCGACGGCGTTCCGCGATGAGACGTAAACGACGGGGTGCTCGGCATTCGCCCACGGCGCGCGCTTGGCGGCGTGAGTGGGATCGAACTGCTCGTATTGCGCATTCGTCACGGGGAAACGGCCGATGAAGAAGCAGCCGACGGTGGTCTGCACGGGCGGCTGCTCGTGCGGCGCAGCGTCGCGCCCGGTGCCGCCCATGAAGAAGACGCCGGAAGGGACCAGGAGCATCTCCGCGCCAGTCGTGTTGTGGAAGTTTGGGAAGCGCTTGCGCTCCTGGATGCGGGCGACGGAGGAAGTATTCACCACCCGGCTCGCGGGCGCAGCTGCGGCCGGCGAAGGCGCGGAAATGCGCGCCGGTGCGGCGGTCACTTTCGACGCGGCGCCTGGCACAGACTGCTGCGCGCGCCGCACCGTGGGCGCGGCGGAGGCAGCGGCGGGCTGCGCGCTCATCTCGTCGAAATACTCGTCGATCAAATCCTCCGCCTGCCCTCCGGTGAGGCCGAGGCCTTCGCCCATGTTGCAGAGCGCATCGCGCTGATCGTCGGTCATCTCGTCGCCATCGAGGCAGAGCCGGGAAAGGCGCAGCATGCGGCGGAATTCGGTGAAGGGATCGCGGGCATCACTGGAATCCGCGGCATGCGCGGGCGCAGCGACTGCCGCAGGTGCGGGCGGCGGAGGCGGCGGTGCGATCTCCGCGCGTTTCGCGCCGAGCCGCTCCAGCTCCGTCTCCAGCACGGAGGTCATTTCCTCGCGCAGCAGACCGAGCTTTGCCCCCGCTTCGTAGAGCCGTTGCTCGGCCTCGGCTGTTATCTCCTGGTTGCCGATCGCAAACGGAAGGATCTTCTTAAACTCCTCGATCGCACCCTGCAAAATCCGGGCGCGCAGCTCGGCATCGTGGGCGGCGCGGGTCTGCGGATCGAGCAGACGCGTGCGGGCGTCGGCGAGCCGCGAGGGCGCCTCGTCCATCGCCGAGCGCAGCAGTTGCGCCATCGGATTGCTGGGCTGGCTTTTGAGCGGCAGCTTCTTCTGCCACCAGACCAGCAGCGTGCGGCAGTTTTCCTCGATGTGCTCCGCCGCCGGGTTCGCGTCGAAGTCGAGGCAGAGCCGGTCGTAGAGGTTCTCCGAATTGTAGTCCTTCCACCCGCTCCAGCGGAGTGGATTATCGGGAAGCGGCTGGGGAAGAGGCACAGGAAAATTCCGGGATTTCGGGATTCCGGGATTTGAAGTGGGATGCGGCAGCGCAAATAAATCCCGGAATCCCAGAGTCCCGAAATCCCGGAGTCAATTCACATCACGCTGATCTGTTGCAAGTCCGCGGTGGCCGTCTCGATTTCGCTGTCGGAAAGGCCGGTGTTTCGCGCGATCGAAACACGATTTTGCCGGCCGTAAGCTTCCACCACCACTTCCAGCACCTGATTCTCGTTGTAGTAGTATGTCAGCTCCACGGGCGACCCTTTCGGCAAAAACGGCGGCAGCTCGATGTCGCAAATCCCGAGCGGTGTGCATTCGCCCGGCACCGTGCTTTCGCCCTCCACCACCCGCACGATCGCGTTCTTCATGTTCGCCTTCGCAGTGCCAAAGGAGTTCTTAATTTCCACCGGCATCGAGGTCATTTTGCGGATCATCGGGAAGACATATTCCTCCACGCGCGAATCATCCCAAAGCACCACGCCGAGAGTGTGCGTGGTGATGTTCGTGACGCGGATGAGCTGCCCGTCGTCGGAGGAAAACTGGTCGCGCACCACGCTGGAAAGCGTCCGCTCGCCGACTTCATCCTCCTTTTGCAGCAGGGAGAGAATGCCCTGCACCGCGGCGCCGATCGCGACCGCTTCGTCCGGGCTCACATCTTCCGCGATCTGCACGCCCTGGCCGATGTCGCGGATCATGTCGCGCACGCTCGGCATGCGCGTCATGCCGCCCGTGAGCAGGATGCGGTCGATCTTTGTCCAGTCCAAGCCGGACTCCTGCATCACGATTTCGCAGATGGATTTGCTCTTTTCCAGCAGGTGCCGCGAGCGCTGCTCGAACTCCTCCCGCGTGACTTCCAGCTTCACGCTTTTGCCATTGTAGGAATGCACGATCGTGGTCCGCTGGCGGGTGGAAAGCTGCACCTTCGCGGTGAGCGCGCGGGTGTAGAGATCCTGGTAGCTTTGCAGATCCATCAGCGGGTTTTCGCCGTGCAGCGCGTCGAACTCGTCGGCCACCCAGTTCACGATGATGTCGTCCCAATCCTTGCCACCCAGCCGGTGGTCGCCATTGCTCGCGAGCATGCGGATGTGGTGGTCCTCGATCTTCATGATCGTGACGTCGAAGGTGCCGCCGCCAAGGTCGAATACGAACACGGTCTGGTCGCTTTCCAGCTTGTCCAGGCCGTAGGCAAGGGCCGCCGCAGTCGGCTCGTTGATGACCTGCAAAACGTTCAAACCGGAGAGCTGTCCCGCGTGCAGCGTCGCGGTGCGCTCGGCATCGTTGAAATATGCCGGAACCGTGATCACCGCATCGGTGATCGATTCGCCGAGATATTTCTCCGCGTCGTTTTTGAGCTTCTTGATGATGAGCGCGGAGAGCTCTTCGGCCGAGTAGATGCGTCCATTGAACTCGCGGTGGAAGAGCGCCTTGCTTTTGCCCATTTCGCGTTTCACGAAATCTACGATCTTTTCCGGCTCCGCCACGGCGTTCTGTTTGGCAGTCGTGCCGACGATTGCGTTGTGACCATCGAAAAGGATCACCGATGGGGTGATCCGCTCACTCTCGCCATTCGGGATGATCTGCGGTTTGCCGTAGGCATCGATGTGCGCGATGGCGCAGAAGGTGGTGCCAAGATCGATTCCAACGGCTTTGCGGGGAGTGGAGGATGCGGGGTCGAACATGGGCGATTCTCAAAAACGGATGATGCA
>CAXSDZ010000169.1:0-9125 GCA_964235505.1 uncultured Chthoniobacteraceae bacterium
GAAAACTGGGTTCGGGAAGAGGAAGGCGAGGACGCTGCGCGGCAGTATGGCGAGCATGCCGGGCGAGTGTGGGAATCGTTCAACCAGCGGTTCTGGTGGGAGGAAGGCGGCTACCTTTACGACATCGTGGATGGCGAAGCGGGCGACGACACGGCATGCCGGCCGAACCAGGTTTTCGCCATCTCGCTGCGCTATCCGGTGCTCGATGAAAAGCGTTGGCAACCTGTGCTCGACGTGGTGCGCGATCGGCTGCTCACGCCGGTCGGGTTGCGTTCGCTTTCACGCGAGCACCCCGACTACAAACCACGCTACTTCGGCGACCTCCGCGCGCGCGATGCGGCGTATCATCAAGGCACCGTGTGGGGCTGGCTCATCGGCCCGTTCATCGATGCGTGGCTGAAGGCAAATCCAGACGACCGCGCTGGTGCGCGCCGCTGGGTTGAGGCGATGCTCCCGCATCTCGATCACGCGTGCATCGGATCGATCAGCGAGATCTTCGACGCCGAAGAGCCCTTCACCCCGCGCGGCTGCATCGCGCAGGCTTGGAGCGTGGCGGAAGCGCTGCGGTGCTGGGTGAAGACGGCGGAGTGACGGCGTTCTTCACGCGTCAGTCCTTGTCGGCGTCCTCCTCGTCCCCGCTCTTCGTGAAGACAAATGCAGCCCGGCGCGGCGCAGGCATTGGGCTCCCTGCGCCGCGCACGCTGCGCCAGATGATCTCGTTCAGCAGCAGATCGTCCGCCGCATCTTCTTCTGTGAAATCCATCGCCAGCGACTCCTTCACGCCCCACGCGCTGGCGGCGGTTTTCTCTTCTGGATCAATGGCGACCGGCTTCGCGACATACGGCGTGAGGTCAGGCTCCGGTTGGAAGCTCGCGAACATCGGCATCGCCGCGGCGTCGAATTGCGACATCGGTTTGAGGCCCAGGATCAGCTCCATCGTGCGCAGCATCGAAGACGTGGAATAAAGCGTGGAATCGGTCGCACCGCGTCGCGCGTAGGGTGAGATGACGTAGGCAATCGTGCGGTGCGCATCGACGTGGTCGGAGCCGTTTTGCGCGTCATCTTCCACCACGAAAATCGCGGTCTGCGGCCAGAACTTCGACCTGGAGATCGCCTCGACGACCTGTCCAAACGCGAGATCATTGTCGGCCAGATACGCCGCGGGCGTCGGTTTACCAGGACTCGCGCCAGCGGTGTGATCATTCGGCAGGCGCACGATTTGCAGGCGCGGCATGTCGCCTTCATTCTCAAACCGGTGCAGCTCAGAAATGAAGCGCTCGGCGCGCTTCACATCGGGATAATCGGTGTCGAAAGAGCGGAACATCGGATCGAAGTGGCCTTCGAGCGCGGCGACCTTCGTGGTGACGGGATCGGCGGGCGTCTTGCCGTTCCGCACGAACTCGCCATACGAGCGGTAGCTGACCTTCGCCTCGCGCGCGCGGTCCCAGAGGTAGCCGCCCGCAGGCCGGGCGATGGGGAAATTGCCCTCGCTGGGATACGGGAATTTCTTGTGCGCATTGTGGCCGTAGGAAAGCGGCCACGTCTTTTCCACGAAGTCGGTGGCATACGCGCCCATCGTCCATTCGTGTCCATCGGCGCTCACTTCGCTTTCGACGTAGAAGTTATCCAGCAGCACGAAATCGCGCGCGAGCGCGTGGTGGTTCGGCGTGTTCGCTTCGCCGAAAAGGCAGAGCGACGGGTCTGCGTTCCCTTTGCCGATGTCGCCGAGCACCTGGTCGAAGGTGCGGTTCTCTTTCACGATGTAGATCACGTGTTTGATCGGTGAAGCGTCACCGACTTTCCTCGGGATTGGGTTGCCCTGGAGCGCCGCCTCCACGAGCTGGCGCGGCGGCTCGGGCATGCACTGAAAGGCGCGTGCGGTCCAGCCGAGGAGCACCTTTTCAAGCGCCTCGCCTGCTGGCAGATCGATGATGCTGACGGTGCCATTCATCAGCCCGCCGATGTATTCCAGTGTGGTCGGCGGCACGCGCTGTCCGGGTTTGGGACCGTTGCGGTTCGACTTGGAGATGAGCCCTTTTCCGTTCGCGACGATGAGCCGCTTTCCGTCCGGTGTCACGCGGACGCTGGTGGGATACCAGCCGACTGGGATGAAGCCGAGCGAACGCGACTTTCCGATCTCGGAAACGTCGAACACGGCGACGGTGTTGATGTTGGCGTTCGCGACGAAGAGGCGCTTGCCGTCAGGGGAAAGCGCGAGCGAGTTCGGCGTGTTGCCGGCCGGTGCGCCGGGCTTCAGCTCAGCGATCAGAGTTTCGGCGACGCGGCCCGATTCGAGGTCCAGCACAGATACGGAATTGCGGTTGGCATTCGCCACGAAAAGGTGGCGTCCGTTCTTTGAAAGCAGCATCTCATTCGGGTGCTCTTCCACCGGCCAGCGCGCCGAGACGGTGAAGCTTTCGGTGTCGATCACCGCGACGGCGGATTGCCCCCAAAGGCTGACGTAGAGCCGCTTCCGCGCCTCATCGAGCACGCAGGTGTAGGGGAATGGATCAGCCGAATCCGCATCCTCCAGCAGCGCCGCAGCGCGCTTGGTGATGGAGGGATCATCGGTCGTCGCGGCTTGCGCGGGAGCCGGCGCGGCGACTCCATCTTCTCGGAGCGAGAGCTCGACCGGCGCAGCGGCTGCACCGCCGCCGAGCGCGAGACGCGTGACGCTATGAGCCCAGACATTTGCGACGTAAAGCGCCTGCCCGGCGCTGCTCACAGCCATCCCGCCGGGGATGCCGCGCAGCTTCGGGTCGCGAAGCGCAAGCGGCCGGTGATCCGTCAGGAAACCTTTCTCAAACCGGAACGCATGCACCACTTCATCGCCCGCGCCGGAGCAGAAAAGCTGCGTGCCGTCGGGCGAAAAGGTGAGCCCGTAGAAGGACTCATTCACCGGCGCGCGCGACACGGTTTTCTGGGTTTGCAGATCGAGCACAGTCACTTCGTTCTCGCCGTGGCCGGAGTGGAGAACGGTGAGAAAGCGCCCGCCGGGGTGCAGCGCGAGGTTCGAGGGAAAATCGCCCACCGTGATCTGCTTGCCGACGGGCCGGAGCGTCCATTGGTTTGGGAGCAGCACGACGCCGTCCCGCCGCACGCCGGGCACGTCGGATGCCGCCGTTTTTGCGGTCTGGGCATGGAGCGGGAGTGCTGCCAGGGCGCAGCAGAGAAAGGGAAGTGGCAGGGGGCGCATGGCGCTCCGAGCCGTAAGCGAGCGGGGTCCGCAGGTAAAGCCGCCACTCGGCGCCGGCAGCCGCGGCGCTACGGCACGGGTGCGCAAAAAATCCCGGTGGCGAAACTTCCGTGGCCGCGCTTTCTTTTCCACCCCCATGGCTTCCGCGTCTGCCCACCCACCTTGCCAAAACGCGGCGCGTCTGTGCGCGGGCGCCGTGGCGCTGGTGGTGTGCTTTGCCGCCGCGCGGGCGGAGGATTTTCAAGGCTCCACGCACGCGCTCCCTTTCGAGGAAGAAGCGATCCACTACAGCGCGCAAACGCCCGCCGACCCGGTCGCGCTGCTCCAGGGGCGGATCGACCGCGGCGAGGTGAAGCTGCGGTGGGACGAGAGCTTCGGCTACCTCCATGCGATCCTCGAAACGCTGGGCGTGGCGAAGGAGTCGCAGATGCTCGTCTTCTCGAAGACATCGCTCCAGCGCCGGTTCATCTCGCCGCAAAATCCCCGCGCGCTTTACTACAACGACGACACCTACATCGGCTACATCCCGGGCGCGCCGATGATGGAAATCGCGGCGGTGGACCCGAAGCTTGGCAGCGTCTTCTACACGCTGGAGCAGGAGAAAGTGCGCAGGCCGAAGCTGGTGCGGGAGGCGGATTGCCTGCGCTGCCACGGCTCTTCGCGCAGCCTCGGCGTGCCCGGCCCGATCTTGCGATCGATCGCGACGGACGACACGGGCGAACTCGACGGCGCGCATGAAGCCGAGCAGGTCGCGCACTTCACGCCGCTCGCGGAGCGTTGGGGCGGCTGGTATGTCACCGGCGAGCACGGCGCGCAGACCCACCGCGGCAATCTCATCGGCGCGGAAGCGTTCGCCCGCCACGCGACGGATGGGAATGCGCTCGGCAACCTTTCCGACCTGAGCCGCTTTTTCGACCGCGCGAAATACCTCGCGCCCGGCAGCGACATCGCCGCGCTGATGGTGCTGGAGCATCAGGCGCACATGCACAACTATCTCACCCGGCTCTCCTACGAGACGCGGATGATGACGGAAACCTACGGCCACATCCGCTATCTGAAAAACCAGGTGAACGCCTTTCTGCGCTACCTGCTGTTCACGGAGGAAACGCCGCTCACTGCTCCAATCGCCGGTGACGCGGGGTTTGCCAAACAGTTCGCCGCGCAAGGGCCGCGCGACTCCAAGGGGCGCTCGCTGCGCGACCTTGATTTTAAGACGCGCATGTTCCAGCACCCGTGCTCGTTTCTCATCTACTCGCCCGCTTTCGACGCGCTGCCCGAGGTCATGCGCGAGCACTTGCTGCAGCGGCTTTACGACATTCTTTCCGGCAAGGATGCCGACCCGCAGTTTGCCAAAATCGCGGCGACAGACCGGCAGGCGATCCTGGAAATCCTGCGCGAAACGAAACCAAATCTGCCTGCCTACTGGCGCGACACTTCCGCCGCAGCGGCGAGCACCCTCTAAGGCTCGGGCGTGCTGGCCTTCACGGAACGTTTTGCGAGCGCATCGAAGGCTGGCGTGCTGGCGGTGCGGATCATTTCCTTGCCTGCCTGGGTGATGACGACCTGATACTCGATCTTGTCCTTGTATTGCTCGCCGTAATCCTTCCACCCAGTGATCTGCGCCGCTCCGATCGTCAGGTCCGCCGCTTCGGCCACCTTGAGAGCGCTGAGCTTCTCTTTCCCGGTGTAGCGGTAAAGGCTGGAGCTCAGATATTTCCGCACCAGGATCGTCCACTCCATCTCGCCCTCGGGCATCGGTTTGAAAGAGGTGTTCTTGACCGTCACCTTCAAGCCCTGCGTGCGATCGATGCGGTCGGAATAGCCGATGTAGCCGTTGCGCGAGTCGGACCGTTCGAGCGTCTTTTTGCTGACGCTCAGCGAAAGGCCGTTCTTCTCTTCCGCAGGCGCGGAGGAAAAGGTGAGGAGCAGACACGCCGCCACCGTTGCAGGAACCATCAAAACCTTGTGTCTCATAGCGCGCGGAAGGTTGTCGCGGGCGGGCGGTGCGTCAATGCGGGATCGCACGGATAAGCTTCTTCTTTACAGTCGCGTGACGGTTTTCCTAGCGTCCGCGCCGTCCGTCGCGGAACTGCGCGGTCAACCTAGGGAAACGAAATCAATAAGGGAAACGAACTCATTCTATGCGGCTACTTCTTTTCATTCTCGTGCTCGGCGGCCTCGGCTATGTCGCCTATCTCAAAGTCCCGGCCTTCACTCAGCAGGTGGACACCGTGCTTGCCCGCTTCCAAGGAACCGAACCCGCGACTCCGGCGGACGAAACTGCGACTGGCAGCTCGCCGGCACCCATGGCGACAAAGCCGCCGGTGGCCGGCCCCACGCCTTTCGCCTCGAAGATCGGCGCGGCCGCCGCACCCGGCGAAAAACAGCTCGCCGCGCCGGGCGTGTTTTACGTGGTGGAGCGCACCAGCGTCGCCACGGATAGCGGTGTGCGCGCGCTGAATCCGGGCGAGGAAGTCCGGCTGCTCCAGCGGCTGCCCAACGGCAAGATGAAGGTCCGCATGTCGGACATGGAATTCGAGGTGAAGGAAACGCAGGTCACCAACGACCTCGAAGCGGCCCGCACGGCAGAAAAGCGCGAGTTCATGTCGCGTGGCGGCAAGCTCTGAGGCGCCCGCAGCCGGGCGACGCTGCTGATGTCGTGCAGCCCGGACTATCCTCTCACGGCTGCGTCGTTTCTTCCTTTCCGCTGGGCTCCGGTCGGCAAACTGCGGAGTCGGCGGAGCGTAGGGAAAGTGCAAACCTGCCCGGCTTCCCGCGCGATTTTCGTTCGGCTTCGTTGCGCGCGCGCTCCTTTTTACCCGGTATTTTTCCGTGACTGAGACCGAGGCCTGCATCGCGCTAAACATGGTCCCCAATCTGGGGCCGGTGCGTTTGCGCAAGCTGCTCGATCGCTTTGAAACGCCCGAGCGCGTGCTGCTGGCGCGCGCTTCTGAACTGCGGGCGGTGGACGGCATCGGTGCGGAGGTTTCGGAAGGGATCGCGGGTTGGGAAAGCAAAGTGGATCTTCCCGCGGAGCTGCGGCGCATCAGCGAATTCGGGGCGCACGTGCTGACCCAGCGCTCCGCGGAGTATCCACGACTGCTGCGCGAAATCTACAATCCGCCAATCGTCCTCTACGTCTGGGGCGCGCTGACCGAAGCTGACAGCCACGCCATCGCGGTGGTCGGCTCGCGCAAGACCAGCCACTACGGCCTGGAGTGCGCGAAGAAGCTCTCTTATCAGCTCGCCTACGCCGGGCTCACCGTGGTGAGCGGGCTCGCGCGCGGCATCGACACTGCGGCGCATCAAGCCGCGCTCGCGGCAAAGGGCCGCACCGTCGCGGTCATCGGCTCGGGCTTCATGGATCTGTATCCGCCGGAGAATGCCGGGCTCGCGCAAAAGGTCGCCGAGTCGGGTGCGGTGGTGAGCGAGTTTCCGATGGAGTTCCCGCCGAGCCCGCAGACGTTTCCCTACCGGAACCGGATCGTCGCGGGCTGGGGCAGCGGCGTGCTGGTCGTGGAGGCGGGGCTGAACAGCGGCGCGCTGATCACCGCGAATCAGGCCCTCGAAACTGGCCGCTCGGTGTATGCCGTGCCAGGCCCGATCGACCGGCCCACCGCCGCCGGTTCAAATCGGCTGATCCAGCAAGGGGCAAAGCTCGTCGCTGGGGCGGGCGACATTCTGGATGATCTCCAGGTGCTTTTTCCAAACGTGCCAGCCACCGCCTCCGCAGCGCAGCCCACCAGCGCTCGCACTGCGACGCTTTCGCCGGAAGAAGAAGCTCTGCTCGCCGCTCTGGGTGCAGAAGAAGCCGGCCTCGACCACCTCGTCACCACCTCGGGTTTGCCGGTCTCAAAGGTTTCCTCCACGCTGTTCGCCTTGGAAATGAAACGCCGGGTGAAACAACTGCCCGGGCAGCGCTTCGTGAAGCTGGGGTGATCTTTGTCGCTGCCGCAGCGCTCTTGGATCGCGCACGGAACGCGCCCGTGCGCTACACCTCCGCCAGCACTCGCGCGGCGATGTCGCCGGTCTTCGCCATGTCTTCCGCCGTGTGCGCGAGCGAAAGGAAACCGGCCTCGAACTGCGATGGCGCGAAGTAAATGCCGGCCTCCAGACAGCCGTGGAAAAACTTCGCGAACCGCGCGCGGTCGCTGGTCTGGGCCGAGGCGAGATCGCGCACGGGCTGCTCGGTGAAGAAGAGGCAAAACATCGAGCCGATGCGCTGAAAATGCCAGCTCCGCCCGGCGCGCTTCAGCCCAGCGCGCACCCGCTCTTCAAAGATCGCGCCGAGCTCCTCCAGCCGCGCCCAGCCGCCCGCCCGCTCGCGAGCGGATTGCCGGAAAGCGTGCCGGCCTGATAAACAGGGCCTTCCGGCGAGAGCTGAGCCATGATGTCCGCGCGCCCGCCAAAGGCGCCGACCGGCAGGCCGCCGCCGATCACCTTGCCCAGCGCGGTCAGGTCGGGCGAAACCCCGCACCGCTCCTGATACCCGCCGCGCGCGAGCCGGAAGCCGGTCATGACCTCGTCGAAGATCAGCACCGCGCCGTATTGGGAGCACTGCTGGCGCAGCACTTCCAGAAAGCCTTCCTCCGGCAGATAGAGCCCCGCATTTGCTGGCACCGGCTCCACGATGACGGCGGCGATGTGGCTGCCATCGGCCATGAAAAGGGAGCGCAGGGCAGTCGTATCATTGAAAGGGAGCGTCGTGGTGAGCTCCGCGAGCGCCGCCGGCACGCCCGCGCTGTCCGGCTGCCCGTGGGTTAGCGCGCCACTGCCGGCTTTCACCAGCAGCGAATCGACGTGGCCGTGATAGCAGCCCTCGAACTTCACGATCCTGTCGCGACCTGTGAAGCCGCGCGCGAGCCGGATGCAAGACATCGTCGCCTCCGTGCCGGAGTTCACCATTCGCACCTTTTCGATCGATGGGAGCCACTCGCAAATCGTCCGCGCCATTTCCACCTCCAGCGGATTGGGAATCCCAAAGCTCACCCCTTTTTCCGCCGCCGCGCAGATCGCCTCCCGCACGACGGGCGGCGCGTGCCCGAGGATCGCCGGCCCCCACGTGCCCACGTAGTCGATGTATTCGTTGTCATCGGCATCCCACACCCGCGCACCGCTGGCGCGCTCGGCGAAAAACGGCTCGCCGCCGACGCCGCGGAAGGCGCGCACGGGAGAGTTCACGCCGCCGGGGATGTAGCGGAGAGCTTCTGCGAAGAGCTGTGACGAGCGGGCG
Source organism: uncultured Chthoniobacteraceae bacterium (assembly GCA_964235505.1). Taxonomy (GTDB): domain Bacteria; phylum Verrucomicrobiota; class Verrucomicrobiia; order Chthoniobacterales; family Chthoniobacteraceae; genus CAXSDZ01. The sequence goes on from CAXSDZ010000169.1 coordinate 8,430, forward strand.
CGAGTTTTCATGCGGAAAAGGTGAAGGCTAGCGGCGAAAGGATCGAGGCTCAAGCCGCGCGCCTTTACTGCCTCGCCACATCGCGTAAGCTCCCGCCCGTGAAACTCCTCCCCCTCTGCCTGACGCTCTGCCTCGCGTGGAGCCCCGCTGCTTTCGCCGCTTCCGGCGCCGTGGTGCGCGAGCCCGGCGCGGTGTATCTGGAAGACCTCGTCCCGAAGCCCGTGCGCGTGACCGTGCAGGCGAGCGCGCCGATCTTTTACGCCGCGGACATGGCGCGCTTTCTCGGCACCCTGAATGCCGGCCAGGCGGTCGAGCTGCAGGCCATCGGGGAGCATGCGTATCGCGTCCGCGGGCAGGCGCGGCAGGGGCAGGTCGTGGGCTGGGTGGACCCGCGCTATCTCACGCCACTGAAGAAGGAATTCCTCACCAGCCTGAGGCAAAACGCCGAACGCCGCGACTCGGTGCAGGCGCTCATCGCGCGCAACGAAATCGCCGTGAACATGACGCCGGAAGAAGTCACCGCCTCGCTCGGCAAACCGCCGCGCACAACCTCGCGAGTCGATGCCAGCGGGCGGCAGGAAGTGTGGGAATTCATCCGGTACGATCGCATCCCGCAGCAGACAACCGGCCGCGACCAGTACGGCCGGCTCGTGACGGGCGTGACCTACATCAAGGTGGAGGCCGGCAAGCTCAGCG
>CAXSDZ010000169.1:9135-10206 GCA_964235505.1 uncultured Chthoniobacteraceae bacterium
CTACGAGCGCGTGCCACAGGAAGTCGGTGGCATCGACCGCTACGGGCGCGCAGTGTCGAACATCGTGTATGTGAAAGTGCCGTCGGGGAAACTCTCCGTGGTGTTTGAAAACAACCTCGTCGCTTCGCTGGAGCAGACTGAAGGAACGCTCGATCGCGCCGCCCGCGCCAAGATCGTCGCCGCGCCCTTCGCGATCTCGTATTGATATCGGCCCTGCGAAGCCAGGACGCATGGCCGGTGTTCGGATTTCAATCAAGAAGCCAGAAAAAAAGATGCCCGCTTCCTGGCTTCTTGGCTTCCAGATCAAGCCCCTGCCAGCGCATCGCCACAGTTGACGCCTCCTGCGTTCTCCACTACCAGTCACACCCTTCCAACGGGAGCGGCGGGGTAGCCAAGTGGTAAGGCTCGGCTCTGCAAAAGCCGTATGCGCGGGTTCGATTCCCGCCCCCGCCTCCCGCTTCTTTGCGAGGCGCTCCGCCCGCCGGGCAGTGACCGATACCTCCCCACTCCAGGCGAGCCTGCCGCAAGGTCCGCGACCTCCGCTCGGAAAGAAGCTTGCGCGCTCCGCGTCCCTTTCACACAACCTCCGGCGCTCGCGCCGACGCGCGCCGCGCTTTCTTGCACTCCTTTTCCATGCGCCTTTTCTTCCTTGCCCTGCTCGCGCTGTGTCTCCCCGGCTGCGCGGGCTACCACCTCGGACCGGTGAAGCCAAAGGTGATGTCCGAGATTCGCTCGATCGCGGTGAGTTCCTTCAAAAACAAGACGCTGGAACCGCGGGCCGAGGTGCTGCTGGCAAATGCGGTCATCAAACAAATCCAGCAGGACGGCACGTATCGGGTGGAAGACGAGAAAACGGCGGACGCAATCCTCGAAGGGACGATCGATGAAATCGAGCGGCGGCCGGCGCGCAGCGTGCGCGGCAATGTGCTGCTCACGCGGGAGTTCACGCTGCTGCTCCGGGTGAAATACCGCGTGTATCGGCGCGACAATGGGCAGCAGCTCGACCAGCGCACGGTGATCGGCACGACGAGCTTCTTCGTGAGCGGATCGAACCCGCTTTCCGCAGATGTG
>CAXSDZ010000169.1:10216-10591 GCA_964235505.1 uncultured Chthoniobacteraceae bacterium
CCCCTGAAGAGGCATGGGCGATGATGCCGCTCACGGTCAACGGGCAGGCGCTGGGCGTCGTGCGCTGCGGCTGGGCCGCGCAGCGCGCCTTCCCGGAGGACGAACGCCAGGCGCTGCCGCTGGCGGCAGAGGATCTCGCGATTCGGATGACGAGCCTGATCAGCGAAGGGTGGTAAGGGGGGAAGGCTGGCGGGATGAAGCGGCGGTGTGAATGCGAGCGAAAGCCCTGCCGACTCGCGGAGGTCGCTGCGCGGGGCTGAACTTCAAACTTTCAACGTCAAACCCTTAAACTCCAAGCGAAGGGCGGAGAGGTGCCGCTGCCGACACTTGGACGTTTGGAGTTGAGCGTTGGATGTTGGACGTTCAGCCCGCCGC
>CAXSDZ010000170.1:0-508 GCA_964235505.1 uncultured Chthoniobacteraceae bacterium
GGCTCGGCACGGTGAGATTTTCTCCGCGCGCCAGCCGACGGGACAGCTCGGCGCGGAGGGCGATCCCGAAGACCGCGTGCAGACGCGCATCCTGTGGCTGGAAGGCGACGAGCCGCACAACGCCAACACCCGCGAGCGCTACATCTACATCCACGGCACAAACGCGGAATCGCAGCTCGGCACCCCGGCCAGCCACGGCTGTGTGCGGATGGCAAATGCCGATGTTGTCGATCTTTTCGATCGTGTGCAGCCCGGCACGCCGGTGCTTATCGAGGCGTAACGGGTGGACACAACCGTGTGCGGGGTCCGGGCCGAAAAGGAGGCAAGCGGCCAAAACAGCGTTGTTTCGCTTCGGCAGACGCTGTTAAAACGCCGCCGCCATTCGGCTTAGAAAGGAAAAACACCCATCAACATGAAATACCTCACGATCCTCGCACTCGCAGCGCTCGCGCTCGGTCTCGGCGCTTGCGCCAAACACCAGGACACTGGCTACCAGGCCAGCACGACG
>CAXSDZ010000170.1:518-10537 GCA_964235505.1 uncultured Chthoniobacteraceae bacterium
TACTCCAAGTAAGCTCACCCGGGCTTCCGGGGAGTTCCCCTTTTCCAAAGCCAGACTGGCAGCGATGCCAGTCTGGCTTTCTTCATTTCCGAGCAGGGCTCGTGCATGCCGTGGCGGCTGAGCAACACTGCGGTCGATGGTGTGGAGGCAGGGATTTCACTGTGCCTTCCGAGCAGCGGACGAGAGCTTCACGCTCACCCATGGGCTGTCGCGCAGGAGAAATCGCCAGGGCAGATGCGCGGCTTTGGAAATGCCGATGCGCACGTCCGGCACCGCATCCACCGGGATCGTCGCGGCGCGAAAGCCAACGTCGCGGCCGCTGCACAGATCGCGTCCGTGGTCCGCGCCGCTGATGCCGAGCGCCTGCCCGAGCTTGCCGGGGCCGGAGCACAAGGCCATGCGCCGGGTCTGCCGGCGGCGGGCTTCCATCGCTGCGATACCCCGCGTCGGCTCCAGCGCGCGGATGAGGACAAAGCCGTCTTCCTCGCCGCCTTTAATGAGCACGTTCAGCAGCCAGTGGATGCCGTAATTCAAATACACATACGCTGCGCCCGGCTCGTGATCCGCGATGAACTGCCGCGCCGAAGGCCGCAGGAAAGCGTGGCACGCCTCATCATCGATCACGGAATACGCCTCCGTTTCCACGATCACTCCCGCGCCTTCGCCCCACGCGAGCTCGCACCCGATCAGCTCGCGCGCGCAGGTCAGCGGATCGCGCTGGAAAAAAGCGCGGGGAATCATCGCAACCAGCTCTTCGTCAATTTTTTCATCTTCATCTTCATCTCTTCTGAATTGATCGCGCCACGAGGGGCACCCGAGAAAAAGATGAAGATGAAGAAACAGACGAAGAGCCCGTGCTCATAGGCCGGTCGGGTGATCGATGAACTCCCACGGCACGCGGAACTTCTTCGAGAGACTCGCCGCGAGCGCCTGCACTCCAAAAGTCTCCGTCGCGTAGTGCCCGCCGTAGAAGACGTTGATCCCGAGTTCCTCCGCGAGCGGGTAGCTCCAGTGCGGTCCTTCGCCGGTGATGAAAGTATCCACACCTTCCGCTGCCGCCTGCGCCACCTCCGCGCCCGCGCCGCCAGTCACCACGCCGATGCACTTCGTTTTCGCCGGGCCACCGGGGCAGATGTGCGGCGCACTTCCGAGCGCCTTTTCCAATCGGCGCGCGAGTTCTTCGAGTGAAAGCGATGCGTTCGTTTTCAATCCGATCGGCTGATCCTTGAAGGGCATGAACGGCTCGCAATCGCTGAATCCAAGCGCCTTGCAGAGCAGCGCGTTGTTTCCAACAACCGGATGGAGATCGAGCGGCAGGTGCGACGAGTAGATCGCAAGATCGTGCGACATCGCGGTCTTGAATTTCCGATACACCGCGCCGGTGAGCTGCCGCTGCGGGGTCCAGAATAATCCGTGATGCACGAGCAGCAGCGACACACCGCGCGCCGCCGCTTCCACGAGGACTGGCTCGCACGCATCCACCGCCGCGCCGATGCGCGTGACCTCGCCGGAGTTCTCCAGTTGCAAGCCATTGTGCGCGCCGGGGTAGTCCTGGATGCTGGTGGTGTGGAGATAGCGGTCGAGGTATTCGACGAGGGAGGGCAGGTCGGCCATGTGCGTGAAATTTGAGCTATCTGAACGGAGGAAAGGGAAAAGAGCCGTTTGGCAAATTCGTTAGAGCGATTCGCCTTCGCGTTGCCGCCAACTCACTTTCAACGACGATCACTCGTCGTGGAGCGGCAGCTCCGGCGCGCCCCGGGCGGAATGCCAGAAGCGGGAAACGACGATCACCTTCCGCAAGCCATCCACCCGATACACGATCCGATACGCGCGGTGGATTTGCTCCCGGATCAGAACATCATCGAACTCTGGAACGACGCGTCCCGCAAGCGGGTGCAACCCAAGCGCCTCCGTTTCGGAGATGAGCCGGTTTCCGAACCGCTCCGCCGCAGGCGCATCGTCGGCAGCGACGAACCGCACGATTTCCCCCAAATCGCGAATCGACTGCGCGGAAAGGATTACTTTGTAGCGACCTTCACCCATTCCTTTACGTGCGCTCGGGCTGCTTCCGGCGTGACTCCGCCTTCGCTTTCATAAGATTCAAAGCCTTCGCGCACGCCGGCGATAAACTCGATCTCACGAGCGATGTCCTGCAAAGAAGCATCCTCAGGAATGCGCTCCAGCAGGTCGGCGACGATTTCCTTGTTGCTCATGGCGCGAATGTCGCGAAGCGAAAGGCGAAGACAAGGCGCGTCTTCGCCGCCCTCCTCCGCGCTTTACCCTCTCGGTTTCTCCGCTAACGTCCGCGCCCTATGTTAAGCGCAGGTATCGTCGGGCTGCCCAACGTCGGCAAATCGACCCTTTTCAACGCCATCACCCGCACCCGCAAGGCGCAGGCTGCGAACTATCCGTTTTGCACCATCGACCCAAACGTCGGCGTCGTCACCGTGCCGGACCCGCGGCTGGAAGTGCTCTCGAAGCTTTCCTCTTCCAAAAAGCTCGTCCCGGCGGCGATCGAGTTTGTCGATATCGCGGGCCTCGTGAAGGGCGCCAGTGCGGGCGAAGGCTTGGGAAATAAATTCCTCAGTCACATCCGCGAAGTGCATGCGATCGTGCAGGTCGTGCGCTGTTTCGAGGACCCAGACATTCACCACGTCAGCGGCACCGTCGATCCCGTGCGCGACATCGACGTCGTCAATACCGAGCTCGTCCTCGCGGATCTCGAGGCGACCACCAAGCGCCGCGACAAACAGACGAAACTCGCGCGCACCGGCGACAAGGAAGCCAAGGCCGAGCTGGCCGTTTGCGAAAAGCTGATTCCTCATCTCGATGCCGGCAAACCCGCCACCACGCTCGATCTTAGCGACGAGGAGCAAAAGGTCGTGCGCGGATTTTTCCTCCTTTCGGGTAAGCCAACGATCTTTGCGTGCAACGTGGCGGAGAGCGATCTCGGCAACGTCGCGGCGCTCGTGGGCGCGGCGAATGAAGACGAAGCCGCGCTGCCGCAGGATGTCACTGAACTCACGCCCGCGGCACGCTACGTGAAGGCGGTGCAGGACTACGCACGCGCGCACTTCGGCACCGAAGCGGTCGTCATTTCCGCGCAAATCGAGAGCGAGCTGGTCGATCTTTCGGAGGAAGAATCGACCGAGTATCTGAAGGGGCTCGGCGTCGCGAGCAGCGGCGTCGGCTCGCTCATCCGCGCGGTGTATCACCTGCTCGGCCTGCGCACTTATCTCACCACCGGCGAGCAGGAGACGCGCGCGTGGACGATCCGCGCCGGCGACAAAGCGCCCGCGGCGGCTGGCGTCATCCACTCCGATTTCGAGCGCGGTTTCATCGCGGCGGAAGTGGTGCATTTCGACGATCTCACCCGCCTCGGCTCAAACGCGAAAGCGCGCGAAGTCGGCAAGCTGCGGATCGAGGGCAAGGAATACGTCATGAAGGACGGCGACGTGGTGGAGTTCCGCTTCAACGTGTAACTCGGAGACGAGGCGCGGAGGCGCTCGCTTCGCGTTCGTGCTCGATGAGGCGCTCGGCCAGCACGCGGGTAAACTCCACCGCGCCGCGCGCGTTCAAATGCCAGCCGTCGTAGCGATTTGCCGGATCGAAGAGCGTGGGATAACGCGCAGGATCGTTGAACGCGAAAAGTGGTGCACCAGGCGGCATGGCCCGGAAATTCTCCCGCTGGACCACCGTCGGCGCGAGCACGAACAGCGGCTCCGCGCCCGCCGCGCGGATGTCGGCGGAGAGCGCGCGAATGCCATCGCTCAAAGCTGGGCTGAGCGCGCGCGGCGGGAGTCCCGCTCGCAGAGACTCCACATCGGAAAGGTAGCGCGCGAGCTTGCTGCCGGTCAGCGCGGTATCCGGGCCGGGCTCGTAGCCGCGGGCGCCCGCCCAGGCCGGTGGCGACTCCGGCCTCGTGGCCCGCACCGCGAGCGCCTGCTGTGCGAGCTCCGCGCCGCGCCCGAGATTCACCCACATTTTCAGCAAGTGCCAGCCGTGCTCGCACGCGAGCGGCCCGCGTTCCGAGTGAAGCTCCGGCGCGGACCAGACGTGCCGCCATGCCAGCCGCGTGTGCTGCCAGTCGTGCCAGTAGGCCGTGCGCTGCGAGGTGCGCGGACCGGCATCGGGCCGCGGGTTCAGCTCCATGAGCTCGACGACGACCCAGCGCAGCCGCGCCGGATGTAGAGCCAGAAGCTGCCGCAGAAAGTAAAAGCTTTCCGGCGGATACATGCCGTCGTAGCCGCAATTGAAAGAGCGCACCGGCTGGCCCGTAGCCGCAGAAATCGCGGCGTCCAACTGCGCCGGAATGATCTGGTGAAAGAACCGGCTGGAGCCGACGAAAAGCACGTCGCAGCGATCTTTTTGCGCAGCAAAGACGCGGTATTTCTGCCCGATGCCGGACACCGTCGGAAAGGGGAGCGGCGCGGCGAGCGCGAAGCACGCGAGCGCACCCGCGGTGACAAATGCCACGGTATTTCGGATCAGCGCCCTGGCGCGGCACCGCGCCTCCGCGAGGCGGTCAGCGGCTGGACCGGCGGTGGAATGCACGGCGCGGGAATACAGGATGGGGCGGAGGTGCGACAAGGGCGGAGTGATCCGCCGCACGCGAAATCCGACGCTCCAGCTTCCCCTTTTGAGCAGTGCCGCGAAGGCGGCGCATCGTCTTTGAAGGAGCAATTCATTCCAGCGTTGGTGCGCTGCGGGAGATCGGTATTTTGAGCGGCGATGATCTCGCGTCCGCACCTGGCAACCGCCGCTCTCGCGATGCTCGCGATGGCGCTTTTGCCCAGTGCTTTCGCGCAAAACCCGGTCGCATTTCTGAGCCGCGCAGAGCCGCTCGTGGATGTGGCAAAGGCTTGTCCGGGCGTGGTGATCGAGCTGCGCTACGCCTTGGCGGAGAACATCGCAGGCCGCGTGCTTTACCCCGCCGACGCACGCTGCCTCGTCCGCGAAAGTGTGGCGCGCCGGCTCCGCAAAGCGCAGGCGCGGCTCGCGGAGACGGGCTGCGCTTTGAAGATCTGGGACGCCTACCGGCCCCCGTGGGCGCAGGAGATTTTGTGGAAGGCGCGGCCCGACCCTGAGTTTGTCGGCGACCCGGCGAAAGGCGGCTCCCTGCATAGCTGGGGCGTGGCGGTCGATGTGACTTTGGTGGATCGCTTCGGGCGCGAACTGAAGATGCCAACTCACTTCGATGCGCTCGGTCCCGCGGCGGCCCGACACTACACCGGCGGCGATCCGGCGACTGCCGCAAATTTGCACCGACTACAGGAGGCGATGCTCGGCGCGGGTTTTCTGCTGATGCGCGATGAGTGGTGGCACTTCGTCGCGGCCGATTACCGCAGCTTCGGCCCCGTGGAGCCGGCGGCCCGTTTGGAACCCACTGGCGGGTGAAGGATCATGCGGCTTTGGGATCGCGGCGGGTGCCAGACCTGTAAATGGCGCGTTGGCTTTCCAGCATTGCCCGTGGTGTGCGATTCCACGACAAGCTCGGGGCCATGAAGATCATCCGCTTCCAATCTCCCGCCGGGGAAATCGCCTTCGCGCAACAGCATCCCGGCGGCGCGGCGACCCGCCTGCGCGGCGACCTTTTGGCCGGCTTCGAGGAAACCGGCGAGCGAGTCGAAATCGCCAAGCTGCTCGCCCCGCTCGCGCCCGTGAGCCTGCTCTGCATCGGGCTGAACTACCGGCAGCACGCGGCGGAAACGGGCGCGCCGCTGCCGGTCGTGCCCGTGCTTTTCATGAAGGGGATCAACGCCGTGCAAAATCCCGGCGATCCCATCGCGCTGCCGCGCTGGCTGCGGAGCGCCAAGGTCGATTTCGAGTGCGAGCTGGCGGTCGTGATCGGCCGACGCTGCAAGAATGTGCCGCGCGCCGAGGCGCTGGACTACGTGCTCGGCTACACGTGCGCAAATGACGTGAGCGCGCGCGACTGGCAAAAGGAAGGCGGCGGTTCGCAATGGTGCCGCGGCAAGACGTTCGACACCTTTGCGCCGCTCGGGCCGTGCCTCGTCACGCGCGACGAAATCCCCGATCCAAATGCGCTCCGCATCCGCACGGAGGTGAACGGTGAAACGCTGCAGGACTGCTCCACGGGCGACATGATCTTCGACGTGCCGACGCTGATCGAATTCCTCTCCGGCTCGACGACGCTGCTGCCCGGCACAGTCATCCTCACCGGCACGCCGCACGGTGTCGGCATTGCGCGCACCCCTCCGCGCTTTCTCCAGCCGGGCGACAGCGTCACGGTGGAAATTGAGCGGATCGGCGCGCTGATAAATCCTGTCGTGGAGGAGGCGGCTGGCGCAGGCGGCGGCTCGAGATTCCGTTTGTGAAAGACGTGCGCCGATCCATACTCCCCGCCGTATGGAAGCGCTGCAAACTCTTGGGATCGTATTGGGCCTGGCGACGCTCGCCGGGCTGAACCTTTACCTCACCGTCTTTGCCACGGGCATCGCGATCCAGTCTGGCTGGATCGATGTCTCGCAGACACATCCAGACCTGCTGGTGCTCGGGCATCCGGCGGTGATCGCCGTGGCGGGAGTGCTCTACTTTCTAGAGTTCTTCGCGGACAAAGTGCCTTGGGTCGATTCGCTCTGGGACTCGGTGCATACGGTCATCCGACCGATCGGCGGCGCGTTTCTCGCGATCCGGGTTTTGGGAAATCCAGACCCCGCATTCGATGTGATCGCGGCGCTGCTGGCCGGTGGCGTTACGCTGATGGCGCACAGCGCGAAAGCCGGCACGCGGCTGCTCGCGAATCATTCGCCCGAGCCGTTCACCAATATCGCGCTGAGCCTTACTGAAGATGTGACGGTCCTCGGCGGTCTGGCCTTGATCCGCCAGGATCCGCTGCTCGCGCTGTCGGTCTTTTCACTGGCACTGCTCGCTCTGGCATATGTGGGTCCGAAGCTCTTCCGCTCGGTGCGGGCAAATTGGTGGCTGCTGTGGCGCAAGCTGGTCGCGGCAAGCGGAACGCGGGAGACGCAGCTCAGCAACCGGCTGCCGATGGAGCTGGACCTCGCATTTCGGGCGGCGCACCCGGAGAGCGGCGCGGTCCGCTGGGCCGTCCCCTGCCTTGGGGGCGCGGCACGCGGCATTTCGGGCAACGCCTTTGTCTGGCTGCTGGCGACGGAAGCTGAGCCGGGCAGCGCGTGGCTCATCTCGAAGCGCTTTTGGATGGCGAAGTTTGTGAAGATCGAAACCGCTGGCTGCCGGGTCGCGATGGAAGAGCGGCTGCTGGGCTTGCATGTCGCCGTGTGCGGCACGGAGCCGAAGCCGCGGTTTCGTTTTGTGTTCGATGCGACGCGTCGCGACCTCGCACGTGCGGTTGCCGCATCTCTTCAGCAGGAGCCTGCCTCGCGCACGGTGCAGCTTGCCGAGCCAGTGCTGGCGGGGAGTTAAACGGCACGGCGAGTCGGCAGCGTCGGCGCTCGGGAATTTGTGGAGGGCGAGTAATGGAGGCGCACTTTCCATCTGTCACAGGTCGTCCCAAAACCCTGCCGATCCGCAGAGTTCGAGGAAGTCCTCCCACTGGACGTCCAGCCACGGGTCCTGCTCGCGGAGGAAGTGCAGCGTGTCGTGCGCGATCTGCTGGCTCGCCCGGTCGATAATCCGCCCCACGGTGGATTCGTCACAGCCGAACATCTGCGCCACTTCAACCCTGCGCAGCCCATTGCCGTGGACGAGCTGCAGCATCACGAAGTGGTCGCTTGGGCAGAGTGAAAATGCGTGTTCGACGGCCTGCCGCATCAACGTCAGCAGTGGGGCATCGAAGTTTGTGTGCGCTGGCCTTTCCATCACTGCGGTCGCCGAGGCGATACTGTATTCATCGGTGCCCGTGTGGGCTGAGGCGTCGAGACTTGGCCCGAGCACCCGGCTCCAGCGCTCCGCGTGGCGTTTCATCGTGAGGACCCGGTTGAGCGCGACGGTATTCAGCCAGGTGCGCAAGCTGCAGAGGCCGTCGTAGCGTCTCAGCTTTGGCTGCGCTTCGGGCGATCCGATCAGGCAATCCGCCCAAAGGCATGCGAGCACTTCTTCCGCTTCCGCCTGCTGCGCGCCGGCCTTCATGAGATACGACAGCACCCCGCCGGTGTGCGCCTGTTGCAGAGCTGCGATGCCGGCTTCGTCCCGGGCGAGGCACTTCTGGACGAGCAGAAAATCTTCGAGGTGGGGAACGGCATCACGCACGCGCGCGACATTGGAAAAGCGCGCTCGATTTTGAAACACGAAAAGCTCCGCACTTGCCCGCTTCCTATCTGAAAAACGCAGACCGATGGAACTTCCGGGAGTCGGCGAACGCAGAATTGCCCCCAAGTCACCGAGCGCCCGACTCACCTTCTTTTCCCGCGAGCGACAACAAACAGATGAGCATCGAGAACCCCACTCCCTCACACACTTGCCACCGCCACCCCTGCGACCACTCGTTCCACCGCTCAAGCCAGCCCTCGCGGACCGCTTCTCAATGCCCATCTGTTGCTGTCAGGCTCCTCCCGGCAACCACTGCCTCTATGGATTAGACGCCCGGGATTTCGTTTCTTGCAGGAAATCTTTCAGTTCGCGCAGAAAGTGAGTTTTTCGTGCTTCGATCCACTTTTCCTGCAAGAAACTAAATCTCGCGCGTCTAATCCTTTGGAGTGAATACGGACATCAAAACCTTGCTGGAGTTTCTCGAACGTTTCGGCCCGGAGGCGGAAGGCCGAGGTGAGCCGCCTTCCCCGCAGCATGAAGCAGCCGCAAAGCTGGAGCGCTTCGCTCTTGGCCAGTCATCGCAGGAAGAGCGGGAGGAAGTCTGCGAGCTGCTGCGGGCGAATCCAGCCTGGCTGCGGTGGCTGGGCGAGCGCGTGAAAGATGCGCGGGCGCGGCGGGTGGCGCAGGCGTAGAGCGGTTCTCGGTTGGGTTGTGCCTTTCCCTTGGCAGGGCAGCGGCGTCTGCGGCGGGTTCAACGTCAAACATTCAACGCTCAACTTCCAACGTCCAACGTCCAAAGATGGGCAACTGCGCTGCGCCGCAGCTCCTTCGGCGTTTGGAGTTAAAGGTTTGAAGTTTAGCCGCGTGCAACAGGTTGTCGCCTGCGACCCGGGCTCCGTCCGCTAGCGACGCGCACCAGAGGGGTAGTGGCCCGAGCGCGCTACTCCCTCTCGTTCGGCCCTACGATCTCCTTGCTCCAGGGCAGCGCCAGCCTGTGAAACAGCGTCTTTGCCTGAAGTGGAGTGATGTCCGGGGCTTCGGAAAGCAACCGAGCCAGCATTGCCGTTACACGCGGGGCGGCAAAGGAACTCCCGGTCATTTTCTTCGTCCCCCCGTCGCGCCAGAGCACCTGCACATCCACGCCGCGCGCGGCAAACTCCACGATGTTTCCGGGACGGTAATACACGTCGGTGTCGGATGCCGCGGACGCCATGTTGACGGTCATTACTGAGGTAAAGAATCCTGGCCATTCCGGGCGGCTGGCATCCTGATTGTTGCACGCTGCGACCACGTGGACCCCGCGCAGATATGCCTCATCCACCCAGCTCTTGTATTTCAGCACGTGCTCGGGAATCCCGCAGCCCAGCGAGCAGTTGAGGATGTGATAGCCGCGCTCGATCGCTTGCCGCGCGCCTTCGAGGATGATCGCCGTGCGCGCTCCGAGCGAGTCGCCGAGCACGCGGATGCTGCCGATCTCCGCCTCCGGCGCAGCCGCGTGGATGAGCCCTGCCACTGCCGTCCCGTGGCCGTAAAGATCGACGCCATTCCCCGGCACGACCTTCAGCTTCAACCCCTCCTCCACGATCGCGATGTCATCCACCAGCGACACCCCGCCGAGTTCGGGATGACTGGCCTCGATACCGGAATCGAGGATCGCAATCTTCACCCCGCGGCCACGGCCGCGGCGGATTGCTTCGATTGCTTGCTCCGGAGTGATCCAGCCTCTCATCCCCACGTCTCCATCCCGAGGCATTGCGTGAGGAGCCGGTGCTCCACCAGCCGTGCGAGCACCGTCGCGGTGTGTTGCAGAGCGGAGAGAGTCTGCA
>CAXSDZ010000171.1:0-8333 GCA_964235505.1 uncultured Chthoniobacteraceae bacterium
CCGGAGGCGAGTCGCGAGGGGCATCAGTTTGACGGCCGAAAATCCCGTCGGCCAGCGTCACTCGATGTTTTGAATCTGCTCCCGGATCTTTTCCATCTCCGCCTTGCAGGTGACGACGAGTTGCGAGAGCTCCACGTCGTTTGCCTTCGCGCCGAGCGTGTTGAATTCGCGCGCGATTTCCTGGCACATGAACTCCAGCGTGCGGCCGACTGCCTCGTCGCGCTGGAGCTGGTGCGCGAACTGCGCGAAGTGACTTTCCAGGCGCGTGAGCTCTTCGGTGATGTCGCTCTTTTCCGCGAAGAAGATGATTTCCTTCGCCAGCCGATCATCATCGATCGGCAGTTCCAGGCCCGCACGCTGGATGCGCTCGTGGAGCGTCTGGCGGTAGCGTTTCACCACGTCGGGCTGAAGCTCGCCAATCTTGCGCGCGGCTTCGCGCACTATGTTCAAGCGCTTGATCAGATCTTTCGCGAGGTGCTTTCCTTCCAGCTCGCGCATCGCCACGAGCTCACGCAGCGCATCGCGCAACGCCGCCTCCACGTGCGGCCACGCGTCGCCGCCGGGCGCTTCCTCTTCCTCCGCCATCCGCAGCACGCCGGGCGCGCGGAGCACAGCGTCGATGGTGACCTCGCCCGCCGCTCCGAGCTCCGCCTGCAAGGCGCGCATCGCGTCGAACCAGGTGCGCGCCAGCGCGGGGTCGAGCGCGAGCCGCGGCGGTGTGGCCGAGGAGCGATGCACGCCGATGGCCACGGTGAGGCGGCCGCGTGAGATTTCGCCGTTCACCACGTCGCGGACGCGCGGCTCCAGTTCGCTGAGTTCGCACGGCAGCGCCACGACGATGTCGCTTTGCTTTCGGTTCACGGAGTTGAGCTCCACGCTGTATTTGCCGCCTTCGTGGAGGCTCTGGCCGCGGCCGTAGCCGGTCATGCTGCGCATAGGCGGCGAGATTAGCGATGTGCGGGCGCAGTGCGACAAACAAAGAATCCACGCGATGCGCGATCAGCGGGAAGGCACATTCACGTGCGCTGCTCGCGACCTGATCCTGCTGCGGATGCTCCGACTGCCAGCCGCCCTTCAGTGCGCGGTGCCGAGCTTCAGGTGTTCCGCTGCTTGCGCCACGTCTTTGTCGCCGCGGCCGGAAAGGTTCACGATCAGGATCTGATCGCGATCCATTGCGGGCGCGACTTTGAGGACGTGGGCGACGGCGTGTGAGCTTTCAAGCGCGGGGATGATTCCTTCGGTGCGGGAAAGGCGCTGAAATGCGTCCAGCGCCTGGTCGTCTGTAGCGAAGTCGAAATCCACCCGGCCCTGATCGCGCAGATACGCATGCTCCGGCCCGACCGCGGCATAGTCGAGCCCGGCGGAGATGGAGTGCGTGAGCTGGATCTGCCCATCGGCATCGGCGAGCAGATACGTCTTTGTGCCTTGCAAGACGCCGAGCTTGCCCCCTTGAAAACGCGCCGCGTGATCGCCGTCGCGGATTCCCCGTCCGCCCGCTTCGACGCCGATCATCTTCACTCCAGCGTCTTTCAGGAAGGGCCAGAAAAGCCCGATGGCATTGCTGCCGCCGCCGACACAGGCCACGAGCAGATCGGGCAACCGGCCTTCCACTTCTTGAATCTGCCGCCGCGCCTCGTCGCCGATCACACGGTGGAAATCGCGCACCATCATCGGGTAAGGATGCGAGCCGAGCGCGGAGCCGAGAATGTAGTGCGTCGTGCGCACATTGGTGACCCAGTCGCGCATCGCTTCGTTGATCGCTTCCTTCAGCGTCGCCTGGCCGGCGGTGACCGCGACCACAGTCGCACCGAGGAAGCGCATGCGGGCGACATTCAGCGCCTGCCGCTCCATATCGACCGCGCCCATATAGATCACGCAGTCGAGCCCCGCACGCGCCGCTACGGTCGCAGTCGCCACGCCGTGCTGGCCCGCGCCGGTTTCGGCGATGATCCGCTTCTTACCCATCCGCTGCGCGAGCAGGATCTGGCCGAGCGCGTTGTTGATCTTGTGGGCTCCGGTGTGGAGCAGGTCTTCGCGCTTCAGGTAGATTTTTGCGCCGCCGAGTTCGTCTGTGAGCCGCTCGGCAAAGTAGAGCGGCGTGGGCCGCCCGGCGTAGTCGCGCAGCAGATCGGCGAGCGCTTTTTGAAAGGCGGGATCTTTCCGCGCGGCGGTGTATTCCGCGGTGAGCTCATTGAGCGCGGTCATCAGCGTTTCGGGCACAAACATCCCGCCATACTGTCCGAAATGGCCGTGCTGATCGGGCAGCGATTCGAGGTCGATCATAGGGCGGGGAGAGTAGAGGCGGGGTGGGGGAGGCGCAAAGGGTTTTGGTCCGGGCGGGTGAGGGAGGAAGGGATTGATGCGATCCCTCATGTGGCGGGCTGAACGCTCAACCTTCAATGTTCAACTTTCAACGTCCAGATGGAAGGAGCGGCGCGGCTCCCGCTCTTCTTTGGAAGTTGAGCGTTGGAAGTTGGACGTTCAACGTTCAGCTCCGCGCAGCGGCCTTGGCTTTGCCGCAGACGCCACGTCCCACCACCCGCCTTTCCGATTGCCACCCATTTCTCCGCTCCGCATCCTCCCGCGCCATGCACGATTCCCCCTCCGCATCCGGCCCGTGGTGGCGTCACCTCGACCGCTACCACTGGTTTGTTTTTGCCATGGCCTCATTGGCGTGGCTTTTCGATTGCCTCGATCAGCAGCTCTTCATCCTGGCGCGGAATTTTGCGATGGAGAGTCTGCTGCCGCCCGGCACTGACCCCGGTAAATATGGCACCTACGCCACGGCGATCTTCGTCGCTGGCTGGGCGACCGGCGGCCTGATTTTCGGCTCGATGGGCGATCGCATCGGGCGCGCGAAGACGCTGACGCTCACGGTGCTGATGTATTCCGTGTTCACTGGTTTGTCCGCGCTTTCAAAAGGCTGGATCGACTTCGCCATTTATCGCTTTCTGACCGGCCTAGGTGTCGGTGGCGTCTTCGGACTTGCCGTGGCTTTGATCGCAGATGGCCTGCCGGATCGCAGCCGGGCCGGCGCCCTCGGCACGCTACAGGCGCTGTCGGCAGTGGGAAATATCACCGCCGGAATCATCAGCATGTGGGTCGGTGGGTTGGTTGCGGCAAAATCAATTCCGCCCGACTGGTCGTGGAAGATCATGTTTCTGATTGGGGCGCTGCCGGCATTCATGTGCGTGTTTCTACAAATGCGGCTGAAGGAGCCGGAGAAGTGGGTGAAAGCGCGCGAGGCAGGCCGTGCCGCAGGCGTGAAGTTTGGCTCTTACACTTCGCTCTTCGGCGATGTGCGCTGGCGGCGTCCGGCGATCTTCGGGATGATTCTTTCCGTAGCAGGAGTGATCGGACTTTGGGGTATTGGGTTCTTTGCCCCGGAACTCGTCGGACCCGTGATCGAGCGGTCACTGCGGGAGCAAAACCTTCCTCTGGCAGAGATTGCAGGCGCCAAGGCGCGCTGGGTCGGCATCAACTCGATCGTGCAAAACCTAGGCGCTTTTGTCGGCATGCTGGCGATGACGAAGCTCGCGCAACGTCTCGGGCGCAAACCAGCATTTGCCATCGCCTTCGTCCTCGCCCTGTTGGCGACGGTCGGGTTTTACCAGTTCTTCAATGGCAAGGGCGACATCTGGATGAGCGCGGTGATGGGCGGTTGCCAGCTCGCGCTTTTCGCCGGCTTCGCGATCTATTTGCCCGAGCTATTCCCCACGCGGCTGCGCAGCACCGGCACGAGCTTTTGCTACAACGTCGGCCGCTTCGTGGCTGCCTTCGGAATCCTGCAGACCGCTTCCATCAAGGCCTGGGCTAGCACGGGCGCGGTCACGCCGAGCGAAAAGATCGATGCGTTTCGCAACGCCGCGAGCTACATGAGCGTGATCTTTCTGCTCGGGCTGGTGGCGCTGTTTTTCCTGCCGGAAACGAAAGGCCGGCCAATGCCGGAGGATATCGAGTCTGAGCCGGTGCGATAGTGCGGTAAGCGCCGTCGCAGAGTAGGCGAACCACCAAGCTCAGCGATCGGTTTTGGCAGCGCCTTTGTCAGCCCCTATCGTGAACATCTCAATGCCTCAGCAGCCAGCTCGCGTGCTCGCTGAATACTATCGGTGTGACTGCCGGTCTCATGGCTACTCCAACGTGCCTCATAGCCAGTCTTCCAATCACTCGTGTCCTACCACTGAATACAAATCCGATAATCTCCGGTGGCGTCAACGGTGATGAAAGCACGCTCATGCTTTGAGTTGGAGTAAATCGTCTCGGCGATGCGCTGACCGGGAAAAGATGGCTGGTGCGCTAAGTCAGGTGGCGGTGGAGGCCCAAAGTCAGACAGGATTATGCGTCGAAAGAAACCGGGCATACGTTGACAGCTGATAGAAAACGTTAAAGGGCGGGCACCGCGCGGTGCCCGCCCTTTTGCGTTTAGTTGCTTGTAAGTGTGTGGGCTACTTCTTCTCGCCGTAGCCGCGCACGAAATCGATGCACTGCTTGGCGTCGGAAACATTCGCGTCCCAGTTGTATTCATACTCGACGGAGATCGGCCCATCGAAGCCCTGCGCCTTGAATTCATCGAGGATCGCCTTCACGTCGCTGACCCCTTGGCCATAAGGAACGTCGTGCCCGCTCGGCAGCGGCGCGTGCAGGTCTTTCAAGTGGCTGCTCATGATCCGCCCCTTGAGGATTTGCAGGCATTCCACCGGCTTCAAACCAGAGCGGACCCAGTGCCCGGTATCCGCGCAAGCGCCCATCCGCGGGTCGCGATCCTTGGTGACTTCCAGCACGTAGTTCGGATCCCATACCTTGTAGCTCGCGTCGTTTGGCCGCTTGGGGTGGTCGTGAATCCCGACCTTGATATCGAACTCCTTCACCAGCTTTTCCGCGGTATCGAGCGCATCCACCGACTCGGTGACGATCACGCGAATGCCCATCGCTTTTGCGAACTCGAAGACCTTGCGCGCACCTGCTTCATCCTTCGGGATTCCGACGACGCCATACGCGATCGGCTGGACGTGGAACTCACGGCAGCGGGCCTGCACTTTCGCCAAGACTTCCGGCGCGGCGTTGTGGTCAAACTTCACCGTCGGTTCTTCGGCGGAGAGCTTTTGACCGGGGAAGAACTCGATGACTTTGCCGCCGGCCTGCGCGGTTTTTTCGATCGCCTCGAAGACGCTGAACTTGTTGAAAGTCCACGCTTGGCAACCGATGGCAAAGCCGCCGGTCTTGAGGTCGTCGGGAATGGGTGTCGCCGCGGCGAGGCTGGCGGCCAGCGCGGCGAGGAGGAGGGGAGTGAGGAGGGTTTTCTTCATCGCGCGCATTTGGGCGCGGTGAGCGTCGCGGCGTCAAGGGCGCAGGACGCGGCACGGGCTTCCACCCCGTTCCAGGACGGCGCGGCGAGTGCGGCGCAGCATCAATAATCTACTGCCGCATCGCCGCCGAGCAGGCGCCCGACCGCGCCGATGAGCGCGGCGGGGTTGATCGGCTTCGCCAAAAAGCGTTTGCCACCGCGCAGCACCTCCCGCTCGCCCGCTTCAGCCTTGGAAACAAGCGAAGTGAAGAACATCACCGGCACGTCGCGCAACGTGGGATCGGCCGCGAAATCACACGCGACTTCGCCGCCGCTCTTGCCCGGCATATCGACGTCGAGTAACACGCAATCGGGCCGGAAGGTGCGCGCGACGCCGAGCGCCTGCGTGGGCCGGTTCACCTCGCACACTTCGTATATCTGGGTCTTCTCGAGCACCAGCCGCGTCAGGGTGGAGAGTTTGGGATCGTCATCGACGACCAGGACTTTTGCTTTGTTCATGTTGGGCAGAAAGGAGACAGATGGACCGTTGAGTTCTGGGAGCGTCCGCACGTTCGGCAGCCGAGCGCAGACCGCCGGGATCGTGCGCCGCGCCGCATGGGCGGAAGCCAGCAGTGCTGATTTGATTGCCACCTTTCCTAAGCCGGACACGTGCCATCCCCGGCGCTCATTCTGCGGCGGGCGCGAGCGGCACTCAGCACTCGACACCCGGTCAGTGCGTGGCTGTGATGCGCGGTCCTATGAATAGTCTTTGGGAACGTTTCCAACGAACCTTCCTGAGCAGCGATGCTCTCGGCATCTCGCTCGATATTTCCCGGATGCACTTTGGCGACGGGTTCTTCGCGGAGATGGAGGATTCCACGCAGCGAGCGTTTGCCCAGATGCGCGAACTCGAAGCCGGCGCGATTGCAAACCCGGACGAGAACCGAATGGTCGGCCACTACTGGCTGCGAGCGCCGCAGCGCGCGCCGCAAAGCGAGCTCCGGGAGGAGATCGAGAGCACCAATGCCGCGATCAAAGAATTCGTCGCGCAAGTGCATGCGGCGGGCAGGTTTTCGGACGTGCTGCTGATCGGCATCGGCGGCTCGGCGCTGGGCCCGCAGTTCATCTCGGATGCGCTCGGCACGGGCGGTGACCGGATGCGGCTGCACTATCTGGACAACACCGATCCAGACGGCTTCGACCGCGTGCTCGATGGCCTCGCCACCCGGCTGGAGCACACGCTGGTCGTGGTCATTTCCAAATCCGGCGGCACAAAGGAAACGCGTAATGGCATGCTGGAGGCGAGGCAGCGCTACACGCTCGGCGGGCTCGACTTCGGAAAGCACGCGGTGGCGGTGACAGGCGCCGGCAGCGAGCTGGACAAGGTCGCCGTCAGTGAAGGATGGCTGCAGCGCTTTCCGATGTGGGATTGGGTCGGCGGGCGGACCTCCGTGCTGAGCGCAGTGGGGATCGTGCCGCTGTCTTTGCAAGGGCTCGACATCGAGGGATTGCTCGCCGGCGCCGCCGCGATGGATGAATGGACGCGCACTTCTGCCACCCTGAAAAATCCCGCGATGCTCCTCGCGCTCATGTGGCACCACGCGGGCAAAGGCCGCGGCGAAAAGGACATGGTGCTGCTGCCTTACAAAGACCGGCTGGTGCTTTTCTCCAAATACCTGCAGCAGCTCGTGATGGAGTCGCTCGGCAAGGAGCACGATCTCGCCGGGAACCGCGTGAACCAGGGCATCGCGGTGTATGGCAACAAGGGATCGACGGACCAGCACGCCTACGTGCAGCAGCTCCGCGACGGCGTGCAGAATTTCTTCGTCACCTTCATCGAGGTGCGGCGGGATCGCGCGGGCGAGGAGTTCTTCGTCGAACCGGGATTCACGAGCGGCGATTATCTGCACGGCTTTCTGCGCGGCACGCGCACGGCGCTGGCCGAGAGCGGGCGCGAGTCGATCACCGTGAGCATCCCAGAGGTTACGCCTATCACCGTCGGTGCGCTGATCGCTCTGTATGAGCGCGCGGTTGGCTTTTATGCGTCGCTCGTCGGGATCAATGCGTATCATCAGCCCGGCGTCGAAGCCGGCAAAAAGGCGGCGACCGCGGTGCTTGCGCTGCAAAGCCGGGTGCGTGAGGCGCTCGCGAAAAGCGCGGGCGTTCCGCGCACCGCGGATGATCTCGCGGCTTCGCTGGGTGAAGATGCGGAAAGCATTTACCACATCCTGCGGCATCTCGCAGACAACCAGTCCGGCATGCGAATGACGAAAAGCGAAACTCCGCAGGGTGACACATTTCTCCTGGCATGAACCCTCCTCAAAATCAGCCAGCTCCGACTCAGGCCGCGGACGTGCTGGTTCCATTCACCCGCGTGGCAGGCTTCGTGCGGCAGGTGACGCACGATGTCCGCAACGGCCTCAACGCGATCGAACTCCAGACGGCTTATGCGGCGGAGCTCGTGTCCGATCCGGAAGCGCTCGAGGAGGTCCGCCGCATCCGCGGGCTGGTGCAGCAAACCACCAAGATGCTGCAGGCGCTGTCCTCGAACTTCTGGGTTTCCACTCCAAATCTGGTCCCGTATTCCGCGCGCATTTTTGTCGAAGACTTGCGGGATCGCCTCGTCAAACAGCACCCCGAACACGCCCCGCAAGTGCGCTGGGACGTGGAGCTTCAAGACGAATCCATTGCTGTTGATCTGGAGATGATTTTCGCCGCCATCGCCGAGGTATTCAAAAATGCATTTTCCTTCCGAGAGTCGGGCGGGGAGATCGCCGCGCGGGCTTTTGCGGAAGGCGGGCGCTTGGTCGTGGAGATCACGGAAACAAAGACTGCCGTGCCGTCGCCGCCGGAAGGGTGGGGGCGCGAGCCGTTTGTATCCTCGCGTCGCGGCGCATACGGGCTCGGGCTTTTTCGCAGCCGGCAATTGCTCGCTGCGCACCGCGGCGACCTGGAAGTTTCCCATGAACCGGGGCGCAACCTACTCTCGTCGCGCATATCGTTGCCGCTCGCTGACCCTTCATGAACGTCCTTTTCCCGCCGCGCAAAG
>CAXSDZ010000171.1:8343-10463 GCA_964235505.1 uncultured Chthoniobacteraceae bacterium
CTTAATGACATTGGAGGCGCTGCTGCGGCGGCATGGTTACGAGCCGCTGCTGGCCAGCACGGCGGGCGCTGGCACGAGCCTCGTGCTGAAGTCTGAACCCGATCTGGTGCTGCTGGACCTCGGGTTGCCGGATGCGGATGGAATCGATGTGCTGCGCGAGTTGCGCGAGGAAAGGCCGGACCTCCCGGTGATCATCCTGACGGCGCACGACTCGCTTTCAAACGCGATCGAGTCGATCAAGCTGGGCGCGTTTCATTTCATCTCGAAACCTTACGCGCCGGAAGAGCTGCTGAACCTGATCGATCGCGCGATCGAGCAGCGGCAGGTGGTGCGCGAAGCCGCGAGTCTCCGCACCGAGAAACGGCATCTCACGCAGCGCCTGGAAAAAGCGGAACGCCAGCTCGCGCCCTTGGTGAAGAGCCGCTCGATGCAGGAGATCCACGAGCTCGTCCAGCGCCTCGCGCCCACCGATGCCAACGTGCTGCTGCTCGGCGAAAGCGGCGTCGGCAAGGAAGTGATGGCGAACCAGATTCATCGCCATTCCAAACGCGCGGGCGGTCCGCTGGTGAAGCTGAACTGCGCCTCGTTTCCGCCGAACATGATCGAGGCGGAACTCTTCGGCTACATGAAGGGCGCCTTCACAAATGCGATTTCAGATTTTCCCGGCATGATCTCCGAGTCTGCCGGCGGCACGCTTTTTCTCGATGAGATCGCCGAGATGCCGCCCGAGTTGCAGACGCGGTTCCTGCGCGTCCTGCAAGAGCGCGAGTATCGCTCGATCGGCAGCACGAAAACGCACGCGGCCAATTTCCGGCTCGTCGCGGCGACCAATCGTCCGGTGAGCGAAGCGCTGCAAAACGGCAGTCTCCGGCAGGATTTGTTTTATAGGCTGAATACGTTTCAGGTGGAAATCCCACCGCTGCGGGAGCGTAAGGAAGACATCCCGGCGCTCGTCACTACCTTTGTGCAGCGCTTCTCCGAGCAGCTCGGAAAGGACGAGCCGAACATCACCCCGGAAGCGTTCGAGCTGCTGCTGAACTACAACTGGCCGGGCAACATCCGCGAACTGCAAAACGCGATCGAATACAGCGTGATTCTCGCCGATCGCGACGTGATCACCCACAAGCAGCTCCCGAAAGAGCTCCAGCTCCCGACGGTGCTGCAAGGCGCGGCGCGCACATCGAGCAGCCTCGGCCTGAGCGGCATCAGCCTCAATCTCGACGAACAGGAAAAGCAGACGATCCTCCGCGCGCTCGCGCAGGCGCACGGGAACAAAAAGAAAGCTGCCGAGATCCTCGGCATCCACCGCCCGACGCTTTACTCGAAGTTGAAGCGTTACGAGATCAAGCTCTGAAAGGGTCGAGGGTCGAAAGCCGAGAGTCGAGAGCCCGAGGCGCACTCGCCGCGGGACATTCAGGCTCTCGACTTTCGACCCTCCACTCTCGACGTTTCCCTCATGTTAGTTCACAGCGAAAAGGTGCTCGCGCATGCGGAGCAGCAGCTTCTTTCCAAGGGCAAACCGAACTCGGTCGAGCTGCTGCAGCTCTACAAGAAGTTCCTGAAGATCGAGAATCACCGCATCCGTCTGCAGCACTACAGCGGCGGCGGAGGGCGGGAGATTTGCGCGCAACGCGCGAGCCTCGTCGATATCGTGCTGCGCCACCTTTTGGAAGCCGCGCTCGGCAGTGGAGAAAGCAACGGCGCCACTCAGGCCGTGCTCGGGGGCAATGGCTCACAGGCGTATTCTCCGCGGCTCGCGCTCGTGGCGATCGGCGGCTACGGCCGCGGCGAGCTGAATCCTTTCTCCGATGTGGACATCATGTTTCTCCACCCGGATGCGGTGAAGCAGGTCGATGCGCGGACCGCCGAAGTGGTCGAGCAAATCCTCTACATGCTGTGGGACGTCGGGTTCAAGGTGGGCCACTCCACGCGCTCGATCTCGGAGGCGATCAAGCAGGCAAATGGCGACATGCTTTCCAAGACTGCGCTGCTCGAGGCGCGGCTCGTGGCGGGCGATGCAGCGCTGTTTGCGGAGTTCCGCGCCGAGTTTGTGAAGCGCTGTGTGGAGAGCCACGTGGAAGGTTACATCCTGGACCGCATCCAGAATCAAGCGGACCGGC
>CAXSDZ010000172.1:0-2851 GCA_964235505.1 uncultured Chthoniobacteraceae bacterium
ACGGAAACCAAGAAGCTTGAAACGCAGTTCCTGCGGGCGCAGCGGCTGGAAAGCATCGGCACGCTGGCGAGCGGCATCGCGCATGATTTGAACAACATCCTTTCGCCGATCCTCATGAGCGCCGCGATCCTGCGGCGAACGGTGAAAACGCCCGACGGCGAGCGGATGCTCAGCATCATCGAAAGCAGCGCCGAACGCGGCGCGGGGATCGTGAAGCAGGTGCTTACCTTTGCGCGCGGCGTGGAAGGCGAGCGGCTGCTCCTCCAGCCGAAGCATCTGATCGGCGAGATGGGCAAGATCCTGGTGCAGACTTTTCCGCGCAATCTCGACATCCAGACGCACTTCCCGCCGGACCTCTGGATGGTGACCGGCGACGCCACGCAGCTCCACCAAGTGCTGCTGAATCTCTGCGTGAACGCGCGCGACGCAATGCCCGGCGGCGGCACGCTCACCATCGCGGCGGAGAACGTGGAAATCGATCCGCACTTCGTCCGCATGAACCCGGGCGCGCGGCTTGGCGATCATGTCGTGCTGCGGGTCAGCGATTCCGGCTCCGGCATGCCGCCGGAGGTGATGGACAAGATCTTCGATCCGTTTTTCACGACGAAAGAAGTAGGCAAGGGGACCGGGCTCGGCCTCGCCACGGTGATCGGCATCGTGAAGAGCCACGGCGGCGTGCTCACCGTGCAAAGCGAGGTTGGGGTGGGGACCACGTTTCGCGTCTTCCTGCTCGCGTCGCGCTCCAGTTGCGAAGTGGAGAAACGCGAGACCGAGGACCCCGCGAGCATGCGCGGAAATGGCGAGCTGGTCCTGGTCGTCGATGATGAGCCGCCTATCCGGGAGGCGCTCGTGCAGACACTGCAGGACTTCGGCTACCGTGCTTACACGGCAGAAGATGGCAGCGACGCGCTCGCGCTCTTTTTCCAAAGGCGCGACGAGTTCAAGGTCGTGCTGACCGATCTCGCGATGGGGCAGATGGATGGAGTCGCGCTGGTCCGCGCACTTCGGAAACTCGACTCGCAAGTCCCGGTGATTGTTTCCAGCGGCCATTGCCCGGAAGAGCAGACGATCGCGCTGGAAGCGCTCGGGGTGCGCACTTTTCTCGACAAGCCTTACAACGGCGTGAAGCTCATGCGCGCCATGAAAGAGGCATTGGCGCAGGCGGTTCCCGCCAAGTGAGGGAAACGCAATTCCTGCTTTGGCACCCTGATGAATCGCGGCCCAGCCTCAACTTCCCGCCGCCACCAGCGGAGTCGGACCGACGATGAAATCCAACACCCTCGGCATGACCTCGAAGGTGATCGATTCCGCAGGGAGCATCTCGCCATCCGTGTTGAAGCGCATTGGCGGTTCGCTGCTGATTTCGATCTTGCGGGCGAGGTGATGAAGGATGCGCGGGTCTTCCAAATGGCGGCCGAAGAACGCCGCAGGCGCGAGCATCGCCAGCTCGGAAAAGGTCGCGACGGGCAGGATCACCAGATCCGCCAGACCATCGTCGAGCTCAGCCTTTGGCGCGATGGGAATGCCGCCAGCGACATATCGGCCATTCGCGACAATCGCGATCAGCGTGGGCACGCAGAGCACTTCGCGACCGTCGTCCAGGCGGAACTCGGTCTTGTAGCTGTCCATCTGCGGCAGCGCGCCGACCAGCGAGCGAGCGTAGCCGAGCCGGCCCCACGCGTCTTTGACTTCTTCGCTCGCCTGCTCGCTGACCTGCGTGGCAAAGCCGCCGGACGACACATTCAGCATGTAGCGCGTGAGCGAGGCCGTGCGCACCCGGACAACATCGATCCGCCGCGTCGCTCCCTCCCGCAGCACGGCGAGGGCGTGATCCAGATCGAGCGGGATGTTGCACGTGCGGGCGAAGTCGTTGCCGGTGCCGAGCGGCAGAATCCCGAGACGCACGGGGCGGCCGGCCTCCAGCGCGGGGCCGACCCCATTCAGCACTCCATTGAGCGTGCCGTCGCCTCCGGCTGCGACGATGGCCTCGCAGCCGCGTTCGAGCCCTTCCATCGCGAGCAGCGGCAAATCTTCGCACTGCTCGGCGGCGACCACTTCCGCTTCCGGCAGAAGTTTTGCCGCTGCGGCGGCCAGCGCGTCGCGATTTCCGCCGGGACCGGCCGTGGTATTCAGGATGATGCGGATGGTGGGCGTGGACATGGGCGTGGGATGCAGAGGCCGTTGGCTCTTCTCAGGAAAGCTTCGGGTTTTCCCCGATTGACTGAAAACATCGCTTTCGTCGCCGTTGAATCGCGCGCGCACACGTCAAAGGCCCGCTGCGCCGGGACAGCCGGAAGCAGCTTTGCGCCGATGAAGAATTGGATGAACTTTTTTCGCCGAATCCGCCCGCGTTTTTCCGTGCTCTTTGCCCGGGCGTTCGTGCTTGCGGTCATCGTGCTCGGAGCGGGTGAAACGGCGGTGCGGGCGGACGAGCTGACACGCCGGGTCCAGGAAGAGCTGCGGAAGCGCAATCTCTATTTCGGGAACATCGATGGCCGCATCAGCGAACAGGTCGGACAGGCGCTGCGGCGCTACCAGCAGCGCAAAGGATTCAATCTGACGGGCATGCCGGATGAGCAGACGGTCAGCTCCCTGGGCGTCGGAGGCATTTCGAGCGTTGCCTCGATCGCGGCGGAAAAAACCCAGCCGGCGAGCACGCCACTGCCGGATGTGCCAGTGCTCCGCAGCGATGCGGCCCGTGAACTCGCGGAGAAAGATCGCGCGCTGCTGGAGCAGATCGAGGCGGAGCCGGAGCCGGACCCGGTCGGGGAGGCGCCCGACCCGGATCTGGAAGGCGACGCGGTGGAGCAAGCGGAGCAGCCTGTGCCCCCGACGCGTGAGCATCGCGCAG
>CAXSDZ010000172.1:2861-10390 GCA_964235505.1 uncultured Chthoniobacteraceae bacterium
AGAGAAACCAATCGTCCCCCCACCACCGTGTGCGCCAGCGAAGAGCACGGAACGTCCCATCCCGGTGCCGCAGCGGACAGAAGTTGCGCCTTCACTCGACGGTGAAATCGAGGCGTTTGTGCGCGACTATCTTGAAGCGTGTGAGACCAACCGCATTCCGGCGGAGATGGCCTTTTATGCGGACCGGGTGAACTATTTCGACAACGGGACGGTCAGTCGGACATTTCTGGAGAGGGACCTGCACAGCTATTACAAACGGTGGCCGAAGCGGGACTTCACTTTGGAGCGCATCAAGGTGCTGCCACCCGAGCCTGGAGAGAAGGAAGTGACGGTGAAATTTCGTATCCGTTACGATCTGCACGGCAACGAGGGACCCGCGAGTGGCCGCACCGAGAACACCTTCAAGGTTCGCAAAGATCCCGATGGATTGAAGTTCACGTTTCTGCGTGAACGGCGGCTGCACGGTTGATCGACCGCGCCCAAGCCGACGCTCAGCGCAGCCATGAAAGTTCGCACGAAGATTCTTCTGTTGCTCGGTCTGGTCACCGGGCTTTTCGGCGTTGCGTTCGGTTGGCTGAAAGAGATCGATCGCCGGGAATTCCGGCGCACCGCCGAGACGCGGATGCGCGAGCGCAACCAGGCGTTCGATCAGTTTCTGCTGCACTGGGGCGAACCGCTCGCCATCTTCGCCAGCGACTATTCCTGCGAAGACGCGATGGTCCGCGCCATTGCCGCGGGCGACAGAAAATGGGCCGAGGGCGCGCTGAGTGAAAACACGCTCACCTCATATCGCGCCCATGTCGTGTGGCTCTACCGGCCTGACCGCACGCTCGTCTTCAGCCAGAACCACCTTTACTCCTCCGCACTGCAGGAAGTGCCGCTGCCACGCCCTGCGTTCGACTCGCTTTTCAACGCGCAGCCGCTCCCGCATTTCTTCGTGCAAACCGAGGCCGGGTTGCTGGAGGTGCGCGGGGCTACTGTCCATCCTTCGCGAGATAGCGGGCGCGCCAGTGCGCCGCAGGGCTTCTTCTTTGCCGCGCGCATCTGGAGCCAGGAAGATTTGAAAGAGATGTCGCTCTTCACCGGAAACGTCGTCTCGCTGACCCGGCCCGATCAGCTCGTGGAGCCGCTGTCCGGCGCGCAAAGCGGCGGCACGATCACCTTTTCCCGTCTGCTGCCGGGCTGGGACGGGAAGCCGGTGGCGCAAATCGTCGTCCGCAATGATTTGCCTCTCGTGGAGCATTTCCAGCAGCTCTCCACGCGGATGCTGCTGGGGCTAGTCGGCTTTGCGACGACTGTGCTCATCCTATCCGCGGCCGCCCTGCGCGGCTGGGTCACGCGGCCGCTCGTGCGAGTGTCGCGTGCGCTGCAATCGGAAAACATCGCGGCGCTCGCGCCGATGCTGAAGCAGAAGTGTGAGTTCGGCGCTATCGCGCGAATGATTGCCCGCTTCTTCGAGCAGCGCGACAGCCTCATCGCGGAAATGCGGGAGCGCCGCGTCGCGGAAAAGGCGCTGGTAGATAGCGAAGAGCAGCTCCGGCACGCGCAAAAAATGGAAGCGGTCGGCCGGCTCGCGGGCGGTGTCGCGCACGACTTCAATAACCTCCTCACCGCGATCATCGGCTACGCGGACCTCGCCCGCGAGCGGCTGAAGGGAGACGCCGCGGCCAGGCACGATCTCGATCTTATCCTCCAGGCCTCGGATCAAGCCGCGTCGCTCACTCATCAACTGCTCGCCTTCAGCAGGAAGCAGGTGCTCCACCCGAAGGTGCTGGAATTCAACAGCCTCCTGCGGGAAATGGAAAAGCTGCTGCGCCGCGTCATCGGCGAGCACATCGAGCTGCGGGTGCGGGCCGAGGCCACGTTGAGCCGAGTGCGCGCGGACCCTACGCAGCTCCAGCAGGTCATCGTGAACCTCGCGGTGAACGCGCGCGACGCGATGCCGCGCGGCGGCATTCTCACCCTTTCCACGCGAGAAGCGCTCGTGCCGGAGCCGGTGAGTCACGGCGATCTCACGCTCCCCGCTGGCTGCTACGTCATTCTGGAAGTGGCGGATACCGGTTGCGGGATGGACGCCGCGACAAAGGCGCGGATGTTTGAGCCGTTCTTCACGACAAAGGATGTCGGCAAAGGCACCGGGCTCGGCCTAGCCACGGTGTATGGCATCGTGCGGCAAAGTGGTGGAGCAATCACGGTCGAGAGCGAGCCCGGCGCAGGCACGACCTTCTTCATTCATCTGCCAATGGAAACTGCCGAGCTGGACCTCGCCTCGGCTGTGTCGCTTCGCCCGCTAGATCGCGGCAGCAAAAAGGAAACGGTGCTCGTCGTCGAAGACGATCCGGTGGTCTGCAACCTGATCTGCTCCGTGCTTTCGGGCTACCGCTACACGGTGCTGCACGCGGGCAATGGGCCGGATGCGCTCCGCCTCGCCGAGCAGCATGGTGGCAAGCTCGACATGCTCGTTTCGGACCTCGTCATGCCACGCATGAGCGGCCCCGAAGTCGCCGCGCGCCTCCGCGCCGCGCAACCGGACATGAAGGTGCTCTTCGTTTCGGGCTACACGGACAATCTTGCTTCGCATTTGTCGGAGTCGGTTGGCGATTTCGAGATCCTCGATAAGCCGTTCACTCCGCACGCGCTCGCTGCCAAAGTGGCCGAAAGGCTGGGTGGCGCAGTGATTTGAGCGACTGGTCCAGGCTCGCGCCTGCTGGCGACTTCCGCCGGTTTCAGATGCCTGCCGCGCGTCACATTTGCTCCTCGCCTCGTCGCCGCGTATGCTCGCGCAACTCTGCTTCTCGATGGACGAAGATTCTTTCGACTTTCCACCCGCCGACGCTCCCGCCGGCCTCATCGAAACCCTCGACCGGCTCATCGCCGTGCTTCCACCGGGAGACCTCATCCGCGGCGAACTGCTCGACCTGCGGATGCAGGCGACCGAGCAGGAAGAGATGCTCGGCGAGGCCCGCGACGCGATCGAAAAGCTGGAGGGTATCGTCAAAAAGGTCACCTCGCCCGCAAACCGCATCGGCACATTTCTCGGCGCGGCCAGTGCCGAAACCGCGCAAATCGTGGTCGGCGGCTCGGATTACTTTTGCAATGTCGATCCCCGTGTCGCTGTGCGTTCGCTGCGCCGCGGCACCCGCGTGCTGGTGAATGAGGCGTTCGTGATCGTCGGTGATCTTGGTTACGAAAAGATCGGTCCGGTGACCAAGATTGCGGAAGTCCTCGGCCCGGACCGGCTCCGCGTCGGCACCGAGCACGGCACGCAATCGACCGTGCTGCAGCGCTCCGATCTGCTCATGAAGGAGAAGCTGAAAGCAGGCGACGAAGTGCGTGTCGATGCGAACTACCGCATCGCGATCGAAGTGCTCGCCCGGCCGCACGCCGACGAATACTACCTCGACACCGTGCCGGAGCTGCCTTGGGAAAAGGTCGGCGGACAAAAGCAGGCGCTTGCGGCCATCCGCGACGCCATCGAACTGCCGCTGCTGCACCCGGAACTCTTCGCTCGCTTTCAGCATTCCCGGCCAAAAGGGTTCCTGCTTTACGGCCCGCCCGGCTGCGGCAAGACGCTCATCGGCAAGGCCACGGCCTACAACCTGACGCAACAGCTCCAGCGCGAAAGCGGCCGCGAAATGCGCGAGTATTTCATGCACATCAAAGGGCCCGAAATCCTGAACATGTGGGTGGGAGAAAGTGAGCGGATCGTGCGCGAAATCTTCGCCACCGCGCGGGAGAAACGCCGCGAAGGCTTTCTGCCTTTTCTCTTTATCGATGAGGCTGAATCCATCCTCGGGACGCGCCGCGCTTCGCGCTTTTCCAGCATTCTGAGCACGCTCGTGCCGATGTTTTGCACCGAGATGGACGGCATCGAATCGCTCAGCGAGGTGGTCATCATCCTCGCCTCCAACCGCGCCGATCTGATCGATCCCGCGATCCTCCGCCCTGGGCGCATCGACCGCAAAATCAAGATTGATCGTCCGGACAAAGAGGGCGCGCGCGAGATCTTCAAGATCTACCTCGCACCGGATCTTCCCTATGATCCAGCGCTCGTGCAGGCCGCCGGCAATGCGCCCGCCGCGATCGAGAAACTCGCCGATTCGCTGGTCGATCTTGCCTTCTCACACCGCGACGAAAACAAGTTCCTGAGCATCACGCTGCGCTCGGGTCGGAAGGATGTGCTGTATCGCGGCGATCTCATTTCGGGCGCGATCATTTCGTCGATCGTCGAGCGCGCCAAGAGCCTTGCCATTAAGCGCGCCATCGCCTCGCAGCAGGAGGAAGGCATCTCCGAAACGGACCTCCGCAGCTCCTTTGAAGCGGAGTATCTGGAGAACGACATCTTTCCGCCGAGCGACATCACGGAGGACTGGCTGCAGCTCATCGATTACGACTCGGAGAACGTGGTGAAAGTCGCGCCCTTTCGCGGCGCAGCGCAGAAGAGCGCACCGTTGGGCCGGGTAATTTGACGCTGCCCGGACATCGCTTTTTCAGACCGCCCTTCCCGCGCTCATAACATCCACGCTCCATGAAACGCGTCTTCGGCATCGAAACGGAATACGGCATCACAGTCGATGGGCTGGCGGGTCTGGATGTGGTGCGCGAGTCGATTGAGATCGTGCGCTCCTACACCGAGCACGGCGCTTCGATGAAGTGGGATTACGACCTCGAAGACCCGCACAAAGATGCGCGCGGCTTTCGCGCTGAAGAGCTGCTGCAAGACACCGACGAGGCCGCGTATTTCGAGCTCGATAAGAACCGCCCGCTAAGCTTCGAGGAGATCAAAAGCGACCTCGTGCTGAGCAATGGCGCGCGCTTTTACAACGACCACGCGCACCCGGAATACTCGACGCCGGAGTGCACGACGCTGAGGGAGATCGTGGCGCAGGATAAGGCGGGCGAACGGATCTTGGCGGAGTGCGCGCGGCGGCGAAACGGGCGGCTGCCGGCGGGGCAGGAGGCGCGCCTTTACAAAAACAACACCGACTTCGTGGGGCATTCGTACGGGTGCCACGACAACTACCTGATGCGGCGCGATGTGCCGTGGGATCGCATCGTGCGCGACGTGGTGCCGTTTCTCGTCACCCGTCAGATCTTCGCCGGCGCGGGAAAGATGGGAGTCGAGGGTGAAGACTCCGCCGGGCAACAGGGCGTCTTTCAAATCGCGCAACGCTCGGACTTCTTCTCCGTGCTCTGCTCGATCGACACGATGAACCGCCGCCCTCTGGTGAACACGCGCGACGAGCCGCACGCGGATGCCGAGCTCTACCGGCGCTTCCACGTGATCATCGGCGACGCCAACATGAGCCAGGTCGCCACGGCGCTGAAGCTCGGCACGACCGCGCTCGTGCTGGATCTGATCGAAATGGGCAAAGCTCCGCGGATCGAGCTGGCGCATCCGATCGAGGCGACCAAATCCATCTCGCGTGACCAAAGCTATTCCTGGCTCGTCGAGCTGCGCGACGGGCGCACGATTTCCGCCATCGACGTGCAGCGGCTCTTTCTTGTGGCCGCGCGCGAGCACTGCGACGGCACCGGTGAAGATGCTGCCTGGGTGCTGCGCGAGTGGGAGCAGGTGCTCGACGATCTTTCGCTCGATGTGGCGCGCTGCGGTGACCGGCTGGACTGGGTCGCAAAGAAGAATCTGCTCACCACGCTGCGCGATGCCGAAGGGCTCGCGTGGGACGATCCGTGGCTGCAATCGATCGATTTGGAATACCACAACGTGTCGATCGAGGACGGGCTTTTCTACGAACTCGTCCGCGCTGGCGCGATGCGCCGAATGGTGGAGGAAGCGGAAATTCGCCACGCGATTTTTCATCCGCCGGAGACGACACGCGCATTCTTTCGCGGCCGGTCGGTCGCGAAGTTTAACGAGGCGATCACCTCGATCCAGTGGGACGAGATCGTCTTCCGGCATGACCGCGCGCTTCGCTCCGTCACGCTGCCGCACCCCGCGCACCATGCGCGTCTGGAGCTGATGAATGCGGCCATCCGCGACGCGCGGACCTTTGCCGCGCTGGATGTCGCGCTCGCGTCACACGGTGTCTGAAAGCAGCGCGTTGCGCAGGACCTTCGTGAGCTTGGAAAACGGATACGGCTTCGGCAAATAGTTCACGCCGTCGCGGAGCGCGATGTCGCTCGTGAAGAGATCGGCGGAATAGCCGCTCGTGTAGATCACGCGCAGATCGGGGCGGTCGGCCAGAAGGCGCTGCGCGAGTTCCAGTCCGTTTTCGCTGCCGGGCATCACGATATCTGTGAGCAGCAGATCGACCTCGGGACCGTGCCGCTGCCACATCGGCAGTGCAGCATCCGCGCTGTCCGCTTCCAGCACGCGGTAGTCGTTTTGGGTGAGCACTTCCTTCACGAGCTCGCGAACCGAGTGGTCGTCCTCCACGACGAAAATCGTTTGTTCCCGGCGTGCGCCCGGTGCTGCGATCGGCGCAGCTTCCACGCGTTCCGCAGGGCTCGATGCGCTGGTCGGCAGATACACGCGAAACGTGGAGCCGCACTCCGCCGCGGTCGTCACCTGGACCGAGCCGCCGTGCTGCTGCACGATTCCATGCACGGTCGCGAGCCCCATGCCGGTCCCTTTGCGCACTTCCTTGGTCGTAAAAAAAGGCTCAAAGATGCGGGCGCGCGTCGTTTCATCCATGCCGCATCCGGTATCCTCCACGCGGATGCAGATCAGCTCGCCGGATTGGGCGCCGGGGTGGCGCTCACGCAGCGCGTCGTCGAGGGGCGCGGCTTCCACCGCGAGAGTGAGCCGCCCGCCGGCGGGCATCGCGTCGCGCGCGTTGGAGATGAGGTGGCTGATCACTTGCTCGATGCTTGCGGGATCGACGCACGCGGGTGGCAGCGTGGCTGGCGCTTCGATCTGAAGCTCTATCTCGCTCGGGATCATGGATCGCCACGTGGCACCGACCTTCATCACGAGCTCGCTCAAATCAGTCGGGCGCGGACGCAGGATTTGCCGCCGGGAAAAGGCGAGAAGCTGGCGCGTGAGTTCCGCCGCGCGCCCCGCTGCGGCCTCGATCTGCTTAAAGGAACCATGCACTCCGGGCGGCAGCTCCGTGCCGGCGAGCTGCAGGCTGGCATGGCCCTGGATGATCGTGAGCAGGTTGTTGAAATCATGCGCCACGCCGGACGCGAGCTGGCCGACGGCCTCCAGCTTTTGCGCCTCGCGCGCCTGCACTTCCAGCGTGAGCCGGTCGCTTACGTCCTCTGCCATCAGCAGCAGATGCCCTTCATTCACGAGGGTGATCCGCTCGATGGAAAGCCGCACGTCTCGCAGGTCGCCGCTCTTTGTGCTGATCTGGCCATCGACCCCGCGCACACTTCCTTCCGCAGTGATCGCACCGGAAACGGTCGGGTCGTAGTCGATGCAAAGCGCGAGATCGAGCGGCGTGCGCCCGATCATTTCTTCGCGCGAAAACTCCGTCATCCGCAGAAATGCCGCGTTCGCATCGACAAAGCACTGGTCCTCGAAACGCTGAATGGCGACCGGCAGCGGGCTCGCGTGGAAGGTG
>CAXSDZ010000173.1:0-3478 GCA_964235505.1 uncultured Chthoniobacteraceae bacterium
AACCCAGGGCGTTGCCCTGGGCTGGGATAACGCGCCCCATTCGGGGCTCCCGCACGCCGCATCGCCTCCCAATTCGAGCTTGGCCATTCGTCATTCGTCATTCGTCATTCGTCATTCCCAATTGCCCCTCCCCCTCGTTCCACCTACTCACACGCACTTCATGGCAAACGTCGTTTTCCTCTGGCACATGCACCAGCCGTATTACGTCGATCCGACCACGCGGACGGCGGTCATGCCGTGGGTGCGGCTCCACGCGGTGAAGGGGTATCTCGACATGGTTTCCATCCTCGATGAGTTCCCCGGGATCCGGGTGAACTTCAATCTGACGCCGGTCCTGATGCTGCAGATCAAGGAGCTCGTGGAAGGGAAGATCTCGGATCGCTGGCTGGAGTGGTCGCGGCGGCCCGCGGCGGAGCTTGGAGAGGACGAAAAATTCGCGCTGCTGGAGAACTTTTTCAAAATCAACTGGGAGCATCTCGTCCAGCCGTTTCCCCGCTATTGGGAGCTGCTGAACAAGCGCGGCCTCACCTTTTACCGTGACGAGGTGCGCCGCGGCCTGCGCTACTTTTCCACGCAGGAATTTCTCGATCTGCAGGTGTGGTTCAACCTCGCCTGGTGCGGCTACACGGCTGAGCGGTTGTATCCCGAGCTGCGCGAGCTGAAGCGGAAGGGGCGCGGCTTTTCCGAGGAAGAAAAAGGGCGTGTGCTGGATATCCACCTCGAGCTGATGCGCCTCGTGATCCGGCGGTATCGCGAAGCGGAGGAACGCGGGCAGGCGGAGCTCACGACCACGCCGTTTTTTCATCCCATCCTGCCGCTCGTCTATGACACCGCGCTGGCGGAGCGCTGCCTGCCGGGGCGCGAGTTCCCGCGGCGTCTTGCCTGGCCGGAAGACGCGGCGGCGCAGCTCACGCTCGCCGTCGAGCAGCATGCCGCGATGTTCGGGCGGGCACCGCGCGGGCTCTGGCCGAGCGAAGGCTCCATCGCTCCGGAGCTGATCCCGCTCCTGGCGGATTGCGGGATCGAGTATTTCTGCTCGGACGAGGAAAACCTGTTCCATTCTTTGAAGCGCGACCCGGCCCACGCGGGGGCGCCGATGAGCCGCCTGGAGCTTTTCCAGGGCTGGCGCGTGGCGCACGGCGGCGCGTCGGTCCACGCGCTGTTCCGCGAAAAGCCGCTGTCGGATTTCATCGGCTTCATGGCGGCGAAGAACGGCGCGCAAGCTGCCGCCGCACATCTGCTCCACCATCTGCGCGCCATCGCCGATGCGGTGCCGGCGGATACCGGGGTGATCCCGCTCATCCTCGACGGCGAAAATGCGTGGGAGACTTTCGCGGATGGCGGCGAAGGCTTTCTGCGTTCGCTCTACGGCGGGATCGAGGCGGAGAAAGACCGGCTGCACTCCTGCACGATCGAGGATTACTTCCGGCATCATCCGCCCACCCGCCAGATCGCGACGCTGCACACCGGCTCGTGGATCGGCAGCAACTTCGACATCTGGATCGGCGAGCCGGAGGAAAACCGCGCTTGGGATCTGCTCGGCGACGCGCGCGATTTCCTGGCGGCGCAGATGCGCGGCGGCGCTCTGGATGAGGGGCAGCGATGCGCCGCGCTGCGGGAGATCTATGCGGCGGAAGGGAGCGATTGGTTCTGGTGGTATGGCCCGGATTTCTCCACGGAAAACGACGCGCTCTTCGACGATCTCTTCCGGCAGCACCTGAAGAACGTGTATCGCCTGTGCGGCGGAGTGCCACCCCCGGCGCTCGATCTGGCGATGACCGGCGGCCCCGCGCTGCCGCTCTTTGCCGCGCCGCGCCAGCCGATTTCCCCGATCATCGATGGGCGCCGGGCGGCATTTTACGAGTGGAGCGGCGCGGGCGTGTATCTGCCCGGAAGTGAACAAGGGGCGATGTTCCGTTCGGATCGGCTGGTGCAGCGCATCCTTTTCGGCAGCGACCGCGAGATGTTTTACCTGCGCTGCGATCTGCAACGGTGGGAGCCGCTCGCGCTCACGGTGCAGTTCTTTGCCCCCGCTGCGGCGACCGTGCGCACTGGGGTGCTCAAGCGCGGCGAACCAGGGGAATTTATTGTGGAAGCGACAAGTGGCGATGCGGGGATTCGCCGCACGACGGTGGCGGCTCGCGACATCATCGAGCTCGCGATCCCGCTGGCGGACCTCGGCGCGTTGGGTGCGGAAGCGCTGACCTTCGACCTGCGAATCGTGCAAGATGGGATCGAGCGCGAGCGATACCCGGATCGCGCGCCGATCGTTTGCGCGCTGCTCGGCGCGGAATACCTGCTGGAGCACTGGGTGGTGTGATCGGCGGGCGGCTGGTTTGGTGGGGGCGCGCGTGAGAACAGGCAAGTGCGCTGCACGAAACCGGGACGCACAACTGAGAAGCGGCGGGCTCCGCGACATCCTCAGAAATCCCACTGCGATGCCGAATTTCGTTCCAGACGGCGACAGCCCAATCACTGTGATATTTGACGCCACTCAACAACCGGACAGGACCGAAACTCAGGTAAGCCATGAACTACGACACACTTCACAAAGCCATTAGCGGCACTGCCGCTGCACTTCGCTCGCGCACGCGTCTCCAGCCGGCCGGAGGGGAAGGCGACAAGGTCTTTCCTCCTACTTTCGCGGGAGCGGTCTATGCCACGGAAGAGCGGCAGATCAAAGTTGCGGGAAAGTTAGAGAAAGTGCCTTGCGTGCTGCTCGACTCCGTTCAGGCACAAGCGAACCGGCTGGAAGAAGCACTCCAGCGGGCCCTGGACGCGGGCACGCTCAAAGACGTTCCAGTGCTGAATGTGGATTTCACCGGCCTTGGGTTACTGGACGAGATCGGGCGCGTGAGCAGTCTCGAAGCGCCGCACCGCATCGCAGACGCCATCCTGCGCGACAGCCTGCATGACGGGCAGCCTTTCCGGAAAAGCGAACTCGGGAAGTCGCTGGATCAGGCGAGCCTGCAGAACGCCACTCCGCTCTATAAACTGTGCCCGACCGCGCTGGTTTTCGGCTTGTGGGATTCGACCGGACCGAAGGGCGGGCTCGGGGCGAAATTCCAGCGGGCGCTCGTGTCGGAGATCATCGGCGTGAATGCGGAGATCGGCGTGAAGACGAGCAGCCGAATCGATCCGCTCGGGATGCGCGCAGCGGCGAAGGTGATCAAGAAAGCGGACGGCAGCTACGAACTTGCAGGAGACAAGGCGAAGGATGGCGTTTCGCCTTCGGAGGTGAATCACGGCAATATTCCGCCGGACATCACCAAACCCGGCGGCGCCGGGGGAGCGACGATCGACTACGCCGAACAGACCGTCGTTCTTTCCTTGCCCGCGTTGCGGAAACTGCGCTTTCCCGTGGACGGCACGACAAGTCCCGAGCGGGATGCGGCGGCGCGGACGGTGCTCGCCGCGCTCGCGCTCACGGCAGCGACGCTGGCCGCGGAAAGCGGATTCGATCTTCGGTCGCGCTGCC
>CAXSDZ010000173.1:3488-7599 GCA_964235505.1 uncultured Chthoniobacteraceae bacterium
TGGCCGACGGATGTCATGAAGTGGGAGCTGCTGGAGAAGCCGGGGCAGAAGCCCACGGAGATCACGCTGACTGCCGAGGATGCGGTGAAGCTCCTACGCGAAGCCGTCGCAGCCGCAGAAAAGCAGGGCCTCGTCTGGCAAAAGGAACCGGTGAGGCTCACCCCTTCGCCAAACCTGGTCGCCTTGCTCAAGCGCTCGCAAGACATCGCCGCGAAGACCTCGTCGGACGCGCCCGCCGAATAAGGCATTCCGATGTTTGCTTTGGGCATTGATTTCATCACCGGCGTCGCGGTGATGACGGACGCCGCGAGCCGCGAAAAGGCCGAGTGGCCGCCCCATCCGGCGCGCGTCTTCATGGCGTTCGTCGCGGCGCATTACGATTCAAGGCCGCTCGCGGAAGACGGCCCGGAGGCCGCCGCCGCGTGGAGCCGGGAACGCGCCGCCCTGGAATGGCTGGAGCTGCAAGAAGCCCCCGAAATGCGCTGGCCGGAAGCGAGTCCGCGCAACGTGGTGACCGTTTATGTGCCGGTGAATGACAAGGTCGCTCAAGACCCGCGGACAATTAGCACTCGGGATTTACGATCCGCAAACGAGAGAAAGGAGCGAACGTTCCCCGCAGTCCACGTCGAGGGTGAGGAACTGGACTGCTTCGTTTATCTCGTCTGGCCTGCCGCCGCGCCGTCTGAGGACGACTCGGATTCGCTCGGAGAGCTGGCCGGAAAAGTGGTCCGCGTCGGCCACTCATCATCCCTCGTCCGAGTGTGGCTGGTCGCCGCAGAGGACCTTCCTTCGCCGACTCACGCGCCTGGCTTCAAGGCGACGAAGGCCCGCCGGGGATTGCAGCTACGGGTTCCTGCGCAGGGCTTCTTTGCCGATCTCGATCAGCGTTTCAACGCGGGTGAGATCGATGCGTTTTTCGATCTTTCGGAAAAGATCACGACCTCGACGGGCAAAGCCAACACGCAGGCCAAGGCTGAGTTTGCTGAACGCTTTGGTTCGGAATGGAGCCGCCGCGCCAGCGCTCCCGTGCGGCAGCGGCCTTCCGCCGGGCTGACCGCGCATTACGGGCCGAAAGGTGAGGCGGAAATGCCAATGGTCTCCACGCCGTTCGATCCTGAGTTGCTCGTTTTGACCAAGCAGGAAGGGCGCGTGCTCGGGCTAGAGGCTACGGCTGCTCTGACCGCAGCCTTGCGCGGGCTGTTGCTCCAAGAGGCCGAGGGCAAGCCGGAGTGGTTCACCGGCCACAGCGCGCCGGGTGTTCCCTCCACCGGCGGGCACATGGCGCTGCTCCCGCTCGCTTATGTCGGCGCAGAACACGCGGACGGACACATCCTCGGTCTCGCGATTGCGTTTCCTCGCAGCGTCTCCGCGCCACAGCGTGCAGAATGTTTGCGCGGACGTTTGTTCGGCCGGCTGGGCGAAGATCTCGACCTCGTCTTGCAGATGGGAAGCCTCGGCGTCTGGACCGTCCGCCGCGAAGAGCGCGGCGCACCGCCACGAGCCTTGCTCAGCAGCACATGGACGGAACCGTCCCATGTCTGGGCCAGCGTCACCCCTGTCGTGCTGGATCGCCACCCAAAGCACGATCAACGAACCGAGCGCGTGCAGTGGCGGGAAGAAGTCGCGGAGAGCATCGCCAGGAGCTGCGAGCTGCAGCACCTCCCGCGGCCCGAGTTGATCGACGTGGATAAAACGTCGTGGCACCGCGGCGCTCCCCGTTCCCGCCCGGGTCCGGGCGGCATGCCATCTCTGCCGGGCAAGGCAGGCACCGCGCCCCGCCAGCAGATGCATGTGCTCATCCAGTTTCCCTGCGAAGTGCAGGGGCCGCTCCTCCTGGGTGCCGGCCGCTTCCGCGGCTACGGGCTCTGCAAACCGCTCGGCAGTCGCGTTTGATATCACAATCTGTGACATCAAGATTTATGAATCCCGATTCATCCGTTCCAAGAATTTACACGCTCCGCGATGAGGCTGTGATGCTCGATAGCGACCTCGCGCTGATCTACGGAGTCACGACGGGAAACTTCAACAAAGCGGTCGCCCGCAACGCGCACCGGTTCCCGAATGACTTCTCCTTTGTTGTTACCCGGCAGGAGTTTACAGATTTGATATTCCAAACTGGAACATCAAAGGGCCGCGGCGGTCGGCGCAAGCTGCCGCGCGTTTTCACCGAGCACGGCGCGCTCATGGTCGCCTCAATTCTAAACAGCGAGCGCGCCGTGGCGATGAGCGTCCATGTGGTGCGCGCATTCGTGAAAATGCGCCGCGAACTGCTGGCCGACGCCACTCTTGAGGCGCGGCTCGCCAAAATTGACCAAACCCTGCTCGGTCACGACACCGCGCTCCGCGAGCTCTACGCCAAGCTCCGGCCTCTGCTGCTCCCATCGCCCGATCCGCCGAAGCCCCGCATCGGCTTTCACCGCAAAGAAGGGGAATCATGAGCCTTTCCGCGGCAGACTTCCCGCCATTTTTCCAGGAGCTTTGGGGACACGAACCTTTTCCGTGGCAGGCGGAATTCGCCCGTCGCATCTGCTCGGGAGACTGGCCGAAATATGTCGCCGCACCGACGGGCAGCGGCAAAACCGCGTGCCTCGATGCCGCCGTCTTCGCACTCGCGATGCAGGCTGCACTTCCCGCGCACGAGCGCACCGCCGGGCGGCGCATCTTCTTCATCGTGAATCGCCGTGTGATCGTGGACGAAGCTTTCCAACGGGCGGGCGAGCTGTGTCAGAAGCTCGTCACCGCCATCGACGCCGCTCCCGAATCCGTCGCGGGGCGGGTCGCGACCGCTCTGCGCTCGCTCACCGGCCAGAGCGGCGGGCACCCGCTCACCCGCACCCAGCTTCGCGGCGGCATCTATCGCGACCGCATCTGGGCCGGTTCGCTCCTCCAGCCGATGATCATTTGCAGCACGGTCGATCAGGCCGGCTCGCGCCTGCTCTTCCGCGGCTATGGAGTCAGCGACCAGGCGCGCCCCATCCACGCCGCGCTTGTCGCGCATGATAGCGTATTGATCGTCGATGAAGCGCACATCAGCCGTCCCTTCATCGAGACGCTTGGCTGGGTGGAAAGGTATCGCCACCACGAACCTGCGGGCAGCCAGACCGTGCGGCTGCCATTCCAGTTCCTGCAGATGACCGCGACGCTGCCCGCGGGCACGAGCGCGGCGGACCAAATCGCACTCACCGCCGCGGACCGCGAACACCCTGTGCTCGCGTCGCGACTGACCGGCAGCAAGCCCGCGCGGCTCGACATCGAAAAAGACGCGAAGGGGAAAACTCGCGAGGAGATTCTGGCCAGGCGACTGGTGAAAGAAGCGTGGCAGATTCTCGCCGAGCACCAGCCGCGCTCGCTCGCGGTGATGGTGAACCGCGTCGCCACGGCGCGGATGGTGTATGCGGAACTCAAGGAGCTTCCCGGGGCGCGCGTCTCGCTTCTCATCGGCCGGCTCCGCCCACTGGATCGCGCGGAACTGACGCAGGACATTCAAAAGCGGCTCAAAACCCGGCTGAACACCGAACCCGCGCCAGTAGAAGACGGCACCGAGATCGTCGTCTCCACGCAGTGCCTGGAGGTCGGCGCCGACCTCGACTTCGACGCCCTCGTGACCGAGGCCGCCAGCCTTGATGCGCTCCGCCAGCGCTTTGGCCGGCTCAACCGCGGCGGGCGCGACATCACTCCGCGCGCGATGATCGTCCTCCCCGGCGATCAAGACCTCGCCGAAGAC
This sequence comes from uncultured Chthoniobacteraceae bacterium, assembly GCA_964235505.1. Taxonomy (GTDB): domain Bacteria; phylum Verrucomicrobiota; class Verrucomicrobiia; order Chthoniobacterales; family Chthoniobacteraceae; genus CAXSDZ01. The sequence continues at coordinate 7,213 of CAXSDZ010000173.1, forward strand.
AAACTCGACGACGAAAAACCGTGCGACCCCATTTACAAAAACGCCACCGCGCGGACGTGGCATTGGCTTCAGAGCATCGCGACTGAGGGATCGGTGGATTTCGGAATCGATGCGATGGCCGAGCATCTCGAAGCCTTCCGCGAGGCGCGCAGCGACGAGGCGCTTGCGCCGATGCTTTCACCCACCGGCCAAGCGCCCATCCTGCTTCCCGCCTATCTGGACTGCTGGGTGCAGACCAATCCCGCGCCCGCCGCCGACCCCGACGTGGCGCTCTTCCTCCACGGTCCGCAACGCGACATGGCGGAGGTGCAAATCTGCTGGCGGGCGGACTTGCCCGAGCAGCTCGAAGCCGATCTCTGGACCGAAACCCTGAGCCTCTGCCCGCCG
>CAXSDZ010000173.1:7609-7945 GCA_964235505.1 uncultured Chthoniobacteraceae bacterium
CGAGCGCTGAATGCCTGCCCGTGCCGCTGCACGTCTTTCGCGCGTGGATCGCCGCGCGGCCGAAGTTTCAGGACTGGTCGGGCGACGCGGACGAGCAGACCGAAGTCCCCGAGCGCAAAGCTCTGGAAGAAGATGCGCAGTTCCCGGCTTTGATTTGGGACGGGCCGGAAAAGAGCCGCGCTGTCCAGCGTCTCCGCGACCTCACGCCCGGCCAGACCATCGTCCTCCGCGCTCAGCGCGGCGGGTGGGAGGCACTCGGGATTCTGCCCTGTGCGCCGCCCGATCCTGCGGAGGATTCGGGCGTGGTGCTGGATGCCGCCCAGCTTCGGCTCATCG
>CAXSDZ010000173.1:7955-10347 GCA_964235505.1 uncultured Chthoniobacteraceae bacterium
CCCTGAACTTGGGTCAAGCCGAACGGCAGTGTCGGCTCATCGATGTCGCCGAACGTGGCAGCGAAGAGGCCCGCCGGCGCGCGGTCTTGCGCATCCATCCCGCGCTCTGGCCGGCACCCGAAAAGGAAACGCCCGCGGCTGCTCTGCTGTCCTGCGCCACCGAGCAGGAGAAGGACTGGACCCGCTCCGAGGTCAAGGAACTGCTGACGCAGCTCCTCCATGACGAGAAGCCGGGATGGGTGCTCGACGCCGTCCGCTCGCGAATCCTCGTCCATCTGGAGCGGCAGAAGAAACTCTCCGATCTGGTCATCGATTCGTATCCCGACCATGCCGGCTTTGTGATCCGCTCTCGCGCTTTCATGGACGCGAGGGACCAGCAGGATTTCGAGAGCATGGACGCCGAGGCCGATGCACTCTTGGAAGCTGGCGAGCCGCAGGAGCTTTGCGACCACACCAAAGACGTGCTCGCTCAAGTCGCCACCGCTCTCGCGCTACTTCCGCTCGAGCCCTATCGCGCCGCCATCACGAAAGCCGCGGCCTTGCACGACTGGGGAAAAGCCGACTGGCGTTTTCAGGCCCTGCTCCGCTCCTCCTCCTTCTTCGCCGCGATGGCCAGCAGTGTTGTTTTCGCAAAATCCGGCAGCCTCAGCTCTTCGCTCGCCGCCCGGCGCGAAGCGCGGTTTCGCGCCGGCCTGCCGAAAGGCTTCCGCCACGAGATGCTTTCCGTGCAAATGGCCGAAAGCACCGTTGGAGCGTCCGCGTTGCCGAAAGATGACGCCCTGCGCACGCTCGCGCTGCATCTCATCGGCACGCATCACGGCTACGCCCGCCCCTTCGCGCCCGTGGTGGAAGACGATACGCCGCCCGATGCCAGCCTGCCGATGCAGGAAAAACAGGTGCTCGTCACCAGTGCCGAACGCCTCGCCCATCCCGCTCACGCCCTCGATTCCGGCCTCGCGGAACGCTTCTGGGCGCTCACCCGCCGCCACGGCTGGTGGGGCCTCGCCCTCCTCGAAACCGTCCTCCGTCTCGCCGACCAGCAAGCCAGCGCCCATCCATCTAAGCCAGCATGAAGACCATTCGTTTGAACGGCCTGCGCGGAGAAACCCTCCTCGGCTTTCTTGCGGCGCTTGGCACCTTGCGCGTCCTCGCCGAGACGCTGCCCGAAGCGAAACTCGCGTGGTCGCAATGCGGAGGTGGCTGGGTCGCTGAGTTGAATGTGTCCGGCGGAATGCTTCGAGGCGCGGAACATGTTGCCGAGGTCGTGTTTGCGGCTCTTGAACAACGAAAGGCGAATCATCCCATCCTTCAGTGGGAACGATTTTTGGGGAAGACCTTCACCGATGAATCGGATTTCTTCCGCGAGTCAGCGACGGCTGTGCTTTCGACCACATCCGATAGTGGCGAAGATTTCGCTCCTGTTTTCTCAGCTCAGATTCCAGTGGCAAACGGCGACACCCTCGAGCACTTCGACCACCCATTTCGAGCGGCCCGGAAAGACTACTACCTCGGCAATTTGAAAAGCGTTCTCACGAATACTCAGCTCTCCCATGTGCGCCGGACGATCGCTTTTCCGTGGGACTACCAGGACGCGATGGCCAATCAATCGCTGCGTCTCGATCACGGAGATGACCGCCGTCACGCCTATCAGTGGCACGCGCCGACCGAAGATCCCGCCCGGCAAAAAGTCGGATGCATGCTTGGTGCGAACCGGCTGGCGCTGGAAGCGTTCCCGCTCTTCCCATGCCTCCCCAGCGGGGATGGTGGCAAAGCGGTCGGATTCATCTGCGACTCGAAGACCTACACTTGGGTTAGTTGGCCGATCTGGACGGCACCATGCTCGCTTGCGGTGATCTCCAGCTTGCTCAACTTGGAACTCGTTCACGAAACAGAGCCCTCGCCCGAACTGTTGAGCAAAAGAGGAATCGCCGCCGTCCTGCGAAGTCGTCGGCTTCCAGTGGAGAAGAATAAAGTGTTTCTTCCGCCAGTTTCGATTGCCTCGTGATTCGAGCGAACCGGTGGAAGGGATCATCAGAAAAGTGTCGCTGATTTTCAAAGCTCGAGCGGCAACTTTTGGAGCGAAACGGAAGCGCTGAGACGGAAAGCAGCACTGAAGAAATGGAGCCTAGGGGGTTCGAACCCCTGACCTCCGCAATGCCATTGCGGCGCTCTACCAACTGAGCTAAGACCCCGCGAAAAAACGAGGCGGGAAAATGCGCCGCGATCCCAGCACTGGCAAGGAAAAAAACGTCTGCCGGTTTGCGCCGGCGGTGGGTGCTTTTCCCCTGCCCGCGGGTGACCGCGAAACGACCGGGATCACGTGCTGTTCCGGGCCGCGATTTGCGCGTCCCGCTCGCCGCTTCCACACGCTCGGTGATTGCAAAATCAGCAA
>CAXSDZ010000174.1:0-1140 GCA_964235505.1 uncultured Chthoniobacteraceae bacterium
ACGAGCCGCGGCTTCCCGCAGCCGCACAAATACGCGTCCGCTGGAGGAACCGTGCAGGTCGCGTTGAAGGGCAGCGATTTCCAACTGGAGCCGGCTGCATTCGGCCGCCAGCAAATCGCGTGTGATCTCCGTGCTGCGCAAATGCGTGCGCGCTTGAGCAAGCTGCGCCTGCGTCGCGCTCAACGTTTCGGCGACGGACTGGGCCTCGCGGGCGGCGATCCGATCTTCTGCGACCTTCCCGCGAAGTGCCGCCACCTGGTCTCGCATCCCCGCGATTCCCGCGTCTGCTTCGGTTTTCTCGGCCGTCGCGCCAGCGAGCCGCGCCCGCAAATCCGCCACATCGCGCTCCCGCAGCGCGAGCTGAGTCTCGGTGGCCGCGAGGAGCTGCTGGCTGGTGATAAGATCGGTGTGCAGCGCAAGACGATTCTGGTGGGCGCTCCGCCATTCGGTGCGGAGCTGCTGGCCTTTGCTTTCCAGGAGGACGAGCCGTTCCCGCAGCGCAGCGATTTCCACCTCCGCCTCCGCAAGCTCCTGCTCCAGCCGGCCCGCGGACAGGCTCGCTTCCACGAACTCCGCGCAAAGCAGCTCCGCTTCGGAAGGGCGGCGCTGGGCGCGAACGCGATCGTTCACGCCCGATCGCATCTGCGCTTCATCGTCGTTCAAGGAACACATCCTCAGCTCCGACATCGGGATCTCCAGCGGTCCTCTGCACTTTGGGCAATCGATCGTTTCACCTCCATTCGCAGCCTCGACCACCAGCTTTTGTCCGCACTGGGCACACCGAAATTTGATCTCCGTATTTACACGCAACATTCTCAAAATTCCTCCTTGTGGAACTTTCTATTTCACCGATCAGCGATCGGTCAAAACCTTTTCGCCTGCGGATGGGGCGCTGACTGTCCTGATTTCTACTGACAGTCGGGCGGGGCATCGCGAGCAGGTGCCGGAGCTCGGCGCGGGTGAGCAACGGCGAACTTTGGAACTGTGACTTCACCGCCAGTGCGGAAAGCTCGAGCAACGCTGTCTTTCACTCGACTTGCGCGCATGCCCGCCGTGGCCTCGCATGAGGGATTTAACCTGAGAAGCGGACTGCTTTCCCACCCCCTTGCTTCCTGCCGCCGCTTCGCCTACAACCCGCGG
>CAXSDZ010000174.1:1150-10343 GCA_964235505.1 uncultured Chthoniobacteraceae bacterium
CGGCCCGCTTGCTTCTGTCCGCGCGGTGGCCTATAACGCCCGGCCATGATCGATTACATGCAAAAGGGTGGCCCCCTGATGTGGCTCATCCTGTTCTGCAGCGTGCTCGGCGGAGCGGTGTTTCTGGAGCGCGTCGCGTTCTTTTACCGCCGGACGATCCGCCTCGGCGAGTTCATGCACGGGCTGACGAATCTCATCGGACACCAGCGCTGGGCCGAAGCTCTGATGGAATGCGCCGCCACGCCATCGCCGGTGACGCGCGTGCTGCATGCCGCGATCCTGCATCACGATGCGCCACGCGCCGAGTTGAAGGAGATCGTGCAGGATGCCGGCCAGCTTGAACTTCCCCGCCTCGAGCGGCGCCTGCCCATCCTGGCGACGATCGGCATCATCGCGCCGCTGATCGGGCTGCTGGGCACCGTCACCGGCTTGATCGAGTCCTTCGTGAACATCTCCTCGCAGAGCGGTTTCGCGAGCGCGACGGACATCTCGGGCGGCATCTACCAGAGCCTGCTCACGACGGCAGCTGGGCTCACCGTGGCGATCCCGTGCTGCGTGGCCTACGCGTATCTCTCCTCCCGCGTGCAGGCGGTGATGCACGACATGGAGCGCGCCGGCATCGAGATCGTGGCGCTCATCGCCGAGAACCGCCGCAGCGCGGAGATCATCGAATTTGGAAATCCCGCGCGCCCGGCGCGGCGGCGCGGGGAGTAAGATGGAGAAAGCAAACGCATCTCTCCGCAGCTTCATCGGATTGTGGCGGACACGGGTGCCAACACGCCAAAACAGGCTTTCGGTGAGCAGCGTGCTTCCCCTTTATCGGCTCACGATGCCGCTGACGACAAGCTCCTCAAAACTCTTCTAATAGGGATTTATGAGGCCGTTCGAGCGAACATGCTGCCAGTTTTGAAGTCTGCATTCCGACTCCCTCGTCCGTGAAACTCACCCGCACCGAACGCTTCCACCCTGCGCTTTTCCAGCTCGTGCCGCTGGTGAATGTGCTGTTTCTCGTGTTCATGCTTTTTGCGATGAGCTCGCGGTTTGTGCTCCAGCCCGGCATCTCGGTCGCGCTGCCGCTTTCGTCGTTCACGCTTGGTCCGCAGCAAGATTCCCAGATTGTCAGCGTCACCTCGGCACCAGTGCCGGCGATCTATCACCGCGATCAGAAAGTGACGGTCGAGGAACTCGGCGAGCGCCTCGGCGCAGTGGGGCCGAAGCAGCGTTCACTGATCGTCAAAGCCGATCGCCGCACACCCTACGAGTTGGTGTTTCAGATCATGAACCAAGGGCTGCGACACGGCTATTCCGTGGTGCTGGCGGCTGCGCCGGAAACGCCCTGAGGCGGAGTGCGGTTGCTGCCCGCATCCGGGAACAGTGATCGTTTTTTTCCGTGTCCCCGCCCACCGTCCACCGCCTCCGCCCGTGAACGCGCTCGCTGCACGCCTTCATCCGCTCCTGCATCTCGCCCGGCGCTCTTCGCTCGTGCTGCCGGGTTTTCTGCTGTTCTCGGCGTTTGTTCACGTGGTGATGTTTTCTCTATTTCAAATCGCCTACCCGCAGCGCGTCACCATCCCGCCGCCCGGGCCGCAAGTGGCACTGCTGACCGGTGCCACAGCCGAGGGCGAAGCGCTGCTGCGCTGGGTCGCGGCGGAAGATCCTGCACTCGTCGCGGCCCCGGCCCCAGCCCTGCCGCCCGACCTCCTTGTGGTGCCGTATGAGCCTTCTTTTGCCACCGTGCGCACGCCGCCCCGCGCCCTCGCGCCGACGCCGGAAGTGGTCCGCTACCCCGCCGCCAGACACCCGCTCGCGATCATCGAAAGCGTCGAGCCGGCGGAGCTGCCGCCAGCGCTGGTGCTCGCTCCCAGCGAGACGCGCATCCGCTTTTCCGGCGCGCTCGCGCAGCGGCGGGTCGCCGAAGTGCCGCCCGTCCGCGCGCAGCATCGCATGCCGCTGGAACCCGCGCAGTTCCTCATTGGAGTGGGCGATACTGGTGACGTGCGGTTCTCCTTTGTGGAGCGCTCGTCCGGCGATGCCGCGGCAGACACCACGGCGGCGGCGGCCCTGGCCCGCGTGCGTTTCGAGCCAGCCGTCCCGGCGATCACGTGGGGCTTTGCGACTGTGGCGTGGGGCGACGACGCGTATGCGGCGGGGAGCACGGCGGCTTCGGATGCGCGCCCATGATTCCCGTCAGCCTCAGCGTGCTCGTGCTGCTCTACCTGGCGCTGCTGCTGGGGCCGATTTTTGGCGCGTGGCTCTTCAACGAATTCCGCCGCGGGCAGCGTGAGCGCGCGGCATTCCGCCACGTGCTGCGCTGCGCAATCTGCGCGTTCGAGTTTGAAGATCAGTCCGGGACTCTGCTCCCGCGCTGCCCGCGCTGCGGGAGCTTGAACGAACGGCAGTCGGTCTCCGGGCGGTAGCTCCCGCATCGGCGTGGTATCTCGCGAGCTGCGGGCGGCAGCACTGGAGCAGGAAAAGCGGACGCCACAGTTGAGTTTGCCCGCCTCGCCGGGCAGAACGTGCCGATGGTCTCCCCCGACTCCTGGTCGCGCCGGCACTTCCTCCGATCAGCCTCCGGCGCTCTGGCTGCGAGCAGCACGCTGCTAGATGGCGGGCCGCTGCTGGCGCAGCTCCCGGGTGAGCGTCCGGTGCGCGGCGCGGATGTGGAAGTGCTCCACCCCCGCGGACGCGTGCCGGTCGGCTTGATCATCGATGACTCCACGTGCCTCGTGAACCTGAACCGCTTCGCGATGCCGCAATTCGATGCAGCGTTTGCGGGCGCGAACCCAGCGTATCAGCAGCCGTGGCGCGAGTGGCCGGTGGAAATCCCGGACGCCTTTGTGCGCAGGTTCGGCGAGTGGGCCAGTGAGCAAGGAGTGAAGGGCAAATACTCGATCGTGCCATTTCCCGCGTGTGTCGGCCGCGTGGATCGCACGCTGCCCGGCTGGACGCAGCGCGAGCTGGCGGAAAGTCTGGAGCTCGTCCGCACGGTGATGATGCCGAATTGGGACATCCATCCCGAGATGGTCACGCACACGCGAGTCCTCGATCTGCGCACGGGCCATCCCTTTCCCGATCACTCGATCCGGTTCATGGAAAACTGGGAATGGACCACCGGCCGCGGCGTCGATGAGATCGCGAGCTACCTCGCGTATGCGTTGCAGATTTTGAAAGACGCCGGGCTCGGGTGCGAAGGCGTCACCACTCCCGGCGGCTTCGGAAACAAAGCGCTCCCGCAGCTTTCGCAGGCGTCGCTTCAGTCGGTGCGGAGCGTTTTCAGCGCAGAAATCCCGCACTACTTTCGCCACGCCTACGATCGCGGCGAGCAAAGCGTGGCACCACGGGTGGAAAGCGCGGGCGGCCTGGAAACGAACGATCCGCAGTGCGTGGTGAGCATCGTCGCCTGCACGGGCGACTGGACCGGTGGTTGGGATTGCACGGAGCCAGAGGGCGCGGATCGCTTCATCTCGGGCGATGGGCAGAGCGGGCGGATGGTGGAGGTAATCGAGCGTGGCGAACCCGCTCTGATGCTGGCGCACTGGACCGGCATTTATTGGAACGGGCAGGAGCGCGGGTTTCGCATCCTCCAGGAAGTCGTGCGGCGGCTGCACGCGCGCTTCGATCATCTGCGCTGGATAAAGCTGAGCGAAATCGCGCGCTATTGGGCGGCGAAGGAACTAACCACCATCGAGCGGGAGGGAAGTGCGATCCGGTTTCGCGCGCCATTTGCGTGTCCCGATTGGACGGTGCGCTGCAGCGTGCCAGGCGTGCCGGAGCTGCGCACGGCGGCGGGAGAAAGCGTCCCGCTGAAGGAAGTCGCCGACGCACGCCAGCTCGCACCGGGCACATGGCTGCGCAGCGGCAAAGCAGCGACCGTATGTTTCCCGCTCGCGCGCGGCGAGTCGCACGTGCGGTTCATTTAGCCTTGGGACAGGAGGCATTCCGACCTTTGGGCAGTTGCAGCTCGACCTCTCGGCAGCGGCCGCGTGGCCGCTCGTATTTGTCGTATTCGGCGAGGTGTGAAGTGCACCGACTATTCCCGGTGCGGCGAAGGAGATCCCCACTCGGAAAAGCGGCAAGGCGTTTCTGCCTATCGATCGCTGCCTCCCAAAACAAAAGCGGATGAGCCCCGGAGGACTCATCCGCTATTTTGAAGCCTGCTCAGGGCAGCGCGTCAGCTCGCCTCGGCTGGCGCTTCTTCCACGACGCGCTCTGGCACGAGGAACGTCAGCTTGCCATCCGCAGCACTGACCGTGGCCGAGTCTGTCGCTTTGATGTTTCCGCGGAGCATCTCTTCCGCCATCGGATCTTCGAGGTAGCGCTCCACCGCGCGCCGCATGGGCCGCGCGCCATATTGAGGATCGTAGCCTTTCTCGATGAGGAAATCCTTGGCCTTCTCGTCGAGCACGAGATGGATGTCCTTGCCGCGAATGCGCGCGACCACTTTCGCAATTTCCAGATCGATGATTTGGAGCAACTCAGGCCGGCCCAACGGACGGAATACGATCAGGTCATCAAGACGATTGATGAACTCTGGCTTCAGCACACGCTTGGCTTCTTCAAGGATCTTCTCGCGAATCGCTTCGTAGCCAGAATCATCCCGGGAAGCCGCACCGAAGCCCATGACATTCCCCTTTTTGATCAGCTCCGCGCCGATGTTGGAGGTCATAATGATGATGGTGTTGCGGAAGTCGATCTTGCGGCCGAGCGAGTCGGTCAGCTTGCCTTCTTCCAAGATCTGCAGGAGCAGATGCATCACGTCTGGATGCGCTTTTTCGATCTCGTCGAAGAGCACCACGGAATAGGGACGCCGACGCACTTGCTCAGAAAGCTGGCCGCCCTCTTCATAGCCGACGTAGCCCGGAGGCGAGCCGACGAGGCGCGAAACGGTGAACTTTTCCATGTATTCCGACATGTCGATCTGGATCAACGCGTCGCGGTCTCCAAACATGAACTCGGCCAGCGTCTGAGCGAGGAAGGTTTTACCCACGCCAGTCGGCCCAAGGAAGATAAACGACCCTATCGGACGACGCGGATCTTTGAGATCGGCACGGGACCGGCGCAGCGCTTTGGAGATCGCGCCGACGGCTTCGTTTTGCCCGATCACCCGCCCGTGGAGATCGCTCTCCATGCGCAGCAGCTTGTCGGTTTCCGCCTGTTCCATCCGATTGAGCGGCACCCCGGTCCACTTGGAAACGATGTGCATGATGTCGTCGTCAGTCACCACGACTTCACGCTCTTCACGCTGCTCGCGCCATTCCGTGAGGATGCGTTCGAGCTTTTCCTTCGCCTGCTTTTCGGTGTCACGAAGGGCGGCGGCTTTTTCAAAGTCCTGCGCTTTTATTGCAGCTTCCTTCTGCGTGCGGATATCTTCGATCTCGCCTTCGATGTTTTTCACATCTGGAGGCCGGGTCATGGCACCAATCCGGGCGCGCGATCCCGCCTCATCCATCACGTCGATCGCCTTGTCCGGCAGGAACCGTCCGGTGAGATACCGGTCGGAAAGCTGCGCGGCATTCTCGAGCGCAGAGTCGGTGTATTTGGCTTTGTGGTGCGCCTCATACTTTCCGCGCAGACCTTTGAGGATCTGGATGGTCTGCTCGACGCTCGGCGCTTCCACTTTCACCTGCTGGAAACGGCGCTCCAGCGCGGAGTCCTTCTCGATGTATTTGCGATACTCATTCAGCGTGGTGGCGCCGACGCACTGCATCTCGCCACGGCTAAGCGCCGGCTTGATGATGTTGCTCGCGTCCATCGCCCCTTCCGCCGAGCCCGCGCCTACGATTGTGTGGAGCTCGTCGATGAAAAGGATGACGTTCTTGGTGCGCCGGATCTCATCCATCACCGCTTTGATGCGCTCTTCAAACTGACCGCGGTATTTCGTGCCCGCGACCATGAGCGCGAGGTCGAGGGTGATGACCTTTTTGTCCCGCAGCAGCTCCGGCACATTGCCGCCGGCGATCTCCTGCGCGAGGCCTTCCACGATCGCCGTTTTCCCCACGCCGGCTTCGCCGATCAGCACCGGGTTGTTCTTGGTGCGACGGCAGAGGACCTGAATCACGCGTTCGATTTCGCTTTCACGCCCAATGACCGGGTCGATCTCGCCTTTCTTCGCGAGTTCCGTGAGGTCGCGGCCAAAGGCGCGCAGGGCAGGCGTTTTCACGTCCTTTTTGCCGCTGCCGCTGTTTGTCTCCTGTTGCTCGCCTTCGCCATCCGGCGGAGTGAAGTTCGGATCGAGTTCCTTGAGGATCTCGTTGCGGGTGCGCTCGATATCGACTTCGAGATTCTTCAGCACGCGCGCCGCGACGCCTTCGCCCTCGCGCAGCAGACCAAGCAGGATGTGCTCGGTGCCGACGTAAGAGTGGTTGAGCGACTTGGCTTCCTTGCCGGCGAGCGCGAGCACCTTCTTGACGCGCGGCGTGTAAGGAATGTTGCCGACCATCTTGGTCTCGGGCCCGGAGCCGACTTGTTTTTCGACCTCCATCCGGACAGTTTCCAAGTCGAGTCCCATTTTCTGGAGGACGTTGACCGCCACCCCTTGCCCGAGCTTGATCAGCCCAAGGAGGAGATGTTCGGTGCCCACATAGTTGTGGTTGAAACGGTCCGCCTCTTTGCGAGCGAGGGCGAGGACCTGTTGTGCGCGTGGAGTGAAGTTGTTCATCATTTTTCTGGGTCGCCCTGGGTTCCCGTTTCTGCTGCCGAGCGCCTACAGAGCTTCGGCGACGATGGCAATCTGGCGCGTATGCCCACAAGCCGCAAGCGGCCTGCGTGTCATCTCGTGAGAAAAGGCCATCCGAACAGGATTTCCCGAGCCCATTTCAGACAGGGCGCAGGTCGCACCGTTCAATCCTTGCGCCTCGCCACCGATCCCGTCACGGGCGTCACCGCAGACCTAGCTGCGGTGTTCTCCTAAGCGCTTACGCAACCTGCGGCCCGTCGCTGCTCGGCCGGTTTGCTTTGCTGACGTCCGGCGTCGGGAAGTCCCGCAGCTTTTCGCGGATGATTTCGGCACGCAGGGCGTCGCGCTCTTCGGCAGCGAGCTTTTGCTGCGAGCCTTTCTGCAAGTGCGCGGGCTGCGTCTCCATGAAGAGTTCGTCGATCGGCACGCGCCATTGCTCCGGGAAGAAATCGAGGTCGATGCCGAGCTTCATGAAGCTCAAAAGGTTCAGCGCCTCCTTCGAGTTCATGGAGTAGGCGTGTCGCAGCACGCCGTAGCCGCGCCCGATGTGGTCGAGCAGCGTCGTGGGCTTCTTTTGCACCAGCATCTGCCGCGCGTTTTGCTCGTGCTCGATGATCTGCTCGATGACCTTGTTGAGCCGGTTGATGATCTCCTCTTCCTTCTCGCCAAGCGTGGTCTGGTTGGAAACCTGGAAGAGATTCCCCAGCGCTTCCGTCCCTTCACCATAGAGCCCGCGCACCGCGAGGCCGATCTTGTTCACGGCCTGGATGACTTGATTGATCTGCTCGCCGAGCACCAGCGCAGGCAGATGCACCATCGCCGACGCGCGCATCCCGGTGCCGACATTCGTCGGGCAGGCGGTGAGGTAGCCGAGCTGCGGGTGAAAGGCAAAGTCGAGCTGCCCTTCCAGCTCCGTGTCCACCTTGTCGATCAGCTTGAAGGTTTGCTTGAGCTGAAGTCCCGAACGGATCGCCTGCATCCGCATGTGGTCCTCCTCATTCACCATGATGGAGAGCGTCTGGCGCTTGTTCATCACGACTGCCGATCCGACGCCTTTGGCCGCGTGTTCGCGCGAGATAAGGTGGCGCTCCACGAGCACCTGCTTTTCCAAAGCCGAGAGATCCTGCGAATAAACCGAGTGCGCGTCCTGCATCTCCGGCAGCTCTTCCACGCGCGGCTTGATCGTCTCCAGGATCTGCAGCCGCTCGGTTTTCTTGGCCCAGCCAGGAAAGGCGAAGTTCTTCAAGTTCCGCGCGAGCCGCACGCGAGAGGAAATGACGATCTGGTGGTGCGGCCCTTCGCCGCGCAGCCATTCGCCTGGATTGGTGAGGATGTTGTGGATGGGCATGGCAGGGAAAACTATAGCTGAATCTCGCCGCGCGCGCAGTGCCAGACGCGGAGAATGGCGATGACTTCCTGATCCGACAGCACGCGATACGCGATCAGCCAACTTTTGAAGACAAGCTTGCGCCACGAAGGATCGTCGCGCTGCTCGAGCACGCTCCCGGTCTGCGGAAACTCCGTCAAAATTTGCACGCGCTGAAAAATGCCACGTCCCACCGCTGCGGCAGCCAGCCGGTCTCGGCGGCGAAGATAGCGCACAGTTTCCTCCACGTCCCGTGAAGCGGGTTCCGTCCAGATTATTCGGTAAGCCACGATTCGATCCTCCGCTTCATCTCGTCATTCGCGAGAACCTGACCCGCAGCGAGAGCTTCATCGCCTTCACGCAACGCAGCCAAGAGCGCAATCTCATCGCTGACATCCACAAAATCTGCGTCGTCGGGCAGGCGATGGATCGCATCGAGAATCAATTGTTTGGTGCTCATGGCTCGTTTGTCGTCCAGCATTTCTTCAGTGGCGCGCCTACCCCGGCACATCCATCGCCCGGATCTGATCCCGGAGCTGCGCCGCTGATTCGTAATCTTCCTCCGACACCGCCTTCCGCAGGCCGTGGTGCAGATCCTTCAGCTCCTGCTCGCGGGCGAGCGAACGCTGCTGGCGCGTGGGGATCTTGCCTGCGTGCGTGGTCCCCTTGTGCATCCCTTTCAAAAGCGACTGCAAGCCGTCCGAAAACGTCTCGTAGCAGGCCGCGCAGCCGAGCCGCCCGGTCTTCTTGAAGTCCGCCTGCGAAAAGCCGCACACCGTGCAGCGCTGCACGCCACCACCGCCGCGCTCCATCTCCTGCGCTGCGCCGAGGCCCAACAGCAGATCGGCCAGTGCAAACCCAGTCGGATCGGTGACACCCTTTTCCTTCGAGCACGACTCGCAGAGATTTACCTTCTGCATCTTTCCCTCGACAATCTGAGTCAGAAAGACGGTTGCTTGGTTCTTCTTGCAGACGTCGCAGGTCATGGCTTGAGGGGAACTTTTCCCTGTCCCGCGGCTCAAATCAACCCCGGTGTGGGGGAAGCTCGTGGAGCGTTGAGTGTGGAGCGTTGAGCTTGGGCCGTTGGGCGTGAGGACGTGAGGACGTGAGGGCGTGGAGCGACAAATAAGTCGCGAAGCGACGCCAAGAGA
>CAXSDZ010000175.1:0-7402 GCA_964235505.1 uncultured Chthoniobacteraceae bacterium
CGCTCAATGCTCAACTCCCAACGCTCAACTTTCCCTCGGCTGGGACATGAAAGCGCTCGTGCGGCTCATCGTCACGAGTGCCGCCTATCGGCAGGATTCGCGCGCCACCCCAGCGCTGATCGAGGCCGATCCCGAAAATCGCCTGCTTGCGCGCGGACCGCGCTTCCGGCTGGATGCCGAAGCCGTGCGCGACGGCGCACTTTTCGTCTCCGGCCTGCTCGATCCGGCGATCGGCGGGAAAGGGGTCAAGCCGTATCAGCCCGAGCGGATTTGGGAGCCGGTCGGCTTCGTTGGCTCGAACACGCACGACTACGTGCAGGACCACGGCAGCGCACTGTATCGGCGCAGCATCTACACCTTCTGGAAGCGCACCGCGCCGCCGCCATCCATGACGACCTTCGACGCGCCCAGCCGCGAGAGCTATTGCATCCGCCGCGAACGCTCGAACACGCCGCTCCAAGCTCTGCTGCTCATGAACGACGTGCAAAACGTGGAAGCCGCCCGCGCGCTCGGCGAGCGGATGATGAGCGAGGGCGGGACGCCGGAGGAGCGCATTGCGCACGGTTTCCGCATCGTTACCGCGCGCCGCCCGATCGAAATGGAGCGCGGCGTTTTGAAGGACGCCTTTGACAAGCAACTCGCCCGCTACGTCGCGAATCCGGAGGCCGCAAAGCTGGCGGTGGCTGTCGGCGAATCCAAGCCACGCGCCGAGCTGAATCCCAGCGAGCTCGCGGCCTACACGATGGTCGCCAATGTGCTGCTGAACATGGATGAGACAGTGACGAAGAACTGAGCTGAGCTGCGTTTATGAATCCCCTCCACGACTTCGCCCTTCACCAAACACGTCGCCAATTCTTCCGCTCTGCTGGTCTGAGCCTCGGTGCGCTTTCACTGCCGTGGCTGACGGGCTCACGCGCGCTCGGCTCGGAAGACAACTACGGCTCCGGCGTGCATCCGGCACTCGCGGGGCTGCCGCACTTTGCGCCAAAAGCGAAGCGGGTGATCTACCTGCACATGAACGGTGCGCCGAGCCAGCTCGACCTTTTCGATTACAAGCCCGGACTCGCCGCGCAGTTCGACAAAGATCTGCCGGAATCCATCCGCAAGGGCCAGCGCATCACCACCATGACCAGCGGCCAAACGCGGCTGCCGGTGGCCCCGTCGATGTTCAAGTTCGCGCAGCACGGAGCGAGCGGGATGTGGGTGAGTGAATTGCTCCCGCACACCGCGGGGATTGTGGACGACATCGCGCTCATCAAAACGATGCACACCGAGGCGATCAACCACGACCCGGCCTGCACTTACCTGATGACGGGGAGCGAGCTGCCGGGTAAAGCGTCGCTCGGCTCGTGGGTCACCTACGGACTCGGCAGCGAGAATGAAGACTTGCCTGCATTCGTGGTGCTCACGCCGAGCTGGAGCTCGAAGGCGAACGCGCAGGCGCTTTTCACCCGCATGTGGTCGAGTGGATTTCTGCCCGGGAAATACGCGGGTGTGGCGCTGCGGGCGCAGGGCGATCCAGTGCTCTTCATCAAAGACCCGCCCGGCGTCAGTCGCGACGACCGGCGCGTAATGCTCGACGCGCTCGGCAAGCTGAATGAAGGCGCTTTTCAACGCTTCGGCGATCCCGAGACGCAGACGCGGATCGCGCAATACGAGATGGCTTTCCGCATGCAGGCGAGCGTGCCGGAGCTCACCGATATCTCGAGTGAATCGAAGGAGACGATCGAGCTCTACGGCCCGGATGTGCAGAAGTCCGGCACCTATGCGGCGAGCGCGTTGCTGGCGCGGCGGCTCGTGGAGCGCGGGGTGCGCTGCGTGCAGATCCTGCATCGCGGTTGGGATCAGCACGGAAATCTGCCGAATGAAATCCGGGCGCAGTGCATGGATGTCGATCAGGCCAGCGCCGCGCTCATCAAGGACCTCAAACAACGCGGTCTGCTCGACGATACGCTCGTTGTCTGGGGCGGCGAATTTGGCCGCACGGTCTATTCCCAAGGGACGCTGACGAAGGACAACTACGGCCGCGATCACCACCCGAAGAACTTCTGCATGTGGATGGCCGGTGGTGGCGTAAAAGGCGGAACGGTCTTCGGCGAGACGGATGACTATTCCTACAACGCCGTCGAAAACCCGGTGCATCTGCGCGACCTGAACGCCACGATTTTGCACTGCATGGGCGTGGATCACCGGCGGCTGAACTTCAAGTTTCAGGGTCTCGATCAAAAGCTCACCGGCGTGGAGGACGCCCACGTGGTGAAAGGCGTGCTGGCGTAAAGTTCTGGGAGGCGGCTCTGTGCTGCGCTCAAGCAGAACGTGCCGCCTGGGGACTCGGCTTGCGCGAAGGCGGAGCAAACCGCGGATGGCGCGTAGCGGGAATAATCACAGATCGCACAGATGACACGGAGCAGGAGAGAGGGTGGGGAAATCGCAGCGCGTTCTATCCAAATCTATCCATTCCCATCTGTGTGATCTGTGGTTTGAATGCGCTGCGGTGCCATCCCTGTATGCAGGCGGCACGTCCGGCTTGAGAGCCGGACAGAGTCGCCGCTACACCGGCTCCGCATTGGGCACAGCGAGCGGCTCGATGCGGACTTGGCCGCGCAGCCGCTGCTGGAGCGCGATGGCTTCGGTGGCGGAGAGATTCCAGTCGTGCAGATTGCGGAAGGTGGCCATGAGACTCTGGCTAGTGGGAGGCAGCGCGCCGGGCGCTCACCGGAAGGATTCGCAACCGGATGCGATGCGCGCGTCTAAGGAACGTTGAGCGTCATCCGTCTGCCTCGTAGCCGCGTAGCAGCCGACGTGAGGAGGCTCCAATCTTTGGAAGCCGCGGGGCAAAGATGGAGACTCCTCACGTCGGCTGCTACGTTGCATTTGCCGCGCACCACTCACCGCTCTGCTTCGACCTGATGAAAACGCCCCTCACCCTCCTCCTTGCACTCACACTTGCCGCGACGCTGCGGGCGGAAAACGAGATCGGCTTTGTCGAAAAGTTTGCGCTCGCGGCGGACCGCGAGCAGGTGCTCGGGCAGCTCGTGCCGGGGAGCGAGGAGTTCTATTTTTACCACGCACTGCATTTCCAAAACACGCGCCAGCTCGCGAAGCTGAAGACCACGATGGAAGGGTGGGCGGTGCGGTTTGCGAATTCGCAGCGGCGGCGGATCATCGAGAATCGCGAGGCGCTGCTGAGCTTCGATGCGGACCCGCAGGCGACGCTAAAGTTCCTCAGGGACCGGCTGAAGCTGGAGTTCAATCACCAGCAGGAAGCGCGGGATCAAAAGCCGGATCTGCCGACCGCGCTAAATCCCGAGTGGATTTCGCGTGAGCGCTTTCAGCAGGAGGCATTGATGAACTCCGACGACCTCGCGAGCTTCCAACTGCCCGCGCTGGAAGACCTCGTGCGGCAGAAGGCGAAACTCTCCGGCGCGCAGCGCCGCGCGTTGCTTTCCAAGATCCAATGGCCGGACCTGCCCGGCCTCGTGGAGCTCATCGCCGCTGACCTGCAAACCGTGGAAAGCAAAGGCTTTGGCGAACACGTCATCCACCGCGCGCTGCTGCCGGAGCAGCTCGACGCGTTGGCCAAGCTGATCCCGACTCTGTTTGAAGACCAGGCGTTCGTCTTCACGCGTTTGAAGAAGCTCGCGCCGGGCGCGGACGTGGACGCGGAGTTCAACGCCGCCGAGCGTGAGGCGTGGCTAGACCGGCTCTGGGCGTATGCAAAGAACCTCAGCCCCGCTTTCAACACGCTGAAAGCCGGCCTGCTCTACGCCCGGCTCGATCACGATCGGAAGCGCGGCATCTACGACAAGGCGCGCTTCGTCGAATACCTCAAGCTGCCGCGGCGACTGCCTTACGTGCGGCCCGAGTATCTCCGTGAAACGACGCGCGCGGAGCACCCGGTTGATTTCAACGCGGACCTCAGCGAAGTGCTCGTTTCCGCACCGCCGATCGGCTCCGACGAGCCGCTCGTGCGCGAATACTTTCTCCAGCTTTTCAAAGACGAGCCCGCGTGGGAGCCGTTCGCTGTATATGTCCGCGACACGTGGCTGAAGCCGGTTTTCGCCGAGGCAAAGATTACCGCTGGAGTCGGCGATCCACAGCAGTGGGCAGCGCTGCTTTCGCCCGCGGCTTTCCAAGCGCTGAAAGACCGCGTCGATGTCGATTTCGCGCCGGCCAATCCGCAGTTCCACCAGCCCGCGGACGACGTGTCGCTGGAGCTTTTCGTGAAAAACGTGCCGAAGCTGCTCGTGAAGATTTACGAGCTCAACACGCTTTCATTTTTCCTCACGCAAGGCCGCCAGCTCAACACCGACCTGAACCTCGACGGCCTCATCGCAAACGCCGAGCGCACGCTCACTTTCGAGGATGCCGCGGGCAGCAGCCCCTTCCGCCGCACGGCGCGGAAGATCGAGTTTCCCGAGATGAAGGGGAAGCGCGGCGCGTGGATGATCGAGTTCATCGGCGGAGGAAAAAGCAGCCGCGCGCTGGTGCGCAAGGGGCAGTGGAGCGTCCTCACGCAGACTGGCCCCGCCGGCCCGATGCTCACGGTCCTGGACGAAACGCACACGCCTGTCCCCGCTGCCGCCGTCTGGCTGGAAGGCCGCAAATACACTGCCGACGCGAAGACCGGACGCATCGTCGTCCCCTTCACCACGCAGCCTGGCGAAAAGCCGCTGATCCTCGCCGACGCGGCTGGCACCTTTGCCACGCTCGCCAGCTTCCAGCATCCCGAGGAAAACTATCGGCTCGACGCGCAATTCTACCTCGAGCGCGAGCAGCTCATCGCAGGCAAGGAAGCGACGCTCATCATCCGCACGGCGCTGCTGCTCGGCGATGCGATGATGCCGTTGGACTTGCTCAAAGAGCGCAAGCTCACGCTCACCGCCACCACGCTCGATGGCGTCTCCACGACGACCGAGATCGCCGACGTGAAGCTCGATCCTGCCAAGGTCCTCACCCACACCTTTCAAGTGCCCGAGCGCCTCGCGCGCATGACGGCGACGCTCACTGCGAAGGTGGAAAAGCTCAGCGCGGGCGGGCAGAAGGAAGACCTCGGCGCGTCCGACACTTGGAATGTGAACGGCATAGACAAAACGGATGCGACGCGCGACGGGCACCTGAGCCGGTTTGCGGACGGTTACGTTTTCGAGCAGCTCGGGAAAAACGGTGAGCCTTTGCCGGATCAGACCGTCACCCTGCGCTTCCACCATCGCAGCTTTGACAACGACATTTCCGTCTCCTTGCGGACCGATGACCGAGGCCGCATCGCGCTCGGCGCATTGGTGGAGATCGCGTCGGTGCGGTGGGAAGTGCCGAATAGGAATGGGCGCAATTGGAAGATCTCCGGGAGAGACTTCGCCATTCGCCCCGAAGCGATCCACGTGCATGAAGGCGAGTCGATCACCGTGCCGTGGTTTGGCGCGGCTGGCGCGGTGAAGCGCGAGGACGCGGCGCTGTTTGAAAAGCGCGGCGACACTTTGGTCGCCGACCGATTCGCCGCACTTTTCGCGCGGGATGGAATGCTGGAAATCGGCGGACTTCCGCCCGGGGATTACACGTTGCATTTGCGCGACCGCGAGGACGCGATCGAAATCCGCGTCACGGCCGGCAAACCGGTGCGAAACTGGCTGGTTTCCGACGCGCGGCGACTCGAGGTGCGCGCACCTGCGCTTTTGCAAATCGCCTCCGTGCAGGCACAGGGCGAGGCGATCGTCGTGCAGCTTCGCAACGTGAACCCGTTCACCCGCGTCCATGTGGCCGCGCTGCGATTCCTTGCAGACGCCGAGCATGCGGATGCGTTCGCCAATTTCGAGCGCTTCACGCCGGGCAGCGCCGAGTCCGCGCGCCGTCCAAATCTCTACAACTCAGGACGTGAGATCGGCGACGAATACCGCTACATCCTGGAGCGTCGCTACACGAAGACGTTTCCGGGCAATCAGCTCACGCGCCCAGGTTTGCTGCTCCATCCGTGGGAGCGCCGCGCGACAGATGTCGCGGAGCAAGTGCTCCAGCGCGCGCAGGCGCTGCGTCGATCGGCGGGAGATAAGGAAGCGAAGCCGGAAGCGGCAGCAGTGTCGAGTGAGTTCAAATCCGTGGTCGCCGGTGATGAACCGGATTTCGGCAACAATCTCGATTTCCTCGCGAACGCCGCGCCCGCGTTTTATAACCTCGTGCCCGATGCGAATGGCGTCGTCCGCATCGATGCAAAGGCGCTGGGGGATCGGCAACTCGTGGAGATTTACGCGGAAGATTTGAGCAGCGCGGCCGGGCGGACGGTGGCGCTGCCGGAAAAGCTGACGGCGTTTCGTGACCGGCGGCTCACGCGGAATCTCGATCCGCAGAAGCCCTTCTCCGAGCATCGCAAAACGACGGTGCTCACGGCGGGGCAGACGCTCACGGTGGCGGATGTGCGCACTTCGGAAATGGAAACCTACGACTCGCTCGCGTCGGTGTTTTCGCTCTTCCAGACGCTGAGCAAGGACGCGACGCTGGCCAAGTTCGCGTGGGTGCTCGGGTGGCCAAAGCTTGGTGAGGACGAGAAGCGCGCGAGGTATTCAGAGTTCGCCTGTCACGAGCTGAACTTTTTCCTTTCGCGCAAAGACCCGGCATTTTTTGAGAAGGTCATCGCGCCTTCCCTGCGCAACAAAAAAGACAAGACCTTTCTCGATGAGTATCTGCTCGGGAGCGACTTGAAGCGTTACCTGGAGCCGTGGGCTTACGCGCGTCTCAACATGGCCGAGCGGGCGCTGCTCGGGCGGCGGCTGCCGGCGGAAGCCGCGGCCACCGCGCGGCATGTGCGTGAGAAGTGGGAGTTGCTGCCGCCGGACCCGGAGCGGGAGGATGCGCTGTTTGAAACGGCATTGCGCGGAAGGGCGCTGTCGGAGGGCGAAGCAGGGATGTTTGGTCTGGCAAAGGAAGCTGCTGACGCGGCCATGAGCCTTGTCGCAGGGCAGATTCGTGCCGATCCCGCGAGCCCTGCCCCGCACCCGGCGCTTCCCAGTTTGGACGCTCTGTCGGAGTCGCTGGCAGCAGGTAGCTCAAGCGCCGCCACAGCGCGCGGACGAAAGCCAGAACAAGAAGCGGCTTTGGAGCCCGGTGCCGCAGCGGGACGCGGCATGTGGACTGACGACGCTACGAGCAAACTCGACGTGAACACCGCGTCAGAAGGAACGTTTTGGGATGCTGGTCTCAGTAAGGCCAAGTCGGGGAGGGTTGTTAAGCCTAGCGCCTCGGCGCCGCTCGGGAGGGAAAATTTCGCCTACAGCGCCCTCAACTTTGGCGAGGCCGAGGTAAGGCTCATGCGCGAGCAGACGCGCGCCTATTACCGGCAGATCGGGCCGACCAAGGAATGGGCGGAGAACAATTATTACTCGCTGCGGCTAGAGCAGCAGAGCGCGGAAGT
>CAXSDZ010000175.1:7412-10216 GCA_964235505.1 uncultured Chthoniobacteraceae bacterium
CGCACTCTTTTGCGGAAATGATGCTCGCGCTTGGCGTGCTCGATCTCCCGTTTGAAGCGCCGAAGCACACGACGCTGGCGGAGGGCGCGCAGTTCACCTTCACCGCGGGCGGCGCAGCGCTGGTCTTTCACAAAGAGATCGCATCCGCCGAAGCCGCGCCCGGCCAGACGGAGCTGCTGGTGAGCGAAAACTTCTTCCGGCAGTCCGATCGTTACCGGCAGGAAGGGGCGGAGCGGTTCGACAAATACGTGACGGATGAGTTCCTCTCCGGCGTGGTGTATGGCGCAAACGTGGTGGTCACGAACCCGACTTCGTCGCCGCGCAAGATCGAGCTGCTGCTGCAAATCCCGCAGGGTGCGCTGCCGGTGCTCGGCAGCAAGCCGACGGACTCGAAGCGGCTGCGGCTGGAGCCTTATACGACGCAGACGCTGGAGTATTTCTTCTACTTCCCCGTGCCCGGCGAAGCGCCCTTCGCACATTACCCGGCGCACGTTTCCGCCGATGGAAAGGCGCTGGGCGCAGCGCGCACCGGGGCGGCGGGCGAAGCAGGGAAGCCGCTGGCATTCACCGTCGTGCGCAAGCTTTCGCAGATCGACACCACTTCGTGGGAATACGTGTCGCAATACGGCAGCGACGAGGAGGTGTTCGCTTTTCTCGACACGCACAACCTCGGACGAGTGGCGCTGGAAAAGATCGCGTGGCGCGTGCGGGCGAGCGCGGACTTTTTCCGCCGCATCATCGCGGTGCTGGAAAAGCGGCACGTCTGGAATGACACGATCTATTCGTATGCCGTGCTGCACGGCGACCGCGGCGCGCTGGTGAAGTGGCTGCGGCATCGCGACGACTTCCTCCGCGAGTGTGGACCGGCGCTCCAGTCGCCGCTGCTGACGATCGATCCGACGGAGCGCCACGCTTACGAGCACCTGGAATATGCGCCGCTGATCAATCAGCGCACGCACCGGCTCGGCAGCGAAAACAAGATCGTGAATCCCGCGCTGCGCGGGCAATACCAGGCGCTGCTGCGCATCCTGGCGCACCGACCAGCGCTGGATGCGGCGGATGGGATGAGCGTGGTTTATTACCTCTTCGCGCAGGATCGCGTGGAGGAGGCACTCGCCCGCCTTCATGCGATCCCGGCGGAAGCGCTGCCGACGCGGCTCCAGCACGACTATTTCCGCTGCTACGCGGCCTTTTATGAAGAGCAGCTCGCCGAAGCGCGCGGCATCGCCAGCCAGCACGCCGGGGAGCCGGTGGAGCGCTGGCGCAAGCTTTTCACGGAGGTGCTGGCGCAGCTCGATGAGATCGAAGGCAAAGCCGCCGCGCCGCGCGACGGGAAGATCTCGGGAGCGGAAAGCAGCGCCGGTGCGCGTGATGTGCAGCAGGCGCAGCTCGCGACCACGGAGCCGACGTTCGACTTTAAAATCGAGGAGCAGCGGATCGCGCTCACATGGCGGAATCTGCGCGAAGTGACGGTGAACTTTTACCTCGACCCGCTTCTCGATCATCACGCCGACGAAGACGATGCGGCAGGCGCTGCCGGACGGGCAGGACACGCTGGACGTGCCGCTGCCCGCAGAGTTTCAGCGTGCAAACGTGCTCGTGGAGATCCTCGGCGCGGGTCAGCGCAAGGCGCAGGCGCACCACGCGAGTTCCCTGAAGCTCACGCTCGCGGAGAACTACGGGCGTCTCGAAGTGCGCGAGGCGGCTGCGAACCAGGCGGTGTCGAAGGCGTATGTGAAAGTCTATGCGCGCTTGAAGAACGGGCAGGTGCGCTTTTTCAAGGATGGCTACACGGACCTGCGTGGGCGGTTCGATTACGCAAGCTTAAATTCGAGTGCGGATGCCGCCGAGCCGCCGCACACGATGCCGGCAGACAATGCTGGGAGCGGCGGCACCGGCTTCGATCACCAGATGCTCCGCCCGCGCGAGATCGGCGAAGTGGAGAAGCTCGCGATCCTGATCCTGAGCGACGCGCACGGCACCGTGGTGCGCGAGGTGAAGCCGCCGGCGGAGTGAGTTTGAAATGGTTGCTGGCGTGATCCAGCCACACCCGCTGCGCGTCGCCTTCCGCGCCAAAGGCGCAGCCTCATGCCAGCCTGGGGCAACGCCCCAGGAATGAATGCAAAATGCGCGCGAGCGCTGAAGGCGCGGTTCATTCCGCACTCGCTGATGAAGCGCATCTCGCAAATGATTATGAGTCGCGCTTTCAGCGCTGGGGCCTTTCCCTAGGGCGTTGCACCGGGCTGGTATAAGGCCGCGCCCTTGGCGCTGCGGGCGTCATCCTGCGGCGCTGGATGAAACTGCCCGCATTTTAGTCAGAGAGCACCCGCTCACACCCGGAACAGCGCGCCGAGTTTCCTCCCCAGCAACCTGCTCGTGGCGAAGAGCGTGATGCCCAGAAAGACCATCGCCCACACCCCGAGCGCCGAGGCGACGAAGCGGCCTTCGCCGAGGAGCTGGAAGAGTTCGTAGATCGCTTTCGTAATCGGATAGTGCTGCTGCTTTTGCGCGAGGATGAGAGAGTCGCTCACCTCCAGCATCGCGAAGGAAAACGCGAGCAGGCCGCCGGCGAGCAGATTGGCGGTGACGAGTGGCAGCGTGATCCGGCGCAGCACGCGCAGCGGCGAAGCGCCGAGATTTTGCGCCGCTTCTTCCAAGGTGACGCTGGTCTGCTGGAGGCCGGCGACGGCGGAGCGGACGACATACGGCAGGCGCCGGACGCTGTAGGCGAGGACGAGGAGCAGCGTGGGATCGCGCGAGGGATTTAGCCATGCGAAGGGGC
Source organism: uncultured Chthoniobacteraceae bacterium (assembly GCA_964235505.1). Classification (GTDB taxonomy): domain Bacteria; phylum Verrucomicrobiota; class Verrucomicrobiia; order Chthoniobacterales; family Chthoniobacteraceae; genus CAXSDZ01. The sequence goes on from CAXSDZ010000175.1 coordinate 10,195, forward strand.
GGCCGTCCTGCGTCATGGAGAT
>CAXSDZ010000176.1:0-5341 GCA_964235505.1 uncultured Chthoniobacteraceae bacterium
GGTCCTCGTTTGCGTAAGCTAAAGGGGGTGCGCGGAGGGACGCGCTCCTGCGCGTCCTCGGAGTGCGAGCCTGCGGAAAGACGCGCAGGAGCGCGTCCCTCCGAGATGACCGACCCAAACGACTTTCGCTTTGGATAACTTGGCGGGCGGGCGGAGCAGGCAGGAATGGCCGCCGTTTCCGCACTGCTGGAAGTCTCCGGCGGAGGAAGCGGAGAGCCTGGATGCCGAGGGGACGCTGGCGACAGTCTTGCCATCTGCGCGTAGTCAGGCGTTTCGAGTGCAGCCGCGGTTGACGCTACGGATCGATGAACTGCTCGGCGGTGCGCATCGTGTGTGGAGTGCCCGGAGGCTTTCGTCCGCCGCGGCACTGGGCGAAGCAGGCAAGGCGGTGCTTCTTCCCCCGGCCGTCATTCGGGACCTTTGCGTGGTTCGCGCCTTGCTATTCTTCCGCGCAGCCATGCCCCCCTCCTCCCGCCGCCAGTTTGAAGCCATCGTTCGCCATTCCGGCCTGCCGCTCGCGCGTTGTCTGCTGCGCCGCGGGCAATATGTGATCGGGCAGGACCGGAGAAATGAGATCGCACTGGAGGAGGCATCCGTCTCCGGGCAGCACGCGCGGCTCACGGTGGTGAGCGAGTCGGAGATCTACGTCGAAGATCTCGGCAGCTCGAACGGCACCTTCGTCAATGGTGAGCCCGCGCACGGCTTGACCCCGGTGGCGCTGAGCGATGCGATCGAGCTCGGCGAATGCACTCTCGAGTTTCAACGTGGCGGACTCCCCGCCAGCGTGTTCGACCACCTGCCCGCCGGCTTTCTGCGCGCCGGCCGCTACAATTTCGGTGAGCTGGTCGTGCAAGGCAGCACCAGCGTCATCTACGAAGCGCACGACACTTCACTCGACCGCGCCGTCGCGATCAAAGTGATGCTGCCGGAAAGCCAGGCCGCCGCGGCGCAGGTGCTGCGGTTTGTGCGCGAAGCGCAGATCACCAGCCAGCTCCAGCACCCGAACATCCCGCCCATCTACGAGCTCAGCGTGGATGAAGGCAGCCGGCTCTTTTACACCACGCGTTTTGTGGAAGGCGAAACGCTGGCAGACATCCTGGACGCGCTGCTCGCGGGCAATCGCGCCACTGCGGACCGATGGAATCTGGCGAATCTGCTCACGGTCTTCCAAAAGACGTGCGACGCCGTCGCGTTCGCGCATTCACGAGGGGTGGTGCATTGCGCGCTGCAGGCGGAGCGCGTCATGGTCGGCGCTTTCGGCGAGGTGTTCGTGACCGGCTGGGGTCTTGCGAAAGTGGGTGCGACTGCGGACAGCCGCAGCAGGTCCGCGCCCCCGTGCGTCCGAGCCCCGGAGACTGACACGATCCCATCGCTTTCCGCCGCCACCACGCCGGAACAGGCCACCGGATCGCTCGGCTCGCTGGAGGCGCGCACCGATATCTACGCGCTCGGCGCGGTGCTCTACCGCATCCTCGCGCTGCAAGATCCCGTATCCGGTGCGGATGAAACCGAGCTGCTCGGGCAGATCCTCACCGGCCTCATCCCGAATCCTGCGACCCGCCAGCGCAGCCCGCTGCCGCACTGCCCCGGCGGTCGCATCCCGGAGCATCTCGCCGCCGTGGTGATCCGCGCGCTCAGCTCCGAATCGAATGAGCGGCACAGCGAGGTTTCCGAGCTGCAGCGAGAAGTCGGAGCTTGGCAGGAAGGGCTGCTCCAGGGCGCGGATGCGACCGGCATCTGGAAGGGCGTCGCGGGGCTGCTCGGGCGAAAAGCGTGAGCGCAAAGCGAGCCGGCGTCGCACTTCGAGCACGCCCGCACTTTCCGCTTTGAACCTGCGGGGGCGCCCTCCTACTCTCCGCGCCCGCATGGGCCTCCAGCCATATCTCCGCGAGCAGCAAACCGTGATCGAACGCGCGCTCCAGCGCTTTCTCCCAAAGGCCACCGCCAAGCCGCCCACCATCCACCGCGCGATGCGCTACAGCCTTTTTGCCGGGGGCAAAAGGCTGCGCCCGATCCTCGCGATTGCAGCGGCGGAAGCGTGCGGAGGCACTGCGGAGCAGGCGCTCCCCGCGGCGTGCGCGGTGGAGTGCATCCACACGTATTCGCTCATCCACGACGATCTCCCGTGCATGGACGATGATGATCTGCGCCGCGGCCGGCCCACGAGCCACAGGGTCTTTGGCGAAGGCATCGCCGTGCTCGCGGGCGACGCGCTGCTCACGATCGCATTTGAAATCCTCGCCCAAGCCGTGCCGTCAGCGCGCTACAAGATGCCGGTGCTCATCAGCGAACTTGCGACAAGTTCCGGCAGCCGTTGGCTCATCGCTGGACAGGTGCTGGACCTCGAAGGCGAAGGCAAAAAGATCACGCGCGAGAAGCTCAAGTTCATCCACCAAGCGAAGACCGCCGCGCTGCTCACCACCTCGATCCGGCTCGGCGCGATGAGCGCAAATGCGGCGGACGCAAAACTGCGGGCAGTCACCGATTTTGGACAAACGCTCGGCCTCGCCTTTCAGATCATCGACGACATCCTTGACGTCACGCAGACCACGGAAAAGCTCGGCAAGACCGCCGGCAAAGATGTCGCCGCGACGAAAGCCACTTATCCCGCGCTCTTCGGCCTGCATCGATCGCGCACCGAAGCGCAACGCCTGACCGCCGCCGCCCACGCCGCCCTCGCGCCGCTCGGACGCGGTGCGGATCGCCTGCGCGAGATCGCCGACCACCTGCTGGCGCGGGAATACTGACGCACCCCGGCGGGTTACATTCCGAGCTTCACCAGCTCGCGATCCAGCGCCACTTGGAACTCCGCCACATCCGCCTCGGGCGGGCGGTAACCGGGCTGCGCCGCGACAAGTCCGAGGCGCCCAGTCTGGTCCATATACCACTCGGCGCTCTGCCCGTCGCTGAACGTCACCTTCCCGCTCACCATCGCCCCGGGACGCGTGATTTGATCGACCGACACGTTCACGCGCCCGCCAGCCGCGGGCGGTTCCACAGCGAGCCCCGCCTCGCCGGGCACTCCAGGCGGCTGCGCACCCGGCCCGGGTCCATCCGCCGCGTCCGGCACAGGCTTTTCCGGCTCGGCCGCTTCCTTCGGAGTCAGCTTCAAATCGTCCACCAGCATCCGCGCATCCATATACGTCATGCGAACTCCGAACTCGTTGCCGAGCCGGTCCTGGATTTCGGAGAGCTTCGCGCCGGCTTCGATCCACTCGGCTACTTTTTGGGTCTGTTCGTCGGTCAGGAGCATAGGAAAATAGGAGGCTGCAAGGTGGAATCGCACGTGGTTGTGCGCGAGCGCGGCGGGGTGTGTCGAGCGCTCATCACACAAGCCAGGGCGCAAGTTTCTCCTCCGTCGCGGTGCTCATCGCGATGCGAAAATCATCGCTCGGGATCAACCGCATTTGTTGTCCGGCTTCGCCGCGGAAACGCAGCTCAACGCGGCGTTTTCCGGGGCTTTGCGAAATGATGTCACGGATCGTGAGAAGGTCGCCCTCCGTCGCATGGAAGCGGTCGATCGTCAGCACCACCGGACGCTCGCTTGGCGCAGGTTTCCTCATCGGTTTCACGTCGTTCGCGGAAAGGCGCGGACCTTCGTCCCGCTGCTCCACGCGGCCGCTGATTGTCACCACTTTGCCCACCTCGAGATGCGGCACCGCCTTTTCAAAAGTCTCGCCCCAGACCATCACTTCGAGGCTGCCGGTGAAGTCTTCCAGCGTGACGATCGCAAAAGGCTTGCCGCCTTTTTTGCTGAACTTCTTTTCCACGGTCGTCAGCGCACCGGCGAGGACCGCCGTGCTGCGATCCTCCTGCTCGCCGAGCTGCGCGATCGGCACGTATTTGCCGCCTTCCAGCGCGGGCCGGTATTCATCGAGCGGATGGCCGGTGACGTAGAAGCCGAGCAGCTCTTTTTCAAACGCGAGCTTTTCGGCCTTCGTCCAAGGTGGCACCGCGAATACGCCGGTTTTCACTGGTCGCGCGGGCGCGGCTTCAAAGACATCGAACAGCGAGCTCTGCCCGGAAGCGCGGTCACGGTGGGCGCTGGATGCTGCCGCCATCGCGGCATCGATCTCGGAGAAGAGCTGCGCTCGCTCCACCATCGTCCAGTCGAACGCGCCGCATTTTACCAGCGATTCGATGGTTTTCTTGTTCGCTTTCTTAGTGTCCACGCGCCCGCAGAAATCCTCTAAAGATACGAACGCGCCGTTGCGACCCCGCTCCTCGATCGCCGCTTCCATCGCGACCTCGCTGACGTTCTTGATGGCCGCGAGTCCGAAACGGATGCCTTCCGGCGGAGGGACATGCTCCTGCGTGTCTCCATCTCCAACGTCCGACGTAGGACGCACAGGAGCGCGTCCCTCCGTTTCTTCCGGCTGAAATTTCAGACAACTACGGTTCACGTCCGGCTCGAGAATCGGAATGCCCATCCGCTCGCACTCACCCACGAAATTCGTGATCTTGTCGGTGTTCGAGACTTCGTTGCTCATCACCGCAGCCATGAACTCCAACGGGTAGTTCGCCTTCAGATACGCGGTCTGGTAACTCACCCACGCATACGCCGCGGAGTGCGAGCGGTTGAAGCCGTAGCCCGCGAATTTCTCCAGCGTATCGAAGACGTCGTCGGCCACATCCGCCTCGATTCCATGCAGCTTTTCCGCGCCTTCGCGGAATTTGATGCGCTCCTTCGCCATCTTCTCGCGATCCTTTTTGCCCATCGCACGGCGGAGCAAATCGGCGCCGCCGAGGGTATAGCCGGCCATCACCTGTGCCGCCTGCATGACCTGCTCCTGGTAGATGAGCACGCCATACGTTTCCTTCGTTACGTCGTTCAGCAGCTTGTGCGGCGGCTTCACTTTCGCGAGACCCTTCTTGCGCTTCACGTAATCGGGGATGAGGTCCATCGGACCCGGGCGATAAAGCGCGATGAGCGCGTTCAAATCCTCGATGTCGCGAATGTCGAACTGCCGCGCCCATCCGGTCATGCCGCCAGATTCCAACTGAAACACCGCGACCGTTTCGCCGCGGTTCAGCAGGTCGAAAGTGCGCTGGTCTTCCAGCGTGATGGTATTCACGTCGAAGCCGGGAACCTTGTGGTGAATCAGCTTCACCGCGTCGTCGATGACGGTGAGCGTTTTCAGTCCGAGGAAGTCCATCTTCAGCATCCCGAGATCGGTCAGCGGACCCATCGCATACTGAGACACGATGCCGCCGTCGTTGCCGCGCGTAAGTGGGATGTAGGCGGAAAGATCGCGGTCGGAAATGACCACGCCCGCCGCATGCACGCCGGTGCCGCGCGTGAGCCCTTCGAGCTGCGTGGCGTAGTCCCAAAGCTGCTTGG
>CAXSDZ010000176.1:5351-10195 GCA_964235505.1 uncultured Chthoniobacteraceae bacterium
TTTTGTCCACGGCGCCGGCCTTGTGCTTCGTCTCGCCGGTTTCCTTGTCCTTGAAATCCTCGCCGTTGAGCGTGATGTCGAGGTTGCCCGGCCCGCTCGGGATCATCTTCGCAATGCGGTCCGCATCGCCGTAGCTCCAGCCCAAAACACGCGCCACGTCGCGCACCACCGACTTCGCCGAGAGCGTGCCAAAGGTGACGATCTGCGACACCGCGCGCTCGCCGTATTTCTGCCGCACATACTCGATCACTTCACCGCGCCGCTGCTGGCAGAAATCCACGTCGATGTCTGGCGGGGAGACACGCTCCGGATTGAGAAACCGCTCGAAAAGGAGTTTGAACTTGATCGGGTCGATGTCGGTGATGCCCATCAGGTAGGCGACCATCGAGCCGGCTGCGGAACCGCGCCCCGGACCGACGGGGATGCCTCGCGCCCTCGCCCACGCAATGAAGTCCCAGACGATCAGGAAATAGTTCACGAATCCCTGCGACTCCAGCAGCCGCAACTCGCGCTCCAGCCGTTCCGCGATGACGGGATCTTCCATCGCGCGCTCGCCGTAGCGCTTGCGCAGACCCTCGTCGCAGATGGAGCGCAGATACTCGTTCTGCCCCATCCCGTTTTCCGGCGTGTAGTTCGGGTATTTCGGAACGCCGAACTCGATCTTCAAATCACACCGCTCGGCGATGGCGAGAGTGTTGTCGCACGCCTGCGGGAAGTCACGAAACAGGTGCCGCATTTCCGCCGCATCCTTCATGTAAAGCTCGGGCAGGTAATGCATGCGGCGCTCGTCCGTGACGCCCGAGCCGGTGCCGATGCAGATCAGCACGTCGTGCGCTTCGTGCGCTTCGCGAGTCAGGAAATGCACGTCATTCGAGGCCACCAATCCGACGCCGAGATCCTTCGCCATCTTCGGCAGCAGGCGATTGACTTTGAGCTGCTGCTCCATGCCGTGGTCCTGCATTTCGAGGAAGAAGTTCTCCGGCCCGAGGATGTCGCGATAAGCCGCCGCCAATTCCCAGCCTTTCGCCTCTTGATCGAGCATGATCGCGTTCGGCACTTCGCCTTTGAGGCAGCCGCTGAGGCCGATAAGCCCTTCCGAATGCGCGGCGAGCAGCTCTTTGTCGATCCGCGGCTTGTAATACATGCCGTCGAGATGCGCGATGCTCACGAGCTTCAGCAGGTTGTGATAACCCGTGGAATCCTTCGCCAGCAGCGTGAAGTGATACGCCGCTTCCTTGCCGCTTGATGCTTTCCTATCGAGGTGGGAACCGGGCGCCATATAGACCTCGCAGCCGATGATCGGTTTGATCCCCGCCGCCTCCGCCTTTTGGTAAAAATCGATCGCACCGAAGAGATTTCCGTGGTCGGTCATAGCCACCGCCGGCATCCCATATTCCTTCGCTTTTTTCAGCACATCCCCGACGCGATTTGCGCCGTCGAGCGTGGAGTATTCCGTGTGGAGATGCAGGTGGACGAACGAGTCGGCGGACATGCCGGAAACCTACACGCCCGGCGTCCAGTGGGCGAAGGAGGAAACGCGCGGAATCGCTGAAATCTGGCGTGCGCAGGCCGACGCAAGGCGCGCACTTTTCAGCGTGCAATTCAGGTCGCATGCGCCCCTGCCGATCGATCCGCGCCTGCGAGAAGACGCGGACGCGGTCAGCGCCTTCCTGTAGCGGCGAAGCCCACGCGTTCCGCAACGTGGCCGGGTTTGTCGTCGTGGAGTTCACGGATTACCCGGCACGGATTGCCCGCCGCGAAGACATTCGCGGGAATGTCGCGCGTGACCACGCTGCCCGCACCGATCACCGTGCCGGAGCCGATCTGGACGCCGGGGCAGATGATCGCTCCGCCGCCGACCCACACATCTGAGCCGATTTCGACCGGCTTCGCAAATTCGCGCCACGTGCGGCGCTCCGCGGCGCTCATCGGATGCATGGCGGTATAAATTTGCACCGCCGGGCCGAAGAGGACGTTGGAGCCGATCCGCACTTCCATCACGTCGAGCACGACGCAGTTGAAGTTGAAGAAGACCTTTTCGCCGAGCGTGATATTCGCGCCGTAGTCGCAGAAAAACGGCGGCTGAATCCATGCGCCTGTTTCGCGGCCGAAGAGCTCGAGGAGCAGCCGGGCGCGCTCGGTTTCCTCCTCGTCGCGAGTTGTGTTCAGAGCCTGGCAGAGATCGCGGGCCCGCCGCCGTTCCGCGGAAAGCTCCGGGTCGAGCGGGTCGTAGAGTTCTCCGGTGAGCATTCTTTGTTTCTCGGTTTTCATGGGCGGGAGGATTGAGGTTGGAGGCGTCTCGGGATTTGCGGAAGGTGCGGCGATGTTTTGGCAAACGCGCGCGCGCACTTTTGATTTCACCACGCGCGGTGCGGTGATGGGGATCGTGAATGTGACATCCGACTCCTTCTCGGATGGCGGACGGTTTCTGGACGTGGAAAACGCCGTGGCGCACGCGCGGACGATGATCGCGGAAGGCGCGGAAATCATCGATGTCGGCGGCGAATCGACGCGGCCGGGCGCGGCTCCGGTGGCGGAAGAGGTGGAGGTGGCGCGCGTGGTGCCGGTGATCGAGAAGCTCGCGACCTGGCGGCGGGAAAGTGCCGCGCACTTCGTCCTTTCGGTCGATACGATGAAACCCGCGGTCGCGCGCGCGGCGATCGAGGCCGGTGCGGGGATCGTCAATGACGTGTCGGGATTGCGCGATCCCGCCATGCGCGAAGCCGTGCGCGACACGGGCGCGGGCGCGATTGCCATGCACATGCAGGGCTCCCCGCGCGACATGCAGCTCGCGCCGCACTACGCCGATGTCGTGGCCGAAGTCCGGCTTTTTTTTCGACAAACGCTGGACGCGTGCCTACGATCCGGCATCGACCCCATGCGCCTCGCTCTTGATCCCGGAATCGGCTTCGGCAAGACGCTCGCCCACAACCTCGCATTGCTCCGAAACCTTGATTCCATGCGGGTCGGCGAGCGTCCGGTCGTGCTCGGCGTGTCGCGGAAATCCTTTCTCGGCAAGGTGCTCGGCTCGGCTGCGATGGAGGATCGCGCGTGGCCCACGGTGGCGCTGACGAGCCATGGGCGCAGCCGCGGTGCGAGCGTCTTCCGGGTGCATGAAGTGCGCGCCAACGTGCAGGCTCTGCGCATGACGGAGGCGATCCTGTTTTCGGAGCCATGAACGCCACGGATTTTACCGACTTTGCGGCGGGTCACTGGCGACCGCTGGTGGAGATTCTTTTGCTGGCAGCCGGCATCTTCACCGTCTGGTTTTTCATCCGGGCCACGCGTGGTGCGCGAGTGCTCACTGGGCTGGCGGTGCTTTTCCTCGGGGCCATGCTGGTCTCGCAGATCTTCGAGCTGCACGTGCTCGGCTGGCTGCTGCGGAACGTCACGCTCTTTATCGCCTTTGCGATGGTCGTCGTCTTTCAACCGGAGCTGCGGCGGTTTTTCAGCGCGCTTGGGAGCCACCGGCTGCTTTCCTTTGTGAGCCAGAGCCGCGAGTCGGTGGAAGTGCTGACCGACGCGACGTTCGACCTCGCCAATCGGCAGCTCGGCGCGCTGATCGCCATCGAACGCGAGAACAGCCTCGACCCATTCGTCGGCACTGGGGTCACGATCGACTCGGAGCTGTCGTCCGAGCTGCTGGTCACCATTTTCCATCCGAAAACGCCGCTGCACGACGGCGGCGTGCTCATTCGCAGCGAGCGGATCGTGTCGGCAGCGTGCATTTTTCCCGTGAGCCAGCGCAGCGATCTGGACCGCAACCTCGGCCTGCGGCATCGCGCCGGACTGGGACTCACGGAGGAGTTCGACTCGGTGGTGATCGTAGTCAGCGAGGAGACGGGGATCGTCTCCATTTGCCATCACGGGATCGTGGAACGAAACTTCGACGCGGAGCGCTTCAAGACCCGACTCGGCGAGCTGCTCTCCTCCCGGGAGGAAGACGAAGAAGGCTCCGCTCGCCCGACGGCCCGCGAGGATCGCGCCGCTCGCGCACGCCGCCACCCCGCCGCCGGTCCCGCGAAAGAACAGCGCGACGACCGGCTCGCCTTTTGACGCGACGCCCGCCTGGCAATCCGCTTTCCGTCCGTTTTTCCGATTTCCGCTCCCATGCCGACCGCACCGCTTTCACCTCCCGCCCGCAGCGCAACCGAGGAATTTCAGACGCCACCACGCCGGCTTTTTGGCACGGACGGAGTGCGCGGCGTGGCCAACATCGAACCCGTGACGGCGGAAACCGCGCTGAAGCTCGGCCGCGCGGCGGCGCACGTCTTTTCGCAGATCAGCGTGCATAAAAAGCGCGCGGGTGGCCGGACCACGATCGTGATCGGCAAGGACACGCGGCAGAGCGGCTACATGCTGGAGAATGCGCTCGCCGCGGGCATCATGTCGCTCGGCGGTGATGTGCTGCTGATCGGGCCGCTGCCGACGCCCGGCGTCGCCTACATCACCCGCTCGCTCCGGGCGGATGCAGGCATCGTGCTTTCGGCTTCGCACAATCCGTATGAGGACAACGGGATCAAGTTCTTCCGCCACGACGGCTACAAGCTGGACGACGAAATCGAGCGGCGGATCGAGGACCTCGTCTTTTCCGGCGAGATCGAAAACATCCGCCCGACGGCAGGCAGCGTCGGTCGCGCTACCCGCATCGACGACGCGCTCGGGCGCTACGTGGAATTTGCGAAGGCGAGCCTGCCGCGCGGGCTGACGCTGGATGGCATGCGCATCGCCGTGGATGTGGCGAATGGCGCGGCTTACAAATCGACGCCGTGCATCCAGCGCTGGTGGTCACGTCGCTCGCCGCGATGAACGCCCTCGCCGACTGTGCGGTCACCACGGCACCC
>CAXSDZ010000177.1:0-2979 GCA_964235505.1 uncultured Chthoniobacteraceae bacterium
AGCGTGGAGCGTGGAGCGTGGAGCGTGGAGCGTGGAGCGTGGAGCGTGGAGCGTGGAAGCGTGGAAGCGACGGGCCTGAGTCGCGAAGCGACGGACAGAAAATAGCCCAGCGCTTCAGCGCTGGGTATCCGCGTCAAGCAGGCAAGTCGCGGAGCGACGAAAGAATGCCAGCGGGTGTTTTCTTTCGTCGCTTCGCGACTGACGCCGGTTTGTCCCAAACCCAGCGCTGAAGCGCTGGGCTATTCTCTGTCCGTCGCTTCGCGACTCACCCCGCTCAACGTTCAACGTTCAACGCACCCTGCATCCTGCACCCCGCTCACTTCCTCCCGGCGCGCTTCCGCCCGAGTGCGGCGGTCGCTTTGCTCAGCGGAAGGCAGTTCACCACGTCCCCGCGCTCCAGCCAGCCCTTGCGCGCGGCGCCCACTCCGAAGTGCAGAAACTGGAGGTGCGAGGTGTGGTGCGCGTCGGGATTGATCGCGCACTTCACGCCTTTTTCCTTGGCCAGGTGCCACCAGCGCCAGTCCATGTCGAGCCGGCGCGGCGCGGCGTTCAGCTCGATGATCGTGCCTGTCTCCGCACACGCCTCGATGATTGCGGGGACATCGACCTGGTAGCCTTCGCGCGCCAGCAGCAGCCGGCCGGTGAGGTGCCCGAGCATGGTGATGTGCGGATTCGCCACCGCGCGCAGGATGCGCTCGGTCATCTCGGCCTGCGTGAGGGAAAACGCGTTATGAACGGAGGCCACCGCGTAGTCGAGTTGCGCGAGCACTTCATCGGAAAAGTCCAGCGAGCCATCGCGCAGGATGTCGCATTCCGTGCCGGAAAAGAGCCGGAACCCGTCGCCGAAACCCTTGTTCATTTCGCGAATCTCCGCGGCCTGCGCGAGGAGCTGGTCTTCCTGCAATCCGTGCGCCTGGAAAGATGCGCGCGAGTGGTCGGCGATGCCGAGATACTCGAGCCCGAGCTCCTGCGCGGCCTCGGCCATCTCTGCCAGCGTGGAGCGGCCGTCGCTCGCGGTGGTGTGGCAGTGGAAAGTGCCGCGCAGATTTTCGAGCTCGATCAATTTCGGCAGCGCGTGCTTTTCCGCGGCGGCAAATTCGCCGCGGTCTTCGCGCAGCTCGGGCTCGATGTAGTCGAGCCCCAGAGCCTGGTGCAGCTCGGCCTCGGTGCGCACGGGCGGGATCTCCAGTTTCGGATTTCGGATTTCGGATTTCGGATTTTCGAGCGGAGCGAGCCGGTATTCATTCAGCGTCCAGCCGCGCGCGAGAGCGCGGTTGCGAATGGCGATGTTGTGCTCTTTGGAGCCGGTGAAGTAGGCGATGGCAAAGGGATATTGCTCGTTGGAAATGACGCGCAGATCCGCCTGAATCCCGCTCCGCAGCCGCACGCTCGATTTCGTGGGCCCGTGCGCGATGATGCTTTCCACGCTCGCGTGGTGGACGAAGAAATCGCTGACCGGTTCCGGGGTTTTCGTGGCTACGATGAAGTCGATGTCGCGCACAACTTCCTTCCGCCGCCGATACGATCCTGCGATTGCCGCCTGCAGCACTTCCGGCAGCTCGCGCAGCTCAGCCAGCAGTGCTTCCGCCTCGGCCGCGATCTCGCCGAGCCGGAAACTTCCCGCGTGCTTCCGCCGGTCCTCGATCGCTTTGAGGATGTTGTCCGCGGTCTTTTTGCCCATCCCCTTGAGCTTTGCCAGGCTGCCATCGCGCGCCACCTTTTCGAGTTCCGCCACGCTGGTGACGCCGAGTTGTTCCCAGAAGATCTTGATCTTCTTCGGCCCCATCCCTTGCAGCTCGAAGATCTCAAAAAGCCCCGGCGGAAACTCCGCTTTCAGCTCCTCGTAATACCCGACGCGCCCGGTCTGCACGAGTTCCGTGATCTTCTCCGCGATGGCCTTGCCGATGCCGGGAATCTCGCAAAGCTCGCCCGCTTCGACGGCCTTGGCAAAGTCGCCGTTGAAGGTTTCCAGCGCCCGCGCCGCGTTCTGGTAGGCGCGGATTTTGAAGATGTTTTCGCCTTTCAACTCGAGCAGCCGGGTCACGGATTCGAGGGCATCGATCGCGTTGTCTTTGGTGATGTCGGGCATGAGGAGGAGGGTCGATCCGCACGCTACCGGCCCGGCGCGCGGCGTGTCACGCGGTTTGGCGGTCCCTACGCGGCGGCGATCTGGTGCAGCTTCATCCCCGGCCGCAGCAGGCCTGCCTCCCAAAACTGCCGACGCTTGCCGCGCTTGGTGAAACATGCTACTCATGTTCCCGTGATAACCATGACCATCCGCGACATCCGGCAGCGCTGGCCGGAGGCCGAAAAGGCTTTGGCTAACGAAGGCGAGATCATCGTGACCCGCGATTCCAAACCCGTGGCCAGGCTCCTCCCGTTCGTCCCCGCCGCGCAAAAGCCGCGGAAGCGCTTCAATGCCGAGGCGCACATGCGCTGGCTGAAACGCGCCTCGGAAAACGATCCGCCGGAGATGCGGTCCAGCGGCGAGCTCCTGCATGAAATGCGCAACCAGGGGCATCCTCTCGCTCCTACAAAAGCGTGAGCCTCTACGTGGATGCGAGCATTCTGGCCAAGCTCCTGCGCCGGGAACCGGAGTCGCGGCGGATCGCCGAGATCATCGAAGCGGAGGACGAGCTTGTCGTGTCGGCTCTGGCGCGTTTGGAAACTCTGGTCGTGATCGATGCATGGGTTGCGGGAGGGCTTTCCCAGCGCCAGGCAGCGCTCCGGCGGACTGCGCTGGATAGCTTCCGTCGCTCGCCGCCGTTTCGGTTCGTCACGTGTCGCACGGCGATCTTTGAACTCGCCGAAACTCAGCTCGCGTCGGCGTATTGCCCCACGCTGGACCGCCTCCACCTCGCGGTGATGCAGGATCTCAGACTGCGCCGCCTTTTCACCAATGACGACCAGCAGGCAAAGGCCGCGCAGGCACTTGGTTTCGAGGTGATCCTGCCGCGCTGAACGCCACGGGGGTTCAGT
>CAXSDZ010000177.1:2989-9593 GCA_964235505.1 uncultured Chthoniobacteraceae bacterium
AGTTTTCCCGTGCCAATGCTGCGGCTTGTCGCACGTGAACTCCAGAGACCGCGTCGGCGCTGAAAGAGCGACTGGAGGAAGCGCCACCCCATCTCGCGCCAAACCCGCCCTTGCCCAGCCCCGCCTTCCTTTGTATCGTCCGCACTCTTTTTTCACGATCCTATGAGCACGCAAATGACCTCCACTGAACCGGCCAAAGCAGCCGCGGCACCCACCACCGGGGAGCGCGGCGAGATGATGAGCGGCGCGGAAATCCTCGTCGCCGCGCTGGAGCGGGAAGGGGTCGATACGATTTTTGCGTATCCAGGCGGGGCCTCGATGCACATGCACCAGGCGCTGACGAAGAGCTCGAAGATCCGCACATATCTGCCGCGGCATGAGCAGGGCGGCGTCTTCGCCGCGGAAGGCTACGCGCGGGCGACCGGGCGCGCGGGCGTGGTGATGGCGACGAGCGGACCAGGCGCGACGAACCTGGTGACAGGAATCGCGGACGCGTTGCTCGATAGCACGCCGCTCGTGGCGATCACGGGGCAGGTGCCGCAGGCGATGATCGGCAAAGGCGCTTTTCAGGAGACCGACGTGTTTTCCGTCACGGCGCAGATCGTAAAGCACAACTATCTGGTGACGGACATCAACGACATCCCGCGCATCGTGAAGGAGGCCTTTCACATCGCGCAGTCCGGGCGGCCGGGCCCAGTGCTGATCGACATCCCGAAGAACATCCAAATCGCAACGACGCGTCCGGTCTTCCCGAATGAAGTAAAGCTGCGCGGCTACAACCCGACGCGGCACGCGGACGATGTGGCGCTGAACGAAGTGATCGGTCTGATCGAGCAGGCGAAAGAGCCGATGCTCTACGTCGGCGGCGGCATCATTTCCGGCGAGGCGAGCGAAGAGTTGATGGAATTCGTGGAGCGCACCGGCATCCCGGTGGCGACCACGCTGATGGGCATCGGCTGCTTCCCCGAGACGCATCCGCTTTCGCTGAAATGGCTCGGCATGCACGGCACCGTCTATGCAAACAACGCGGTGAATGAGGCCGACCTGCTGCTGGCTGTCGGCGTGCGTTTCGATGATCGCGTGACCGGGAAAATCTCGGAGTTCGCGAAGCACGGCACGATTGTCCACATCGACATCGACGAGTCCGAGATCAACAAAAACAAGGTCGTGCGGCTGCCGATCGTGAGCGAGGTGAAGTATGCGCTGGCCCGGCTAAATGAACTGCTGGAGCGCGCGGGCAAGCATCGCGTGAAGCAGAACCACCACGCGCATCCCGACTGGTATGCGAAGATCGCGAATTGGAAGGAGAACTTCCCGTTCACCTTCAACGACACCGAAGACGTTATCCAGCCGCAGTATGCCATCCGCCTACTCTGGGAGCTGACCAAAGGCGACGCGATCATCACGACGGGCGTGGGGCAGCACCAGATGTGGGCGGCGCAATACTTCGACTTCGATGACCCGCGCACGCTGATCACTTCGGCGGGCCTTGGCTCCATGGGCTTCGGCTATCCCGCGGCGATCGGCGCAAAAGTGGCGTGTCCCGACAGGCAGGTGGTCGATATCGATGGCGACGGCTCTTTTCTCATGAACGTGCAGGAACTCGCGCTCGCGCACGTGGAAGGGATCGCGGCCAAAGCGATGATCCTGAACAACCAGTGGCTCGGGATGGTGATGCAGTGGGAGGATCGTTTTTATAAGTCCAACCGTGGCCACACTTTCCTCGGCAACCCGAAGCAGACTTACGAAGGCAGCCTCGAAGACGCGACGGGCATTTACCCCGATTACGTGAAGATCTGCGAAGGCTTCGCGGTGAAGTGCGAGCGCGTGATGCACAAGAAGGATCTCGCCGCCGCCATCCAGCGGATGCTGGATGCGGACGAGCCTTACGTCCTCGACGTGATGGTTCCCTACACCGAGCACGTGTTGCCGATGATCCCGGCGGGCGGGACTTACAAAGACGTGATTTATGAAGGCCGGCAGACACTTCAAGCAGGCTCTGGCCTGTAAGCTGCACGATACTCCCGGGAGATGACCCCACTCCCTTTCAAGCGCTGGCGATCCTTCGTGGTTGCCAGCGCTTTCCTTTGCGGTATCGCCCCGGCGAGCCGGGCGATCCTCCTCTTCGGCGACGAAGCGGCAAATGCCGACAACCTCCTCGCGCCTCCGAACGGCGCACCGTGGCAATACGTGGCGCGGCTGGACCTGAACGGCGTGCCAGACGCGTCGGCGGTCTATTTGGGGAATGGCTTCCTCATCACCGCGAATCACGTGAACCTCCCGACGAGCGCTTCGCTGAACGGCAATGTCTATGCGATCGACTCCAGCTATCCCGCGCGGCAGATCGACGGTGCGGATATCAAGCTGCTGCGCATCCTAGGGGAGCCGGGCCTCGCGCCGCTGATCTTGATCGGTGCGAATGACAACGACCTCTCGAAGTCTGCGACGCTCATCGGCTGGGGTCTCGGAAAGGGGAGCGATGTGCCGGGCCAGGGGTGGAACTGGGGCGACGAAAGCACGCGCGCGGAGCAGTGGGGACTCAACAGCACGCAGCCGCTCTACACCACATCGGTGGGGCAGCAGTATTTGGTGACTTCCTTTGACCGCTTCGGCGGCAGCGGCGATGACGAGGCGGCAACAACGCTGGGCGATTCCGGCAGCGCGTTGTTCGAGAAGTTCGGCAACACGTGGAAACTCGCCGGCATCACCTCGGCGGTGGAAACCTTCGGCCAATCCCTTTACGACCACGATCCGGTCATGCTGCTCGATCAGCCCGACCACAACTACTTTGTGCCGGTGAAGCAGCACCGCGCCACGATCCTGGCGGCGATAGCGGTGCCGGAGCCAGCGGCAGCGGCGCTGTTCGCCTGTGGTGCGCTCTTCCTCGGCGCACGGCGAAGGCGCGCGGCGGTCGCCTAGCGGCCGGGCTCGCCGGGGGGGTTACTTTACCGCCGCCCAGACGCGATGCACGTCGTCGTGCTCGTCCAGCGTGTGCAGAAACTCGCCGGATTCCGCACGCTGCGTGTCGTCGAGAGCGGGAAAGTTCTTCGGCACATAGCCGATCTCACTCGTCACCACGGTCCACCCATTTTTGCCCAGCCACTGCGATACGGTGTGCAGGTCGGTGCGCTCGGTCAGAAAACGCGCACCGGCCCGGCCTGCCGGGATGTCGTCGTTCTCCTCGTGCGTCAGCGGCTCCACATTCTGCGCGCCCGCCTCGATCGCAGCGCCTTCGATGTCGGCGGCAGTGTCCGCGTGGTGCGCCTCCACGATGCCCACATGGTCAAAGAGGAACTTGTTGCTGCCCGGCGCGCCGAGCTGCCCTTTCTTGAATAGCACCCGAATCTCTGGTGCCGTGCGGTTGCTGTTGTCGGTGAGCACTTCGATGATCACCGGCACTTTGTGCGGCGCGTATCCCTCGAAAACAATGTGGTCCATCACCATCTTGTCTTCGCCCACGCCCGAGCCTTTCTTGATCGCGCGCTCGATCACGTCGCGCGACACGCTCTCCCGGCGCGCCTTTTCCACCGCGGCAGTCAGGCGCGGATTATTGTCCGGGTCAGCGCCGCCCATCTTGGCCGCGACGGAGATTTCCTTCACCAGCTTTGAAGTCACGCCGGACTTTCTCTTTGCGTTGATTTCGCGTTTCGCGAGGAGCCATTGGCGACCCATAGAGATGTGTAAAAAAAGAAGAGTGGAAAGTGAGCAGTGGCAGAAGCCACCCCCGCTTTCCACTCTGGAGTTTAGGAATTCAAAAGAGTTCCCGCCAGCTGCCAGTTACTTGCGGAAGCTGCCGGGTTGAGTCGTGATGTCGTTGTCGATCAGCGCCTTGCTCCCCGGTTGGGTCGTGATGTCGTTGTCGATAGCAGCCTTGCTGCCAGGCCGCGTGGTGATGTCCCGGTCGATCATCGCTTTGCTGCCGGGCTGAGTGGTGATGTCTCCGTCATTCGCCGCGCGGCTGCGCGTCGCCGGATCGACATTCACCGGAGTGCTTCCCCCCGCTGCGGGTGCGGTCATCGCCGGGAGGATCACTTTGGAGATATACCACTTATCGCCGCGGGTGGCGTATTGCACCGTGATCCGCTGCCCCACCTGCATATCAGCCATCTTTGCGGGCTGCCCATCCGCAGTGAAAGCATTCGCCTTCTCCATGCCATAGAACGTGATCAGCCGCTGGTTTTGGTCCGAGCGCATCGTGAGCATGCCATCTTTCTCCACCATTCCTTGAATGATGCCGGTGGAAACAGGCTCCTGAGCTTGGGAGATGGAAAGTCCGCCGCAGAGAAGTGTGGCGGCGGCGGCAAGGGTGGAGAGAAGTCGGATTTTCATGGCGAGTAGGAGATCGGAGAGCGCCCATCAGGGTCGCTCCCCATCTCCATTCGAGCCCGCGCGCCGGAACGGCCCGGTCCGCGTGCGCAGATGGTGTGAGAGGCAGGAAGAGGGGGAATGGACCACGCAGGCACCATCGCTAGCGCGCCGAGGTCGATTTGGCACCTCGGAGGCGTGACAATAGGGGCTGAGGGGAAAGAGCACGCCAACAGAGGGAAATGACACCTGGCAAGGCTCGGTTGACACTATCCAGAGCTCGACGCGCACCGACCCAGAGCCAACGCGCACGCACCCAGACCCGTGCTCACACTGCCCAAAGCTTAGCTAACAGGACCGAAGTGTGAACGGACACGTCTCTAGCAATGGCACGCACTGACCCAAACCGCCGCTGACGCTATCCCACCTCGGCTGACACGAGGCAACGGCAATCTGGCGCGAAAAAATGCTCGGCTGCGCCGCGGCAACGGTGGGCCAACGTCGCGAACCGCTCGGTTAACCGACACTAAAGGTAAGTCGCCGACAGGAAATACACCGCTGACATGCACCTCAGTGCTAACCGCAGTGGTTTTGAAAAAACTTTTCGCGGACAGGAAGGTGGAGCTACCAAAGCAGGAGCTTATAGCCGCACGTGTTCGTTTGCAACGTCGTGTTAGGCGAGGTTGGCGGGAGCTTTATTATCATTGATTCCAGAGGTTCTCGAAGGCCGCGGCTGGAATCGCATACTCAAGCCACGATGTTGGTTCGGCGAGCGGTGGGTGGTCGATCGCAGAGTAGCGATCGGAATCTGTCGGCGAGCGAGAGATGATGTGAGCTTGCGGGCCTATGTCGATCACGCGCTGAACCACACCGTCCTCGTCAATCTCAAGGAAATGGAATGCAACGCTCTCGCCCCAGTCGAAAGTGGGTGTCCGCGGAATCTTCAGGAACATCGATTTAATCATACGCGCTCGAAGCTGCCAAACAACCCAAGCTCAGCGACACGCGCCGCGGGCGCACCGCACGGACACGAGAGCTGGAGCGGAGGAAGCGGGCCGCGCGCACGGGACGGGTTAGCTACCAAAGCAGGCGGCGTGAGCGCAACGCGTGTTCGTTTGCGTCGCCGTGTTAGGCCACTTTCGCTCCGCTTGATTTTGTTTTGGCGAGGATAAATTCACGGACGTTGGTGTCGAGATCGGCAGATGGAAGAGTGATGAACTGCGCTCGGGAAAGGAATAGTAGCCAAAAGTCCGGGTAGCGCCAAACCTCTGTGATCGTGCTCCAAGCCAGTTCGGAAGTGCCCACGTCTGAACTGATTCGGAACCGCTCGTCGCCCAACTCAAACGTCGCCTCGGGTAGTCGCATCCGGCGAAAACGGGTCAGCGACCCACGATAGTGAATGCAATAGAGCGCGATGCCGAAAACGACACCCAGTGCGAGCATGGTTCCAAAAACTCCGACCCACCACGAGCGGTCGCCACTCCGAAGCGCGGAGCAGAACGAAAAGAGGAGTAACGAAATAGCGAGCACGTAAGGCCAGCCCGTGGTGCGCCACCAGAAGGACTTCACAGCTAGACGAATCAACGCCTCGGAATAGTGGAGCTTAACCTGCGTCATTTGGGAGAAAGCGCGCTCAGTGAGCTAACACAGAATTAGACGAGAATCTGTAACGCCCAAGCTTCAACCGCCATACTTTTCCTCGCCTCGCATTTCGCCGGTTCAGCCACCCAATCCGCAGCGCGGCACGCATTTCACCGTTTCCGCTTCTTTGCCGCCGTCACGATGTCTCTCGCGCGGCGCGCGTCCGCCCGGCCGAGCACGCAGAACTCTTTGTCCTTCGCCGCATTGTAGGAAATGAAGAAGTGCTCGATCTCGTGGAGCAAGTTCGGATGGAGATCGTCGAGCGCCTCGATTCCCTTGTGATTGCGCGACACCTCCGCGACCGCGATGAGCCGGTCATTCCGCGTCGTCTTGCCTTTCTCCGTCTGCTCCGCCTCGATCGCGCCGAGCAGCCGCGCTTCGATGAGGCGGCCGACGAAAGCCGGCTCATCCATCAGCACCAGCACGACGTGTGGGTCGCCATCGCCGCCGCGCGTGGAAGGGACAAAGCCGAAATCGAACGGAAACACCGCGCCTGCCGGCACCATGCCGCCGAGTTTCCACAGCCGCAGGTCCTCGTCCCATTGGTATTTGTTTCGCGAGCCTTTCGGCGTGTCGATGAAGACGTGCAGCGTGCCGTCTTTGCTGAAAGGCGGAAGCACGCGGGCGAAGTCGGGGAGTGCGGCGGCAGGCATGGTGG
>CAXSDZ010000177.1:9631-10142 GCA_964235505.1 uncultured Chthoniobacteraceae bacterium
CAAGCTCCCTCGCACAGCGCGGTTGCGCGTTGCGGTTCACGCAGCGCATCCGCCATTCTGAGCGCACCAGGCCGATCTCGCAAACCGCCCTCCGCCGCGCCGCTCCGAGAACGTGCGGCTTGAGTGGTTCGATCGATTCTTCGCCGTCCGCTCCCCTCCCACCATTCTCCGCATGCACCCTCGCATCTGTCTCGCCCTCCCCGCGCTGCTCTTTCTCGCCGCCGCAGGCGCAGCCGATCTCGATCTGCCCGACCCGCTCACGCTGCAAAACGGCGAGAAGATTTCCACCCCGGAGCAATGGCGCGAACGCCGCCGGCCCGAAGTGCTCGGACTCTTCCGCACCCACGTCTATGGCCGCGCGCCGGTGGGCCGGCCAGAGGGGATGAAGTTCGAAGTTTTTGACCCTCCGACCGATGCGATGGAGGGCAAAGCCGTGCGCAAGCAGGTGAGGATTACTTTTCCCGGCGCGGGCGGCGAATGGTCGATCCGGCTGCTCCTTTTTACTCCGAAG
>CAXSDZ010000178.1:0-10091 GCA_964235505.1 uncultured Chthoniobacteraceae bacterium
ACGCGGCCGCTCGTGAAGTTCATCCGCGAGTTCAATCCCGACATCACGGTCTGCACGCACTTCATGCCGGCGGGGATCATCGCGCACTTGATCCAGAAGAAGGAACTCGAGGCGCAGCTTTCCATTGTAGTGACCGATCTCGACTGCCACGCGATGTGGCTTTCGCGCTTGTTCCATCGCTACTTCGTCGCGTGCGAGGAGGCGAAGGTGCATCTCGAAGTGCTCGGGCTGCCGAGCGATCGGATCACGGTTTCCGGCATTCCGATCGACCCGGCTTTTGCGCAGCCCATCGACCGCGCAGCGGCACGGGTGCGGCACGGCTTGCATCCTGAAAAAACGACGCTGCTGCTTTCCGGCGGCGCGCTCGGCGTGAGCCCTGCGGAGATGGCCGTGCAGCGGCTGAAGGAGCAGTTGCGGCACGATGCGCAGACGATCGTGATCTGTGGAAAGGACGAGGAATTGCGCAAGCGCATCATCGAAAACGTGGGCCCAAACAACCCGAAGTTTTGCGTCCTCGGCTACACCGATCGCATGCACGAACTGATGGCGCTGAGCGATCTTTTCATCGGCAAACCGGGCGGGCTCACGACTTCCGAGGCGCTCGCGTGCGGGCTGCCGATGGCGATCATTCAGCCGATCCCCGGGCAGGAAGAGCGCAACAGCGATCACCTGCTGGAGGAAGGAATCGCGATCAAGTGCAACGAATTCACGACGCTGGCTTACAAGATCGACAAGCTGCTGGACGATCCCGCGCGACTCGCGGAAATGCGCCGGCGCGCGCTGGCATTTGGGAGGCCGCACGCCGCGCGCACGGTGGTCGAGACGCTGCTCGGCGAAGACCGCCCGCCGCTCGTGCTCGACGAAGGGCAGCGCGAAGCGATGGCGCACGCCGTGGCGGCGGAAAAGGCGTGAGCATGGCGGGGATCTTCCACTTCCAACCCTGCCGCGCGCAGGCTTCCCGGCCCGCCGGTTCACCAGGCTGCTCCGCATTCTCTGCCTGTGGGAAGCACGTGAGTTCCCGCACTCTGGCTCTGCCATGACGACACACGACACCGGCTTTCTGTGGGGTGTCGCCACTTCCGCTTACCAGGCGGAGGGCGGCTACAATGGCCCCGGCCAGCCGGCGACGAACTGGGCCGCAGCCGAGGCGCGGGAGGATGTCGCAGTGACCGGCGCGACTTCGGATTTCTGGAACCGCTACGAGGAAGATTTCGCGCGGTGCCACGCGATGGGGCTCACCGCATTCCGCATGGGGATCGAATGGAGCCGGGTGCAGCCGGTTGGCGGAGCGTGGGTGGAGCGCCCGCGCTCCCGCGCTCGCGTGGCGCTTTGGAGGACTCCCGCGCTGCGCTTCGAGTCGGCCGACCTGCGCGATGCGCCGCCGCCTTTCGACCACGCTGCGCTCGACCATTACGTGGCGATGTTTGCAGCCTGCCGGCGCCACGGGATGGAGCCGGTGGTGACGCTGCATCACTTCGTCCACCCCGCCTGGCTCGGCCCGGACCCGTGGCTCGATCCTCGCGCGCCCGCGCTTTTCGCAGCCTATGTGCGCGAGGCGGTGAGCTACGTCTGCGAACGGCTGGATGCGCCGCTGCATTGGTTCATCACCATCAACGAGCCAAACATGCTCGTGCTGAATTCCTATTTCGCGCGCTACTTTCCAGCCGTGGCGCGCGGCGGCATCCGCACGATGGTGGCGGCTTACAACCAGCTCCTGCGCGCGCACATCGCAGCCTACAATACGCTGCACGATCTCTATGCCGAGCGTGGCTGGCCAGCGCCAAAGGTCTCCCTGAACAACTACTGCTCGGACATTTATTGGGCGGACAAACTCATCCTCGATCTGCTCTGCACGCGCGAGCGCGGCGTGCCGCAGGGGAAAGCCACGGCATCGATCGTGGCCTCTGCCCGCGGCTTCGACATGGCGCGCCGCCGCGCGAATCTGCCGCTGAATCGCGACGCCGCATTCTTCGTCGGCACGCTGATCCGGCGCGGGGTGAACCGTGTGGGCTACCGCCATTTCGACGCCGCGGATTTCGCTCCGGCGCTGGACGATCTCTATGCATCGCCGCGGGCGCAGGTGCTCGATTTCATCGGGCTCGATTACTACGACCCCTTCGCTGCGCACGTCTTCCGGCTGCCAGCGCTGTGGGATCACGAGTTCAAGAATAAATCGCTGCGCGAGTGGGTGATCGCGACGGTCACGAGCAAGTGGTGGGACTGGCGCGTGCTCCCGCGCGGCCTGCACTTTTTCTGCGAATACTACTCTCGCGACTTGGGCCGCCCGGTGCTGATCGCCGAGAATGGAATGGCGCTGCGCCGCCGCCCGGATAACTCCGCCACGCTGCGTCGCGACCAGATGACCCGGAGCGATTTCCTGCGGCTCCACGTGCAGGAAGTGCTGAAGATCATCGCCGACGGCATCCCGCTCATCGGCTACCTGCACTGGTCGCTTTTCGACAACTACGAGTGGGGCAGCTTCACGCCGCGCTTCGGCCTCTTCTCGCTCGACTACGAGCGCGGCACCGAACGACTGGCGGAGGATCACTTCGGCGACCGGCCGGCGGAAACGTATGCGGCGCTGATCCACGAGGCGCGGGAGAAAATGCCAGCCACCCGGTAGCATCCGGCGTGGGCGAAGCGGCGCTCGCGTCAGCCCTCGTCGCCGTCCGCATCCGCCCGGTTCTCGAAGCGGGTGAACTCTTTGAGAAACGTGAGCGGCACGTCGCCGACCGGACCATTGCGCTGCTTGGCGATGATGAGCGTGGCTTTGCCTCTCATCTGCTCACGCTCTTCATCGCTCTCCGCGTAGTATTCCTCGCGCACGAGCAGACCGACGAGGTCGGCATCCTGCTCGATACTCCCGGACTCGCGAAGGTCGGAAAGGCGGGGGCGGCCTTTGCTCTCGCCGGCGCGTTGCTCGGGATTTCGGTTCAACTGCGCGAGGACGACGATGGGAAGCGAGAGTTCTTTGGCGAGTGCTTTGAGGCCGGAGGAAATCTCGGCGATTTCGAGCTGGCGATTGTCTTGCGCGCGGCGCGAGGTGGAGCGCAGGAGTTGGAGGTAATCGATGAAGATTGCCTCGATCCCGTGCTGGCTTTTCATCCGGCGCGCCTTGGCGCGGAGTTCCAGGATAGAAAGGCCGGCGGTGTCGTCGATGAACATCTTGCTCTCCGCGAGCTTGGAAGCGGCGGCGGTGAGCGCGGGGAAATCGCGCTCGCTCAGGAAGCCGTCGCGCACCTTCGCGAGGTTCACCTTTGCCCGCGAGCAGAGGAGCCGCTGCACGAGCTGCTGCGTGCTCATTTCCAGCGAGAAGACGGCGATCGGCCGCTTTTCATCCACCGCCATGTGCTCGGCGATATTCATTGCAAGGGCAGTTTTTCCCATCGAAGGGCGCGCGGCGATGACGATCATTTCGGCCTTGTGCAAGCCGTCGGTCATTTCGTCGAGCTTCGCCAGGCCGGTGGAAAGGCCGGTGATGCCGCCGCGCCTTTCGTAGAGATCCTGGATGGAGCCGATCGCTTCCATCACGTGCTCTTTCATGCCGCGCGCTTCTTCCTTGAAGCGGTCCTGTGTGATCGCGAAGACCGCGCCTTCCACGCCGTCGAGCACGGTGCTCACGTTGTCCTGCTCGTCGTAGGAGCGCGCGGCGTATTCTGTGCAGACGCGGATGATCTCCCGCAGCGTGTGCTTTTCCTCTACGATCTCCAGGTAGTAGTTGGCGTTCGCCGCGGTCGGGAGAAAGTCGAACAGGCCGGAGATGAAGGCCGCACCACCGGCGGCTTCGAGCATGTTCTTGTCGCGGAGGCGCTGCGTGAGCGTGATCGGGTCGATCGGCTCGTTGGCGTCCCACATTTCCAGGAGCTGCCCGTAGGTCGTGGCGTGCGCCGGGATGTGGAAGGCCTCAGGCCTCAGCGCCTTTTCCGCGCAAAATCCACCCACTTCGCGCGGGGCCAGGAGGAAGGAGGAAATGACTCCCTTTTCGGCATCCGGACTGGCCGGGAGCATGCGGTGGGCATCGGGCGCGTAGTTGCCCCTGGCACGGAGATCGCCGTTGGTGCCGTCGGCATTTTTGCGCCCTTTCGTGCGCGGTTTCGTGGCGGTGTCGGTGGGCATGGGATGGGCCACGCACCCAAACAAAAACGGAGACTGGGATCACTCCCAATCTCCGTTTCATGGAGAAACTTTTGTGTTGGCTTGCTGCCCGGCATCTCAGTCGCGGGGCGGCGACAAGAAAACACGGCGGCCGCTTACTTCGAGTGCTTGGCTTTGACCTTCGCCTTGTAGCCGCCGGCGGGCTTTTCCTTTTCCTCGGTCTTCTCGGCTTTCGCCTCGTCGGCCTTTTTCGCGTCGGCGTCTTCCGCGCCTTTGGCCTTGATGATGATGAGCAGCGTGGCGGTCACGTCCGGGTGCAGCTTGATCGGGATCGTCTGCTGGCCGGTTTCCTTGATCGCCTTGTCGAGCACGATGCGATGGCGATCAATCTCGATCTTGCCGCCGAGCTCCGCTTTGATTTTTTCCGCGATGTCGGTCGCAGTGATGGAGCCGAAGGCCTTGCCCTGCTCGCCGGTTTCCAGCTCAAAGTTGAGCTTCATCTTGTTGATCTTCCGGCCGAGTTCTTCGGCTTCGTTCAGCTCCTTGCCTTCCCGTTCGGCGCGCTTGGTTTTGAGCTGGGTGAGCCGCTTGCGATTGGAAGGGGTGACTTCCAGCGCCTTGCCCCGCGGCAGGAGAAAGTTGCGGGCGTAGCCGCTCTTGACCTTCACCACATCGGCTTCCGCGCCGAGGTTGGCGATCTTTTCGGTGAGGATGATTTCTGTCGTTGGCATGGCTGAAGGAAAGTGGGTTCCGGCTTTTTTTTCGGGGAGGGGTTGATAGATGGGCGCTTCGGGGTTGTCAACGGAGGAGTCGAAGCCGCGCCAGCGACGGCTGCCAGGTGCGGCCATGTCCCGCTCTGCGATCGGGCTGGCTATTCGATCACCACAGTCATTCCCTTGGTGATCAGCTTGCTGAGGCGGGTCACATCCCAGTTCGCCACGCGCATGCAGCCGTGGCTCGCGGCGCGGCCGATAGTCTGCGGATTATTGGTGCCGTGGATGCCGATGCCCGGCTTGTTTAGGCCGATCCAAAGCACGCCGACCGGGTTGTTCGGGCCGGAGGGAAGATTGAAGAAGTTATCCGTCCGCACGCCGTGGTTCAGCACGCCGGAGTCCCAGCGAAAGGTCGGCATGGAGGCGATGCCCAGGATGCGCCATTTGCCCGCGGGTGTCTGGGTGGAGCCGTTGCCGCTGCCGGGTGTGATCGGGACGGCGGCGATGAGTTTTTCACCGTCGTGCAGGTCGAGCATTTTCTCGGCGCGGTGAATCGTGATCACGCGGTTTTTCATTGCTTCCTGATCCGGCAGATTGCCGCTCGGCGGCAGTTCTTCGATCTTGAAGGGCTCCACGTTTGGCACGCGCACGGTGTCGCCAGCCTTCAGGCTTCCGAGTTTTACGCCTTTGTTGATCTTGGCCAGAAACTCCGGGTCGCAGTGGTAGCGCTCGGTGAGGAATTCCAGCAGCGAATCGTAGGGCAGATACTTCTTCTTTGCCTGCTCGGATGGCTGCGTGGGGGTGCTGCCGATCACTTTCAAATCCTCCGGCCGGATCGTGTAAAACTCATACACGGGAAACACCGAATCGAGCGGGAGACTGGCGGCGCCGGCTTCCCCATTCTCGGGCAGCCCGTGGGCGCGCTGGTAGCGGACGAGCGCCTTTTTGTAAAACTCGCCGGGGCGCCCGTCGATCTTGCCCGGCCCGAAGAGCTGCTGATCGAGGAAAATCTGCGCGCGCGTGGTGACATCGCGCTCCTGCACAGGCTCGGCACGGGCGACCTTCGGCTCGGCTTCGGGAGCGGCGGCCGGCGCCTCCTGCGCACGCGCGGCAAGGCAGGGAAAGGAGCAAAGTGCGAGCAGGGTCGGGAGCAGGAGTTTCATGCGGGAAAGGTTTGGCGAGAGCGGGCGTGCAGCTAGCATCGCGCGCCTTTGAACGCAAGAGCCCGATGAAAGAAGACGCCCCGCTGCGCATCGCCCAAGTCGCGCCGCTTTGGACGCGCATCCCGCCCACGACTTACGGCGGCGTGGAGCTGCTCATGAAGCTGCTCGTGGATGATCTCGTCGCGCGCGGCCACGACGTGACGCTTTTCGCCACCGGCGATTGCGCCACGAGCGGAAAGCTGCGCGCGCTCTGCGAGGTGAACCTCGGGGAAATGATCGCGCGCGGCGAGGCTTACATGTTTGAGTATTATGCGAACGCGGTGATGACTGAGGTGCTGCGGGCGGCGCGCGAGTTCGACGTGATCCACTATCACCTGAGCCCGCCATCCCTGCCGCTTGCCGCGCTGTCGCCGACGCCGGGTTTGTGGACGCTGCACACGAGCCTGCACCGCGACGATGAGTGGGCGCTGCGGCGTTTCCCAGAGGTCGCGGTTGCGGGCATCTCCGCCTGCCAGATGCGCGGCGCGGCGATCCGCGTGGGGCGGGAGTTTCCGGTGGTTTATAATGGGTGCGACTTTGAGGCTTACGAGCCGCGCTTCGAGGCGGGCGAATACCTCGCGTATCTCGGCCGCATGTCGCAGACGAAGAATCCGCGCGGCGCCATCGTGATCGCAAAGGCGGTCGGCATGCCGATCGTGCTCGCGGGCAAGCCGCAGAATGGCGAGGAGGAGCGTTACTTCGCGGAGGAGATCAAGCCGCTGATCGATGGCGAAGCGGTGCGCTGGATCGGGGCGGTGAATCATCCGCAGAAGAATGAGTTTCTTCGCCGCGCCTCGGCGTTGCTCTTCCCGATCCAATGGGACGAACCCTTCGGCTTGGTGATGATCGAGGCCATGGCCTGCGGCACGCCCGTGGTGGCGCACCGGCGCGGCTCGGTGGAAGAGGTCGTGGACAACGGGATCACCGGCTTTCACAGCGGCGTGCTCGATGGGATGGCCGAGCTGATCCCTGCGGCGCTCGCGCTCGATCGCCGCAGGGTGCGGGAGCACGCGCAGGAGCGCTTCGGCTTCCGCACGATGGTGGATGATTACTTGGCGCTGTATCGGAAGCTGGTGGGGCGATAGCAGATGTCAGGCTGTGTTATCCGTTCAACCATGAGCCACCCCTATGGTGATTATGAGCAGACACCGCTCTGGCGGGTGATTGATGCTTCAATCGCAGAACTGGAGCAGAATCAGGACATGGAGTTGAAGACGACGCGCGAGCACGTGATCGGCTATTTGTGTCAGCAGCTTACCGCTAAGATAGCGATGCACTCGCACGAGGGCTCCGCCCCCCGACCGAGTAACGACGGGTGAAATAATACCGGCGGAGCTCGGTCTTCACCGCGCATTGATCTTCTGCCACGCTGCCGCTAATTCCCGCACGTCATGTTCTCTCGCTTCCTTCTTCCCACGCTTGTCTTCACCGCCACGGCAACCTTTGCCGCCGACCCGAAAGCAGAAGCCTTTCTCGATCCCGCGGCCGCCGGCCCGGACTACGCGATTCAAGGCGAATACGCCAACGACAACGGCGCGGCGCAGGTGGTCGCGCTCGGTGAAGGAAAGTTCCGCGTGGTTGGTTGGGAAAACGGGTTGCCGGGCGCTTCGCCGGAAGCGGAGCAGGTGGGCGAAGCCGAAGCCCAGCGCACCGGAGACACAGCGACGTTTGCCGGGCGGGGCTGGAAAGGCACGATTGCAGGCGACACGCTGACCGCGACGAATGACGAGGGCGAAACTTTCACCCTCAAAAAGCTCGTGCGCCGAAGCCCCACACTCGGCGCAAAGCCACCCGTCGGCGCCATCGTGCTTTTCGATGGCTCCAGTGCCGACGCGTGGCAGGGCGGTAAGGTGGAAAACGGCCTGCTCCGCTGCGGCACGAAGACAAAGCAGGCCTTTGGCGACTGCACCTTGCACGTCGAGTTCCGCACACCTTTCAAGCCGTTCGCGCGCGGGCAGGAGCGCGGCAATTCCGGCGTGTATCTTCAGGATCGCCACGAGGTGCAGGTGCTCGATTCCTTTGGGCTGAAGGGCGAAAACAACGAGTGCGGCGGCATCTACACCGTGGCCCGGCCGCGCGTGAACATGTGCTTCCCGCCGCTTACATGGCAGAGCTACGACATCGACTTTGAGGCCGCGCGCTACGATGCCGACGGCAAGAAAACGAAGAACGCGGTGATGACCGTGAAGCACAACGGCGTGCTCGTTCACGACCACGTGGAAGTGCCAAAAGCCACCACCTCCGCTGGCCGCGCGGAAGGCGCCGACCCCGGCCCGATCCAGCTCCAGGACCACGGCAATCCCGTCTATTACCGGAACGTCTGGATCGTGGAGCGAAAGTGAAGAGCGCTAAAGCGGGGGATGCATGACGCGGACGTGGCTCCGAGGCTGCGCGTGGGGAGCAAGGTCGCGGTTGCCGCGCGCAATCGGAGCGGGTATGAACGCCGGCCATGTTTTCTCCCCGCCCTCCCCTTTTCGCCGCTTCCGCCGCCGCTCTGCTAGCCTGCCTGGCCCCCGCGCCGCTCCGGGCGCAAGCGCCGAAACCCGCCGCACAGCCCGAGCTGAAATGGGACAAGATGGATCTCGGTCCGTTTCACTCCGGCACCTTCAAAGTGAAGGATCAGATCACGGCAAAAGGCATCGCGATCAAAGTCGGCACCCCGGACGCGCCCGCGACGGTGCTGTGGGATCCCGAGCTGCTGCGCTGGAGCGCGGCGTGGACCGGCGGTTTCATCACCTTCCCGCGCGGGCGCGGCGGCCTGGAAGGGCAAACCACGCCGGCTGGCAATGTCGTGCTCAGCACCGGCTACGCACCCGGTTGGGTGGAAGGCGGCGAGATCGGCGATGACCCGCGCGACCGGCATCAAGGCCACCTCGCGGGTGACAAAGCGAAGTGGGGCGGAATCTACCTCCACGGCGACCAGACGGCGCTTTTCTACACCCTGAGCGATACGCTGATCTTCGAGCAGCCCGGCTACGAAACCCGCGCCGGAACGAAGGTTTTTACCCGCACGATCGCGTTGCTGCCGGACGCCAAAGCGCCGCGGAAACCCAGCACGCTGCTCGTGTGCGACGTGCCCGGCGCGAGCGGCAGCGCGGAGGGAAATTCAGCGATCCTGTCCGAGCCGGGCAAGGTGCAGCCGGAAGCAACGCCGGTGACTTTTGTCGGCGCGATCGGCCTGCCGCAAGGCGGGAAACTGCGCGTGAGCGCAGGCGGTCGCGTGGTCGTGGACCTGCCTGCCAAAGCGGAAACCTCCAGCTTTCAGCTCGTGCTCTGGAGCGGCATGAAATCGGCGCTGCCGAAGTCGGAAGACCTGCTCAAACCCGTCCCGCTACCCGACCTCGATCTGGGGAAACTTTCCGCCGGCACCGCTGCCCGCTGGGGCGCTCCGCTGGAAACCAAAGCGACGCTCGGCACGGGCGACGCGGGCTATGTCGCGGATGAAATCACGCTGCCCGAGGACAACCCGTTCAACTCGTGGTTCCGTCCCGGTGGCCACGACTTCTTCCCAGATGGCACCGCGGCGCTGGCCTCGCTCAGCGGCGATGTGTGGCTCGTTTCCGGGCTCGATGAAAAGCTCGATCGGGTGAAGTGGAAGCGCTTTGCGACCGGCCTCTTTCAGCCGCTCGGCGTGAAGGTCGTGGACGGAAAAGTCTATGTGCTCGGCCGCGATCAGATCACGCGCCTGCATGACTTCAACGGCGACGGCGAGGCGGACTTTTACGAGAACTTCAACAACGACTGCGTGGTGACGGAGAACTACCACGAGTTTGCGCTGGATCTGCAAACCGACAAAGCGGGCAATTTCTATTACGCCAAAGGCTCGCCGTGGACGCCGACGGTCACGAGCCCGCATCAGGGCTCGCTCATCAAAGTCAGCAAAGACGGGGCGAAGCTGGAGATCGTCGCGACCGGGCTGCGGGCGCCGAACGGCATGGGCATGGGGCCGCGCGACGAGATCACGGTGAGCGACAATCAAGGCCACTGGATGCCGGCGAACCGGCTCAATCTCGTGAAGCCCGGCGGCTTCTACGGCATGGTCACGGCGGCGCATCGCCCGCTTACTTTCAAAGATGCCGCG
>CAXSDZ010000179.1:0-3369 GCA_964235505.1 uncultured Chthoniobacteraceae bacterium
GAAATCAGCTTCGAGGTGGAAATCTGCGAGCACCTCGCGGCGCACGGCTGGCTCCACTCCTCCACGCGGCGCTCTTCGATTTCCAGCCCCAAAGCGGTGTGGTGGCCGGGATCAAGGGCAACGACGGAAGCAAAAGCGGCGAACTGGCAGAGGCGCTTTCTGGCACCAAGAAGATCGTCGTCTGCACCATCCAGACGTTCCCCTTCGCGCTGGAAGAAGTGCGCAAGCTCGCCGCGACCGAGGGCAAACGTTTCGCCGTCCTCGCCGACGAAGCGCACTCGTCACAGAGCGGGGAGGCGGCGGCGAAGCTGAAAGCCATCCTTTCGCCCGAGGAATTCAAAGAGCTCGCCGAAGACGGCGAGGTGAGCACGGAAGACCTGCTCGCCGCGCAGATGGCCGCGCGGGCGGGTGAAAGCGGCATCACCTATGTGGCCTTCACGGCGACGTCGAAAGGGAAGACGCTGGAGCTTTTCGGCCGCAGGCCAGATCCCGCGCGGCCCGGCAATCTGCTTGCCCCTTTCCACGTTTATTCCATGCGGCAGGCGATCGAGGAGGGGTTCATCCTCGACGTGCTGCAAAACTACACGTCCTACCGGCTGGCCTTTCGGCTGGCGCACGCCGGCAAGGCTTACGACGAGAAGACGGTGGAGCGCAGCGCGGCCATGAAGGGGATCATGGGCTGGGTGCGCCTCCACCCCTGCAACATCTCGCAAAAGGTGCAGATCGTAGTGGAGCACTTCCGGTCCCACGTCGGTCCGCTGCTCGGCGGGAACGCGAAGGCGATGGTGGTCGTCGCCAGCCGCTTGGAAGCCGTGCGCTGGCAGGTTGCGATCGGCAAATACATCCACGAGCGCGGCTACCTCATGCGCACGCTGGTGGCCTTTTCCGGCGAGGTGAAGAATGAAAAAGCGGGACCGGAGCCATTCACCGATACCAGTGTGGCGCTGAACCTGAGTCTGAAGGGCCGCGACATCCGCGAGGCGTTCAAGGGCGACGAATGTCAGATCCTGCTCGTGGCGAATAAGTTTCAGACCGGGTTCGATCAACCGCTGCTCTGCGGCATTTATGTGGACAAGCGGCTGGCCGGCATTTGTGCAGAAAAAGGAAACGGCTTATCTCGGCGAGATCATCGCGAAGTTGAACGACCTTTTTGAAGGCGACCTTACCGACCAGGACAAGCTGATCTACCTCAACAGCGTCATCCAGGGAAAGCTGCTGGAGTCGCTGAAGCTGACGCAGCAGGCGGAGAGCAACACGAAGGAGCAGTTTGCAAACTCGCCGGACCTCGATCGGGAGCTGGACAACGCAATCATGGGCGCGCTGGACGCACACACGCAGATGAGCACGCAGGCGCTTAATTCGACTGCGGTCCGGCGCGGCATCAAAGACCTTCTGCTGAATCACGCGGGGCTTTACGAGAAGCTCCGCACGCTCGCGGGAGCGCAACGGCGGAGCGCCGTGATCGCGTGAAACCGGGCAGGGGAACCAAATGGGGCAATTTGCGTTTGGGTGTGCGCGGAGGGACGCGCTCCTGCGCGTCCCATTCTCTCGCAAAGCGTGGGATGCGCGGGAGCGCGTCCCTCCGCGCAAAGCTCACGCCAGCGAAAACCCCTCTAGGGCCGTTCGATCTCAAAGCAGCTTGTCGAGCGTGATGGGGAAGTCGCGCACGCGCCGGCCCGTGGCGTGAAAGATCGCATTCGCAATCGCGGCCGCGGTGCCGACAATGCCGATCTCACCGAGCCCTTTTGCCCCGAGCGGATTCACGTGCTCATCGTGCTCTTCGACGAAGATCACCTCGATCTCGCGCACGTCGGCATGGACCGGGATGTGATACTCCGCGAGGTTGTGGTTCATGAAACGGCCGAGCGCGTGGTCGGGCACTGTTTCTTCCCCCAGGGCCATGCCGATGCCCCACACGACGCCGCCGAGGATCTGGCTGCGGGCCGTTTTCGGGTTCAGCACGCGCCCGCCCGCAATCGCGCTGACGACGCGGGTGACCTGCACTTTGCCAAGCTCTTCATCCACCTTCACTTCCACGAAGACCGCCGAGTGCGAGTAGTGCGCATACGGCAAGCGCTCGGCGGGATTTGGCAGGGCGGTCACTTCTTCCTCGATGGAAAGCAGGCCCGCGCCTCGCATCGCCTCAGGGAGCGTGACGCCGCGGGAGGGGTCGCCTTTCCAATGCATGCGGCCATCGCTGAACGCTATGTCTGCCAGCTTCGCCTCGGCCAGCGGAGAGCCGTCCAGTTTCCGCGCGGCTTTCCAAAGCTGCTCACCGATCTTGTCGCACACCGCCTTCACAGCGGAGCCGACCGTCACCGCCGTCCAAGACCCGCCTTGCAGTGGTGCGCGCGGCAGCGAGGAATCGCCGAGCTTGAACGTGACGGCATCCAGCGGCAGCCCAAGCGCGTCGGCAGCGATCTGCGTCATGATCGTGTAAGTGCCGGTGCCGATGTCCGCAGTGGCGCTGGCAACGGAAAGCGTGCCGTCGATCGAGAGCGTCGCGCGGGCGCTGGCCTGCTGCTGCTGCGCGTCCCAGGCGCCCGTCGCCATGCCCCAGCCGATGAGCTGCCTGCCCTCGCGCATCGAGCGCGGCTCGCGCTTCCGCCGCGCCCAGCCGAAGCGCGCCGCACCTTGCGAATAGCAGGCGCGGAGTTCCTTCGAGGAAAAGGGTTTGTCCTCGTTCTCGTCGCGCTCGGCGTAGTTCCGCAGGCGCAGCTCCAGCGGATCGATCCCCGCGGCGTGCGCCAGCTCATCCATCGCGCACTCCAGCGCCATGACGCCCCACGCCGCGCCGGGCGCGCGCATGTCGAGCGGCGTGTTGAAATCGAGCGGCACGAGCTGGTGATCGAACCGCACGTTCGGGCACGCGTAGAGCAGGCCGGACCAGTTCGCGACGACCTCCACGTAATCCTCGAATCGCGAAGTCTCGCCGGTCACTTCGTGGATCACCGCCTCGAGTTTGCCCTCCGCTGAAGCGCCAAGCGCCACGCGCTGGATCGTCTCGGGCCGGTGGCCAAAGGTGAACATCTGCTGTCGTGTGAGCGACACGCGCACCGAGCGCTTCAACTCACGCGCGGCCAGCACCGCGAGAAAGAGCTGATACTGTGGGCGCAGCCCCGAGCCAAAGGCGCCACCCACAAACGGCGAAAGCACGCGGACCTGCTCCTTTGCGAAGCCGAAGACGTTGCAGACGTAGGTCTGCGAGTTCTGCACGCCCTGCGTCTTGTCGTAAATCGTGAGCGTCCCGTCGTCTTCCCACATCACCGTGGAGGCGAACATCTCCATCGGATTGTGGTGCTCGGCGGGGCCGTGATACTCCACATCGATCCGCAGCGCAGCGGCGGACAGCGCCTTGTCCGCGTGGCC
>CAXSDZ010000179.1:3379-10076 GCA_964235505.1 uncultured Chthoniobacteraceae bacterium
GCGCGCTTTCGGCGGCGGTTGGCGTCCGCCGGAAAATGCGCTCGGCGGTCGCGCGCGGTCGCGCTCCGCGCGGAGATCAGTGGCGTGCGGCGCGGTTTCGTATTCCACCGCGACGAGCGATGAAGCGAAGCGCGCCAGCTCAAAAGTTTCCGCGACCACCAGCGCAATCGGCTGCTGCGAAAACTGGATCTCCGCTTGATAGAGCGGGCGAAACGGCGAGCCGGGCGGCGCGTCTTCATCCGCATACTTGCGGTCGAACCACGGCAGACTCGGCCGGTTTTCGTGCGTGAAAACGTGGAGCACACCCGGCAGCGCAAGCGCGCGGCTGGCATCGATGCACGTGATCTTCCCGCGCGCGATCGTGGAGGAAACAACTACGCCATAAGTCAGCCCGGGGGTATTGAACTCGGCGGCATATTTCGCCGCGCCGGTGACCTTCGCGCGCCCATCGACGCGGGAGGTGGGACGGCCAACGTGCGGCCCAGGATGCTGCAAGGTTTGCAGAATCATGATTGCTCCTCTGATCCAGCCGCTTCTTCCAGTGCGCGGACGATGGCGCGGCGGGCGAGCTCGATTTTGAACGTATTGAAGCCGAACCCGCGCGCTTCGCGCACCACAGCATCCGCCGCTTTTTGAAAGGTCTCGCGGGTCGCGGGCTGCCCGCGCAACAGCGCCTCCGCCGCGGGATCGCGCCACGGTTTGTGCGCGACGCCACCGAGCGCGAGCCGCGCCTCGGTGATCCTGCCGCCCTCCATCTCCAGCCCCACCGCGACCGACACGAGCGCAAAGGCATACGACTCGCGATCACGCAGTTTGAGATACGCATGATGCTCCGCAAAGCCGCACCTCGGCAGGTCGATCGCCGTGATAATCTCGTCCGGCGCGAGGTTCGTATCGATCTCCGGCGTGTCGCCGGGCAGCCGGTGAAAATCCGCGAACGGGATGCTCCGCTCGCCGCGAATGCCGCGCACTTGCACAACTGCCTCCAGCGCGGCGAGGGCTACGCAAAAGTCGCTCGGATGCGTGGCAATGCACTGCTCGCTCGTGCCGAGGATGGCGTGGATGCGATTGAAGCCGTGCAACGCGCCGCAGCCGTTGCCGGGCACGCGTTTATTGCACGGCGTGCCAGTGTCGTAGAAGTAAGGGCAGCGTGTGCGTTGCAGCAGGTTGCCGCCATTCGTCGCCATGTTGCGAAGCTGCGGCGACGCGCCTGCGAGGATCGCTTTGGCCACGAGCGGGTAGCGCTCTTCCACGAGCGGGTGATAAGCCGTGTCCGCATTCGTCGCGAGTGCGCCGAGCCGCAGGCCGCCATCTTCACGCTCCTCGATCGCGGCAAAGGGCAGCGCGTTGATATCGACCAGTCGCGGCGGCCGCGCGACGTTCTCCTTCATCAAATCGAGAAGGTTCGTCCCGCCTGCGATCAGCCTGGTGGCAGGGTTTGCGGCGAGTTCGCGTCCGGCCTCCGCTGCATCGGGAACCCGGGTGTAAGTGAAGGCGTTCATACTGCCGCGCTCCTTTCCGCCGTGCGCATCGCCTGCTGGATCGCCGCGACGATGTTCGGATATGCGCCGCAGCGGCAAAGGTTCCCGCTCATCAATTCGCGAATCTCTTCCGCTGTTTTCGCGCGTCCTTCGCTGAGCATCCCGACTGCGGAGCAAATCTGCCCAGGCGTGCAATAGCCGCATTGAAAAGCGTCGTGCTCGATAAACGCTTCCTGCAGCGGATGCAGCGCGTCGCCTTCCGCGAGCCCTTCGATGGTCGTGATCTCCGCGCCGTCGCGCATGATCGCAAGCGTCAGACACGAGTTGATCCGCTTCCCATCGACCAGCACGGTGCAGGCGCCGCACTGCCCATGGTCGCACCCTTTCTTCGTGCCGGTGAGGTCGAGAGTTTCGCGCAGCGCATCGAGCAGCGTGGTCCAGGGCGCCACGTCGAGCTGCCGGGTGGCACCATTGATCTTGAGAGAAATGCGCGTGGAGGGCGGCGGCAAATCCACGGTGGCTGGGTCGGAAAGAACGCTCATGGAAAAGAGGGTGCGCGGCTTGCGCACCGGGGAGTTCGCGCGTGAGCGGCACTGAGCGCGTAGGGCGTTGTGCTGAGACGGCCCAAGCCCGTCATCGCGCTTCCCGCCAAAACCCCAAGCGCGCGACGCCATGCCTCGGCGAATCCTTGCGCATGAGCGAAATCCTCCGCCTCCTCGACTTCGCCGACGCACATCCAAGCGAATCCCTCGCCCTGGCGACGGTGGTGCAGACGCGCGGCTCGACCTACCGGCGGCCTGGTGCGCGGATGCTCATCGCAGGCAGCGGCGAGACGATCGGCGCGGTGAGCGGCGGCTGCCTGGAGCGCGATGTCGCCGAGCACGCCCGGGCCGTGCTCGCCGACGGGCAGGCGCGCCTGCTCGCCTACGACACGCGCCTCACGCTGGGCTGCAACGGTGTCGTCGAAATCCTCGTGGAGAAGATGGCGGGCGCGAATGGTGAGGTGCTCGGAGCTTTGCGGAAGCAAATGGCGCGACGTGAGGCCGGGCTGCTGGCGACGGCCTTCAGCGGAAGCCGTCTGCCGCTTGGTTCGTATGCACTCAGAGCGCCCTGTTTTCCGGTCGAGTGGGAGGAGGGAGGCGCAGCGATCCTCCTGGCCGGGCGCTCGGCGTGGCGCGCTTTTGATGACGGGCAAACGGAGGTCTTCTTCGGCTGGGTGCCGCCGCCCATCCGGCTCCTCGTCATCGGCACTGGCTACGACGTGGTGCCGCTGGTTCGCCTTGCTGGCGAGCTCGCGTGGGAGGTTTTCATCATCGGGCATCCCGGCGACGCGGGCGCGTATTCCGGGCTGCCGGGCGTCGAGGAAATGAGCGTCTCGCAGCCCGAAGAACTGGGCGCGCGCTTGCGGCCTGATGCATTCACCGCCGCCGTGCTGATGACGCATCATTTCGGCCGCGACCTCGCTTTTCTCCACGCGCTCCTCCCGCTGGGTCTGCCGTATCTCGGCCTGCTCGGGCCGCGCAAACGACGCGAACAGCTCCTCATTGCGCTGGCGGAAAATGGCGGCGCTCTGGATTCCGCCGCGCTCGCCGCCCTGCGCAGTCCCGTCGGGCTCGATCTGGGCGGAGAAGCGCCTGAGGAGATCGCACTTTCCATCCTTGCAGAAGTGCGCGCGGTGCTCGCCGGCCGCGCGGGCGCGCCGCTGCGGGAATCGAAGGTGGGCATCCACGATGAGACGCCGTGGACGACAGCGGCAGCGCCATGCCGGACATCGCTTTTGCCATCCGCCTTGCCAGCGTGAAAGCGGAAGCACCGGTCGGTTTAATCCTGCTCGCGGCGGGAGGCTCGCGCCGTCTAGGGGAGCCAAAGCAGTTGCTGGAATTCGCCGGCCGCACGCTGCTCCGGCGGGCGGTGGAAACGGCGGTCAGCTCGTGCTGTCGTCCGGTTGTCGTGGTGCTCGGGGCGGAGGCCGAACGCTGTGCTGCCGAGTTGCAAGACCTGCCCGTGCGAATCGCGCTGAACGCACGCTGGAACGACGGAATGGCCGGTTCGGTCCGTGCCGGACTGGACGCGCTGCTTGCGGAAGAGCCGAACGCGGCGGCCGCAGTTCTGTGCCTTTGCGATCAGCCACAGCTCACGGCCGCAGTGCTGGACGCGATCACAGTCGCGCACCTCACAACCGGGCAGCCGATCGTAGCCTCCACCTACCGCAGCGTCCTCGGCGCGCCCGCGCTTTTTGCCGCAAACCGGTTTGCAGAGCTTCGCGAGCTTGTCGGCGACGAAGGCGCGCGTCGGCTCTTTGCCCGTCATCCAGACGAAGTCGCGGTTGTCCCGTTTCCCGGTGGCGACAACGACGTGGACACCCCGGCTGATCGCACAGCGCTGCTGCGAAACGCCCTTGCAAACCGCTGAACACACGCACTTTCTCCGGCTCGATCTGAAAGCCCCGAGCGAGCGCCTGCGGAGTGTGCTAGCGCGCCCTTTGCGTGGCAGGGCGGGTGATCTCGTGCCGCACCCTACTCGTCGCGGCCATGCGCCTGCGCGGCGGGCGCGGTCGCCTCGATCGCAGTGAACGCTTCAATGATCTCGTAGCGATGGCGCGAACCTTTTGCCACGGTCCACGAGTCACCGGGAGCGAGCGTAACCATCTGGCCTTCGAGGTGCAGCACGGCGCGACCGGCAATGACGTAGCCGACGGTCTCATAGTTGCGGGCGGATTCCGCCGCGTCGCCGCCGGGTTCCTCGCGATCCCACAGCCGCATGCCGAGATGCACGCCCGCGGCGAGATATTTTTGCCCCATCGCACCCCGCGGTGCGGAAGCGGCGCTGACTTTCGTGATGCTGCTGTCGCCGGTAATTGTAGTTTGGTCCATGTCCCGGGAGATCGTTCGCGCCGGACTGCGCGGTTCTCAGGGGATATGCCTGCGCAGTAGATTCACGCAGCTTTGCCGAAGGAGGCGGCTCCCATCCCGGTCGGCCGACGTGCAAAGCGTGAGATCGAGCAGCGAAATGGGCAGGGCCGCTTCGCTACCAGGATCAGCGTTTTCCCCGACGACTGCCGCACCAACGCCGCCCGAAAGTTCCGCACGTCCCCGCTGCAAGCTGCGCGAGCACCCGTGGAGACCGTCGCCAGTTCCAACGTATGAAATCGACTCACCCACTCATCGCCGCAGCCGTGGTGAACACGCATGCCGCTGTTAGGCTTCCTGGCATCAGCCCGGTGGTGGACCGAGTGACTCCAGCGACACTTCAGAAACTGCGATCCAAGGAGACCTGATGAAGAAAGCTGAATGCTTCAACGTGAGGAAGTCGCTGAACGAAATACGCGAACACGTGGTCCTGCGTCTTGAAACGGCGAAGAAGCTCCAGAGCAGCGCCGGCATGCCTCAGTCATGACAAAGCCGATCCCACTCGGGCCTGAGACCATTGTGGAGATTGCGCATCCCGATGATGGGACGATGCAGATCGCGCCCGACTTGGCGTATCGGCGTCTGGCGATGGTGAACGTGATCTTCTTTGGGACGCCGGGTTGCGGCGACCGCCAGTGGGTCTTGATCGATACCGGCGTGCCCGGGCTCACCGGCTTGATCGAGAGCGCGGCAGAGGAGCGTTTCGGCACGGGCGCGCGCCCCGCGGCGATCGTGCAAACGCACGGGCATTTCGACCACGTCGGTGGACTCGAGAAGCTCAACGAGAAGTGGGACGCGCCCATTTACGCACACAAGTTGGAGCTTCCTTATCTCGATGGCCGCGCGTCTTACCCGCCGCCAGAGCCGGGCGTCGGTGGCGGACTGATGCCGCTACTTGCGCCGCTTTTTCCTCGCGGCCCGATCAACGTGAGCCGCCATCTCCAAAAGCTGCCTGCCGGTGGCTCGGTGCCAGCGATGCCCGGCTGGCGATGGCTGCACACACCCGGTCATTCGCCCGGCCACATCTCGCTGTGGCGCGAAGCGGACCGCACGATCATCGCGGGCGATGCGTTCATCACGACGAACATGTCTTCCGCTTACGCTGTGGCGGTGCAATCGCCGGAACTGAGCGGCCCGCCACCTTTCTTCACGCCCGACTGGCCGTCTGCGCGCCAGTCCGTGCAAGAGCTCGCCGCGCTCAATCCAGAACTCGTGGTGACGGGCCACGGCCGCGCCATGCACGGCCCTGAAATGCTCGGTGCGCTGCGGGCGCTGGCTCGTGACTTTGACCGGCTCGCCGTGCCCGAGCAGAGCCGCACCGTCGCTTCATCCGAGCGCGCCCAAGACCGCACTACCCCCCGCGAGCCTTAGCTCTTTCACCCCTCGGAAACTCTCCAGCAAAACTCAACCCCTAAACAGAACACGACCCATGAGAGCACTCGTCTGGCACGGCAAATCCAAAGTGAGCGTCGATAACGTCCCTGATCCCGTTATTCAGGAACCGACTGACGCCATCATCAAAATCACCTCCACCGCGATCTGCGGCTCGGACCTTCATCTCTTCGATGGCTACATGCCGACGATGGAGGATGGCGACATTCTCGGGCACGAGCCGATGGGCATCGTCGTCGAAGTCGGCAGCGCGGTGACGCGGCTCAAGGTAGGCGACCGCGTGGTAGTTCCCTTTGTCATCGCCTGCGGGGCGTGCTTTTTCTGCTCGAAGACGCTTTTCTCCTGCTGCGACACGACGAATCCCAACGCCGAAATGGCGGCCAAGGTGATGGGCCATGCGCCCGCCGGGCTCTTCGGCTTTTCGCACTTGATGGGCGGCTTTTCCGGCGGACAGGCGGAGTATCTGCGCGTCCCGCATGCGGATGTCGGACCGATCAAAATCGAGTCCGATCTGCCGGATGAAAAGGTGCTCTTTTTGTCCGACATTTTTCCGACGGGCTACATGGCCGCGGAGAATGCGGACATCGAGCCGGGCGACACGGTCGCGGTGTGGGGTTGCGGCCCGGTGGCGCAGATGGCGATCCAGAGCGCTTGGATGCTGGGTGCGGGCCGCGTCATCGCGATCGATCGGGTGCCAGAGCGCCTCGCCATGGCGCGCACCGCAGGCCGCGCCGAGACCATCAACTTCGACGAGCAGGATGTGTATGAGACCCTGCAATCGATGACGAATGGCCGTGGGCCGGATCGTTGCATCGATGCGGTGGGCTGTGAAGCGCACGAGACAGGTGGCATCGATGCGGTGCTCGACAAGGTGAAAGCGACCGTGATGCTCGCGACCGATCGCGCGCACGCCCT
>CAXSDZ010000180.1:0-4729 GCA_964235505.1 uncultured Chthoniobacteraceae bacterium
ATGCCGAACATGGAAAGTAGCCGAATCTGTGTCCTCGACGCTGGGCCGATCATTCACCTCGATGAGATCGACGCGCTCGACCTGCTTTTCGCGCTGGGAGAAGTGTTTGCCCCTGAGTCGGTCGCCTACGAAGCGGAGCGGCATCGTCCCGGTGTCGCCGAAAAGCTCGGTTCGCGGATCGTGGCTGACGCGATCCCCGGCGGGAGAGATCTCTATGATTTGGTTCGGAATCTCGAACTTGGGTTCGGTGAAACCGCGGCACTGAGTTGGGCCGAGCAATTCGGCGCAGACCTGTTCGTCAGCGATGACGATGCGGCTCGCCGAGCGGCAACCGTTTTGGGCTACTCCTCCACCGGCACACTTGGTGTCATCACGCACGCTGCGGATTCCGGCATCATTGCCATCCCTCGCGCCATCGAATTGCTGCGGATGCTTCAGACGGAATCGACGCTCTTCGTCCGGCCTGCGCTGCTCAAAAAGGTGATCGCCACGCTTCGCTGATCTCATCCGAAAATCCCGTTCACGTAGTCGTAGGTGCGGCGGTCCTGCGGGTTGTCGCCGAAGAGCACTTCGGTCGGGCCGATCTCGATGATTTCGCCGTTCCAGAGAAACATCGTCCGCGCGGCGAGGCGGCGCGCCTGCTGCACGAGATTGGTGACGAGGATGATCGTCATCTGTTGTTTGAGTTCCTTCAGCACTTCTTCGATGCGCATCGTGGTAACGGGATCGATCGCGATGGAGAACTCGTCGAGGCAGAGGATCTCGGGTTGATGCGACAAGGCGCGGGCGATCGTGAGCCGCTGCTGCTGTCCGCCGGAAAGCTTGGTGCCGAGCGAGTCGAGGCGTTCCTTCACCTCATCCCAGAGCGCGGCCTGGCGCAGGCATTTCTCCACGAGTGGATCGAGGTCGCCCTTGCGGCGCATGCCCGCGGTGCGCGGTGCGAAGGCGACGTTGTCGTAGATGGAAAGCGGCAGGCCGACCGGCAGCGGCGCGACCATGCCGACTTTGCGTCGCAGGTCATACACGTTCGAGAGTTTGCGCACGTCCTCGCCATCCACGCGGATCGTGCCGCTCGTGTGCGCGTCCGCCGTGAAGTCGATCGTGCGATTGATGCAGCGCAGCATCGAAGTCTTGCCCGACTGGGCGGGGCCGATGACGCCGAGGATTTCATTCGGCTCCACGTGAAAAGAGATGCCGTGGATGACCTCGCGACCGCTATAGGCGAGCCGGAGATCTTCGACTTCGATCTTGTGCGTGGCGGCGGCTGGGGAGGTCACCATTTCTTGCGGGAGCGCAGCCACGCGCGAAGAATGATCGCGGCGGCATTGACGAGCAGGACGCAGCCGAGCAGCACCGTGGCGATGGCAAAGGGGAGCGCTGGCGGAGCGTTCGTCACTTGCGTGGTGACCGTGTAAAGGTGCATGGAAAGCGCCATGCACTGGTCCGTGATGCTGTAGGCAAAGAGATCGCCTTCCGCGATTTTTCGGTAGAACACCGCGCCCGTGAACATGACGGGCGCGGTCTCACCGGCGGTGCGGCTCACTTGCAAGATGACGCCGGTGAGAATGCCGCTGATCGAGTTTGGGAGCACGATGCGGCGGATGGTTTGCCAGCGTGTCGCGCCGACGTTCCAGCAGGCTTCGCGAAACTGCATCGGCACGCTGGAAAGCGCTTCCTTGGTGGAGGCGATGATGACCGGCATCGTCATGATCGCCAGGGTGAGCGAGGCGGCGAGGATCGAGCGGCCGATCCCGGCAAAGAGCACAAAGGCACCGAGGCCAAAGAGCGCATGCACGATGCTGGGCACACCCGCGAGATTTACCACCGCCAGATTCACGATGCGATTCAGCCAGTTGTCCTTTGCGTATTCGTTCAGATACACGGCCGCGAGCACGCCGATCGGCGCGCTGATCGCCAGTGAAACGCCCACCAGCCACATCGTGCCGAGCAGCGCGCTCCAGACGCCGCCTTTGCGCATGCCGCCAGTCGGATTCGTGGTGAGAAATTCCCACGAGATGAGTGGCGCACCCTGAATCACGAGGTAGCCGACGATCAGAAAAAGCGGGATGAGGATGCAGGCGACCATCGACGCGAAAATGCCTTGCGTGATACGCTCGTTGCGGCGCTTCCGGCGCACAAAAGGAGTTTCGGCAAATCGCGCCTGCGGAGGAGGCTGAGTCGCAATGTCGTGCATGTTTATTTGCGGCGGATGCCTTTGACCACCAGGTCCGCCGTGAGGTTCACGAGGAAGGTGAGGATGAAAAGCAGAACGCCAATGAGGAACAAAACGCGGTAGTGGTCGGAGCCTTGGGCTGCCTCGCCGAGTTCCGCGGCAATCGTAGCGGTGAGGGTGCGGACACTGTCGAAGACGCTGTGCGGGATATTGACCGAGTGGCCGGTTGCCATCAGCACGGCCATCGTTTCGCCGATGGCGCGGCCGACCCCGAGAAGAACAGCGGCGAGAAGGCCGTTCTTCGCCGCCGGCAGCAGCACCCGATAAATCGTCTGCCAGCGCGTGGCGCCGAGGGCGACAGCGGCTTCGCGATAGCTGTCGGGGACAGCTTTCAGCGCGTCCTCACCGATGCTCACCATGATCGGGATGCTCATCAGGGCGAGCAGGATGGCGGCGTTCAGCACGTTCAGTC
Source organism: uncultured Chthoniobacteraceae bacterium (assembly GCA_964235505.1). Lineage (GTDB taxonomy): Bacteria > Verrucomicrobiota > Verrucomicrobiia > Chthoniobacterales > Chthoniobacteraceae > CAXSDZ01. Next base: position 2,646 of record CAXSDZ010000180.1, read on the forward strand.
CGACTGGCACGTGAAACACTTTTTGGATCACGGGATTCAGCACGAGCAAGCCGACAAACCCCCACACCACAGAAGGAATCGCCGCGAGCAACTCGATCACGATCTTCAATCCTTCGCGCACTTTTCCAGAGGCAAACTCCGAGACAAAAATCGCCGCCCCAAGGCCGAAAGGGACTGCGATGGCGATGGCAAGCGCGGTCACGCTTAGGGTTCCGACGATCAATGCGCCGACTCCGAAGCGCGGCGTGCCGAGCGACGTCGGGTGCCACTGCTGGGTGAAGAGAAATTTGCCGAGATCGAGCTTTCCAAGAATCGGGACCGCCTCGCGGAAAACGAAAAAGAAGATGCTGAAAACGAAGACGATCGCGCTGATGCCGCAAAGGCGGATGAGCAACTCGATCGCGCGTTCGCAGTAGATGTCGAAGGTGCGGCGGCGGGTGATCATGCAGGAGCCGGAAGTGCGGAAATAGCGGCAGCGTCCCTAATTGGGACGCTGCCACTGGGAGCGAGGCGGAGGCTTACTTCTGAAGCGGAATGTAGCCGCTCTCCTCGATGATCTTCTGACCGGCCGGGGTGAGGATCCACGCGATGTATTTCTTCACGTGGTCGGGCTCGTTCGGAGGCGTATACATGAACATCGGGCGGGCAATCGGATACGTCTTGTCGAGCGTGGTCGCGATCGTCGGTTCGACCGACGGCTCGCCGGTTTTCTTGGAGACCTTGATCACTTTTACCTTGTCCGTGCGGTAGCCGATCCCGCTGTAGCCGATCGCCGTCGGGGTGTGGGAGACGAGATCGACCACGTCTTTCGAGCCATTCATGTCGCGGGAGCCGAGCTTGAAGTCCGCCTTTTTGCCGACCACCGCTTCGCGGAAGTAGTGATACGTCCCGGAGTTGTTTTGGCGGCTGACACGGACGATTTCCCCATCGCCAGCCGGCAGGGTGACGCCGACCTCGCTCCAGTTGTTGAGCTTGCCGCCTTCGCGAAAGATCTCGCTGAGCTGCTCGATGGAGATTTCGGTGATCGGGTTGCTCGGGTGGACGTAAATGGCGAGCGCATCGTAGCCGATGTGGTGCTCGTTTGGATGCTGTCCGTATTTCTCCGTCGCCTTCTTTTCCTCCTCTTCTTCGAGCTTCCGGGAGGAATTTGCGATGTCGCACGTGCCGTTCAGCAGCGCCGCGACGCCGATGCCGGAGCCGCCACCGGAAACTTCGACGGAGACGCCGGGCTCCACCTTTCCGTAAGCCTCAGCCCAGGCCTGGGCGAGGTTCACCATCGTGTCCGAGCCGATGTTTTGGATGCTGAGCGCGTCGGCTTTTTTGCCGCCGCCACTGCCGCCCGCCGCGCCGGTGTCGCCGCTTTTATTGCAGCCACTGAGCGCGAGCGCTGCCGCGAGTGCGCCGGTGCAGGAGAGGCCGATGAATTTCGTGAGGGAGTTGGGTTTCATGGGATTGGGTTTTTGGGGAAGGGAATCAGTCGATCTTGTCGGCGAGCACCGCTTTGCAGAGGTCGGAGATGTGCAGGTGGAGGAACTGAAAAGCGGCTTCCAGCGATGCTTCGCGTTCTGCGGCGGGAAGATCGGCGCGGCACGCTTCGGGCAGTCCGCTCCAGTCGAGCGACACCGCTTTGCGCGCCGCGTTGAAGGCGTGCTTCGCATTCTCGTCGAGCGCCACGAGGATGTTCGCGAACTCGATGTTCGGCACTTGATCGACGGTGCGCGAAGTGGCGCGCGAGATGTCCATGTCCTTGCGTTTCAAGAACTCGACCACCGCCGGATCGACCGCGGCCGCCGCGATTCCGGCGCTGGAGAAAACAAACTGCGGAAGCTCGAGCGAAGTGGCAATCGCCTCGGCCATTTGGCTGGCGCAGGCATTGTCCGAATCGATGAAAACCATGCGCCAGACATCGCCGCCCGCGTGCTTGGAATACTCGCCGGTGGTCATGTAGATGACCTCTTCGCAGATGTTCGCGGCTTGATCGGTGACGCGCTCGAAGCGCCGCGCGACCGTCATCAGCGGCGTGAGCGCCTTGAGCGGGAGCTTGTCGTCTTTGCGGAGCTGGAAGAGCTCGGCGTTGATCGTCG
>CAXSDZ010000180.1:4739-10021 GCA_964235505.1 uncultured Chthoniobacteraceae bacterium
TTTCATCCCGTCCACTTCGTCCTCGATCGCCATCGTGCGGCGCGCGAGCTCCGGGTCTTCATCCAGAAACGAGCGCACCGCGTCGCGCAGCATCGGGATGGCGCGGCTGGCGATTTGCTCGAAGCGCTCGGGCGGCAGGCTTTCTTTTACAGTGGAAAGCTTGATCACCTGGCGGGCGATGCTTTCCGCGTAGTCGCCGATGCGCTCCAGCTCCTGGTTGATCTTTATGGCGGTGTAGGCGAAGCGCAGGTGCTTGGCCACGGGCTGCTGGCGCACGAAGAACTCGAGGCAAAGCCGATCGACTTCCATCTCCAGCTCGTCGATGCGCCGGTCGCGCAGGATCACCTTGTAGGCGAGCTGCCGGTCGCGCTGGAGAAAGGCGCGCAGCACGATCTCCAGAGCGTGCTCGGCGAGCGCCGCCATTTCCGCGACCTTGCCGCGGATGCGGTCGATGTCGCGCTGCATTGATTCTTCGTAGTGCGAGGCCATGGGCGGGGAAGCGGGGGCGGGCAGTGCGCACAAAGAAGAGAGCCGCCGACGCGAAGGCCACACAATTGTGCGCGGCAAAAGCGGATTTCGCGGTTCCGTTGCACCGATGTCACACGGTCGTCACAAAGAGAGCGCCCCACCGAATCCCGCGGCCTTGCCCACAGACCGGAAAGCGCGACTCCGATGCACGCCGGCGCTGCCTAGCTCACCGCCGCCCACAAGCGCTGCGCGGAATATCCAAGCAACGCGGTCGCAGGGATGGTCATAAACCAGGTGGATAGAATCCGGCCGACCACCGGCTCGTTGACCGCGCTCCAGCGCTTCGCACAGCCCACCCCCATGATGCTGGAACTGATGGCGTGAGTGGTGGAAACTGGGATGCCGAAGATGCCCGTGACGGCGAGCACCGTCGCAGCCGTCGTTTCCGCCGCAAAGCCATGCACGGGCTGAATCTTGACGATCCGGTAGCCCATCGTTCGGACGATTCGCCAGCCGCCCGCAGCGGTGCCCGCCGCCATCACCACCGCGCAGGTGACCTTGATCCAGATGGGGATGCCCTGCTTCGCGCCGAGGTCAGGGATCTCGAGGAAATGCAGCATCGCCGGTGCTCCAGCGAGCACGCCGCTCTTGGTGGCGGCGACCAGCGCGAGCGCGATGATGCCCATCGTTTTTTGGGCGTCATTGAAGCCGTGGCTCCAGCCCATGTAGCCCGCGCTGAGGAGCTGCAGTTTTCCGAAGACTGCGTTCACGGTGCCGGAACGCCAGTTGCGCAGCAGCCCATAAAGCGCCGTCATGAAGACGAGGCCGATGACAAAGCCGATCAGCGGCGAGGTGAACATGGGAATCACCACCTTTGGCAGGATTCCGCTGTGCTTGAACCACCCCTCCCCAGGATCGGCAGTCTTCAGCCAGATCAATGCGCTCCAGTTCCCGCGCGCGGCTGCGAGCGTGGCGCCGCAAAGGCCGCCGATCAGCGCGTGCGTGGAGGACGACGGCAAGCCCCACCACCAGGTGAGGAGGTTCCAGACGATGCCCGCAAAAAGCGCGCAGATGATCGTGTCCGTCCCGACAAACTTCGCATCGACCAGACCGGACGTGATCGTGTTTGCGACGGCGGTGCCGAAAAGAGCACCCGCGAGATTCGTGACGGCGGCCAGCATGACCGCCTGGCCGGGCAGCAGCACCTTCGTCGCGACGACCGTCGCGATGGAGTTCGCGGTGTCGTGGAAGCCGTTGATGTATTCAAACACCAGCGCCACGAAGATGACGGAAAGCAGCAACGCCATGGTGCGAGGCTGGCGTCAGGAGTTCTTCAGCGTGATGTGGAAAAGAATGCCGCCGGCATCGCGGCAACGATCAACGGCCTTTTCCAGGAGTTCATAGATGTCTTTGGAAAAGACGACGCTGCGGGCGTCCGCATCGCCTTGATACAGATCGCGCAGCAGCTCATTCATCACGCGGTCCGCGTCGCCTTCGATCGCCTGGATGCGCTCGTAGGAGGCGCGGATGAGATCGCTGTGCTTGCGCCCGCTCATCTCCTGCACCATTTGCGCCAGCACGATCGTGCCCTGCTCGAGCAGCGCAATTTGTTTGCTGAGCGGCTCGACTCTGGAGCCCGGCGGGCAGATCACCAGCCGGTCGGACACTTTCTCGATTGTCTTCGAGATCTTGTAGATGGCCTCGTTGAGAACCTCGATGTCTTCGCGCTCCAGCGGCGTCACAAATGTCGCGCAAAGCTCCTCGGTGATCTGCTGTGAGATCCGCTTGTGCGCGCGCCGCGACTGCTCGACCTCGCTGCGCAGCGCATCGAGGCCCGTGAGCGAAAGACCCTGGACCAATTGCACCAGCGAAGTTGCGCCTTTTTGCGCCTGGGCCGCGCTGGTTCGCAGCAGGTCGTAGAACTTGTCGTCTCGGCCAAACAGGCGGTTGATGATGGACATAGCGAAGTGCGGCTGCGTCGTAGCAGAACAGGCAAGCGGGTCAATCCTGCAAGCGCCCGAACGGCAGGGCAGCAGGCAGTCTCGTTTGAGCGTTTTCCTGCGGCCTATTCTCCGCCGCCTCCGCCTCCGCTCCAGCGACTACAGCGTGCCCGGGAAGATCTCGTCCGCCAGGTGGAATCCGTCGGCCACCACGGTTTCGCGCATGTTTTCCTTGGTCACGGAGATCACGTCGAGCAGCACGCTGGGCGCTTTGATCGCGCCGTTGTCGATCTCCGCTTTTGCGACGACGGGCTGGCGGCGGGCGAGCTTCACGGCGACTTCCGCCGCCTGGCTCGCGAGGCGCGAAAGCGGTTTGTAGATCGTCATCGCCTGTGTGCCGGCCACGATGCGCTGGCAAGCGGCCAACTCGGCATCCTGGCCGGTGACGAGCACCTTGCCGGCGAGCCCTTCCTCCAGCAGCGCCTGGATCGCGCCACCCGCGGTGCCATCGTTCGAGGCGAGGATGGCGTCGATCTCGCGGCCGGCTTTGCTGATCGCGGCGTTGGCGATGCGCTTGGCGTTCTCGGGCTTCCAGTCCTGGGCCCAATCTTCATGCACCACTTCCAATGCGCCGCTGCGGAGGAGCGGGTCGAGCACGTTGTCCTGGCCTTGTTTGAAAAGGGCGGCGTTGTTGTCGGTCTTCGAGCCGTAGATCCGCACGAGGCGCTTTTTTCCGCCGCCCGCGGTGGCCAGCCGATCGACCAAGAAGCGCGCCTGCAGCTCGCCGACTTTTACGTTGTCGAAGGTCATGTAGAGGTCGAGGTCGCACCCGGTGATGAGCCGGTCGTAGGCGAGCACAGGGATGCGCGCCGCGTGCGCGAGTTCCACCGCTTTTGCCATCGCGGCGCCGTTGTGCGGGATGATGACGAGCGCATCGACGCCGCGGGAAATGAGCGCTTCCACATCGCGAAGCTGGCGCGAGTCGTCGCTGTTTGCGGATTGCACGAGCACCTCGGCGCCGAGCTCGCGTGCGCGGGTGATAAACATGTCGCGATCTCCCTGCCAGCGCTCTTCTTTGAGCGTGTCCATGGAAAGGCCGATGAGCGGACTGGTTCGGGCACCGGTGGGCGCAGCGCCGCTGCCGCCGCGCGAAAGGACAAAGCCGGTGAGCAGGCTGAGAACGCAGGACAGGACAACAAGCGAGACACGGAGTTTCATAACCCGGGGGAAAGGTGCGGCGCACCGTAGAAAGCGGCTGGCGCACGTGCCAAGCCATTTTCCATCCGACGAGCGCCGGCGTGTCCGTGTCTGCTGGCGGACCGCCGCCAAGTGCCCGGCTGCGAAAGTTTGCACGCGCTGTCCTGGGGCTTTGCGACCGGCAGCTTTACGGAAAAACCATCGGCTCGTTTGACAACGAGTGCTTCGATAAATACTTCCAAGCAGCGCTGGCATTCCTGCCCGCGTCCCTGCCCCCGCAACTCCCCCCAGACCGTATTCTCCTATGCGTCACTCCCGCTTTTCCTCCCGTCGCCCGATCACGCAGTCGCTTGCTCGCTTTTCCTCCGCCGCTGCGATGCTGGCAGCAGTTGCGCTGGCTGGCTCCTCGCGCGCTTCTGCGCAATCCACGATCCCGTGGCAAGGCAACTCTGCGAGCGGAACACCGGGTGACGGCTTTCTGTGGACGAACCCGAATAATTGGGAGGACGACCTGGTGCCGCCGCCGGATTCGTCGCTGCAGTTTGGCAACGGAACGGTCGGCAGGATCTATCTCAACGGCAACCAGTCCTCTAGCGCGCTGACCTTCGACAAAAGCTTCACGCTCGGCGTGCCCGGCTCGCAGAACACGCTGACAAACTCCACCGGCGCGATCGTCGTGAACCCGAGCGTGATCGCCACGATCAACGCGCTTTATTCCAGCCCGTTCGGCGGGATCAATCTCACGGGTGGCGGCACACTGGTGCTGACGAATCCGGGCAACAATCTGGCCACCACAGCGATCACCGTTTCCGGCCCGGGCACGACACTGATGGCGGATCTCGGCGGAACGCGGGCGCAGGTGAACGGGACGAACAGCGTGCAGCCTGTTGGACGGCAGAATGGCTATCCGCTCGGCATCTCGACCGCGCTGCGGGTGGTGAACCTGCAAGATGGCGGCCAATTTAAGCTGATCGGCGCTGGAGCCAACCCCGATGGCGGGACGTTTGGCTTCAATCTCGCGAGTGGCGACGGGCTCATCAACGTCGCGACGACGGCGCAGCAGCTTACCATCGACGATCTAGGACAGATCAGCGGCGGCGGAACTCTGGTCAAAGAAGGCAAGGGACGCATCTCGTTTTTGTCGCAGGATTACGCGCTGACTGGGAACGTCACGGTCAATGGTGGCATCCTCGATTTGAACCGCCTCCAGGCCGGCTCCGGCACGGCCAACACGCGCTATTCGAGCTTTTCCGGGACGACCAACGGCAACATCAGCACGCTCACCATCAACAACGGCGGCGCGGTGATGCTGAACAACGGCACCATCGGAAACCTTGATTTTGCCACGGTCGCTGCAAACGACGGAGCCATCCTCGGCATCCAAGGCAACAACCAGGAATTTGGGCTCCGCGCCGGTGGCAACGTGCTCCAGATCAATGGGACGGTGAAGGCGCTGGATCGCGATCTTTTCGGCGTCCAAACGCAGCGCAATTTCTTCATCAACTCCGACCTCACCGGCTCCGGCGTGCTCGCGATTTCGCAGTCCACAAACGCCGGTGGTGCAGGGCGCGTGGTCATCCAGCGCTCGTCGGTGGCCTCCACTTTCGACGGCACATTTCGCCTGGTCGAGAATGCCAACCTCGAGGCGAACCCGCGCTTCAATGCGGTGGTGGACAC
>CAXSDZ010000181.1:0-9938 GCA_964235505.1 uncultured Chthoniobacteraceae bacterium
ATCTTCATCTCGGCGACACAGGGAAGAAGATGAAGATGAAGAAACAGACGAAGAGGAAGGCGCACGGTTATTCGGATAGGCTCTTAGAAGTTAGTAGTTAGAGCGCGTTTCATTTGGATAAGCTCTCGCTTCGCGCGTTGTCATCTCGACCGTAGCTCCGGCCAGGCAGCGTTGCTTTGTGAAGGGCCGTGACCCGGAGCGCAGTGGAGGGATCGGGACGAAGGCGGCAAGGGCGCACGCAAACGGAAACGGCTATAGTAGCTATCAGCAAAGGTAGTGGCATCTGGAAAGGTAAGTTCGCTGAGTTGCCAGACCGCAAAGCTAGGGAAGCTACCGTCTTCCGCATTGCACGCTCCTTCGATGCTTTCGTCCGACGCATCACTGCCCCTTTGGCTTCTGATTACTAACATCTACTCACGGCTTCCCGTCACGCCCACGCGCGCTCTTTGCCGATCGCGTTCGTCCACGCTTCGATCTCCTCCGCGGTGATCTTGCTCCGCCCAGTTGTCCGTGCGTCGCGGTAGCCCCAGCGCTCGATGTCCGGCAGATACTGCGCGCGCGAGACGAGCGTGCCCTGACAGATCTGCTCATCGCTGCCCGGAGTTGCGAGCTCCCCTTTCGCACGATCGAGCAGCGCGGTGAGATGTGCCTGCGACAACCGATGCCGCTCGCCGGGATACACAAAGCCAAACATCAGCAGATGCATCAGCAGCACGCGGTAATCATCCCCGAACCGCGCCAGCAGATGATCCCAATCCAGCTCCTCCGCGCCGCCTCGCAGCAGGTGCGCGATGTCCGCGCCGTCGAAGCGCTCCCGTTCTTGAATGTAAGCCTTTTGCCAGATGATCTCCTCCATCGGCACCAGCGGCACGCTTTCCCCCATCAGCTCCGACTCCGCCTCGCCGCGGAACCACGCATCGTCCACTTCGCACAGCCCATTGCCCGCGCGATAGATGATGTCGATGAAGGCCTCACCGTAATGCACCTTTGCCAGCCAGTGCGAGTAGGTGATCTCGGCGCGAAATCCTTCCGCCCGAAACACCGCGAGCGCTCGCTCGACATCGCGCGGACGGAGGAAAACGTCGAAGTCCTTCGTGTCGCGGATGACCCTGGTGTAAGCGCGCAACGCATACGCGCCGCCGACCAGAAACGGAATCTCTGCCGCGCGCATCAGCCGGATGGCACGGACGTAAAAGTCATTCTCGGGCGAGGGTGGAGGGATATGTTTCATGGGCTGAAAACCGAACGGTGCGCAGGGCTCAGCATTGAACCGAAACCCGACTGCCGCTGACCTCGTCGCAGCCGCTACCCTGAAACGCCTCGAAGGTTCGCCGCGCGCTTCCCGGCGGCACGCGGAGTTCGTGGCGAGGGTGCGATTCCGAAGCAAAAAGCCCATGGCCGAATCTCCCCTCCGCATCGCCGCCACCAGCGACATCCACTACACGCGCAACTCCCGCGGCCAGTGCCGCGAGCTTTTTCTCGCCGCCTCCCAAGCCGCCGACGTGCTCGTCATCTGCGGCGACCTCACCGACTACGGCCTGCCGGAGGAGGCTCACATCCTCGCCGAAGACCTCCGCACCCACTGCCGCATCCCAGTCATCGCAGTGCTGGGAAACCACGACTTCGAATCCGGGCAGACGCACGAAGTCAGCGCCATCCTCGAGCAAGCCGGCGTGCAAATGCTCGACGGTGAATGCACGGAAATCCGCGGAGTCGGCTTTGTCGGCGTGTGCGGTTTTGGCGGCGGCTTCGGCGCGCGGATGCTCAATGCTTGGGGAGAGCCTGCGATCAAGAAGTTCGTGCAGGAAGGCGTGGATCAGGCGCTCCACCTGGAGCGGGCGCTCGCCCGCCTCACCTCCCCGCACCGCGTGGCGCTGCTGCACTACGCGCCGATCAAAGACACCGTCGCCGGCGAAGACCCGGAGATTTTCCCCTTCCTCGGCTCCACGCGTCTCGAAGGCCCGCTAAACCGCTTCAACGTTTCCGTCGCTTTCCACGGCCACGCCCATGGCGGTGCCCACAGCGGCCGCACTTCTACCGGCATCCCTGTCTTCAACGTCGCCCTCCCCGTCCTAAAACGCGTCCAGCCCAATGGGCCGCAGTTCATCATTTCTGAAGTCGGCGAAGGCGCAGCCACGGCCGTTTGAACGGAGTTGGAGAGCATCAATAACCCCCGCTTTTTGGCCGCTTTGCAAAGGCGGGAAGTCCGCCACACGAGCGGGAGCCGTTCCAAAGGCATGCAGCTTTTCTGGGCCGGATTTTGGGGATTGCTCGCCGGCTCCGCCCTGGTGCTCGGCGCGGCGATCGGCTACTTCGTGCGCGTGCCAAAGCGCGTGGTCGCGGGTGTGATGGCCTTTGGCGCGGGCGTGCTGATTTCGGCACTGTCCTTTGAGCTAGTGGACGACGCTTTTAAGCGCGCGGGATTGATGCCCGTGGTCATCGGCTTTCTCGTCGGCGCCGGCATTTACACGATCGCTGGGTGGCTGCTCGCGCATCGCGGCGCGAAACACCGCAAGCGCTCTGGAGATCTCCAAGCTTCGGAATCCGAGCACTCCGGCAGCGGGCTCGCCATCGCTCTGGGGGCGCTGCTCGATGGGATCCCGGAATCGATCGTGATCGGCGTCAGCATGATCCACGGCGGGGCGGTGAGCTGGGTCACGGTGGTCGCCATTTTCCTCTCCAATCTGCCGGAAGGGCTTTCCTCCTCCGCAGGCATGCGGGCAAATGGGCGCTCCGCAAAATACGTGTTCGGCGTTTGGGGCGTGATCGCCCTGATCTCCGGCATCTCCGCGCTGGTGGGCTACGGCCTCTTCGCCCACTACTCGCCCGCAGTCATCGCCGCCACGACTGCGGTCGCAGCCGGCGCGATCCTCGCGATGCTGGCGGACACGATGATTCCTGAAGCCTTCGCCGACGCACACGATTTCACCGGCATCATTACCGTGCTCGGTTTTCTCGTCGCCTTTGCGCTGAGCAGCCTGGGCGAGTGACTCCGCGCGCTCATGCCACCACGCGCACTTGCACAGTGTCGTAGCGCTCCTCGCCGGCCAGCATGTCGCTCACGATGACGAGCCGGTCCCCGGATTGGACCAGGCCGCGCTCGATCAGGTAGTTTTGCGCCGCGCCGACGGTGCGGATCGGGTTGGTGTCGAAGGGCAGATGGATGGGATACGTGCCCCAGTTCAGGCTGAGCTTGCGGCAGAGCTCGTAGGTGGAGGCGAAGGCGAAAATGGGTGCGTGCAGCGGCCGCATGTTCGACACGTAATCGGCCATCGTGCCGCGGCGTGTGAAGACAACGATCTTCGCGTTGGCCATGGAGTTCGCGAGCACTACCGCGGAATGCACGGTCTTCTGCCGGTCATCCTCCATGATCGCATCCGCCGCATAGCCAGCGCCGCCGCTGCGCTCGATCCGGCGGGCGACACGATCCAGCACTTCCACGCATTTGACCGGGTATTTGCCAACCGTCGTTTCCCCGGAAAGCATGATCGCGTCCGACTGCTCGAAGACAGCATTTGCCACGTCGGTCACTTCCGCGCGCGTGGGGACTGGGTTGACGATCATCGACTCCAGCATGTGCGTGGCGGTGATCACGGGCCGGCCCATGCGCAGGCAGCGCTTCACGATTTTACGCTGGATGATCGGCAAATCCTCCATCGCGCACTCGATGCCGAGATCGCCTCGCGCGATCATGATGGCATCGGTCCGCTCAATGATCGCGTTGATGTTTTTCACCGCGAGCTGGTCCTCGACTTTGGCCACGATCCGCGCGGTGCTGTCGTGCTGGCGGAGCACGCCGCGCAGCACGTCCACGTCGCTCGCTTCGCGGCAAAAGGAGAGCGCCACGAAGTCCACGTGCAGCTCCGCGCCGAGTGCCACGTCGGCGAGATCCTTTTCGGTGAGCGGCGGCAGATTCACCTTCACGCCGGGCAGATTGATGTGGCGGCGCGAGCCCATCGTGCCCTCCGTCAGCACTTCGCAACGGATCTTGTTGCCGCTCTTCGCGAGCACCTTCATGTGGATCACGCCATTGTCCACGAGCACGGTATCGCCGACGGCGATGTCTTCCACGAGCCCGTCGTAGTTCACATTCACGGAGAAGTGCTCTTCGCTTTGCGCACCGCGCACGGTGAACTCGAACACATCACCCGGCTTCAAATCGAGCTTGGCGGGCAGGTCGCCGGTGCGGATCGCCGGCCCTTGCGTGTCCATGAGAATGCCGACCACGATGCCGAGCTCCGAGGCCACAGCGCGGATGCGCGGCACGATCGTGCGCACCCAATCGTGGGGCGCGTGGCTCATGTTCAGCCGGAAGATATTTGCCCCGGCTTCCACGAGCGCACGCAGCACCTTCGGCGCTTCCGTCGCTGGCCCGAGCGTGCAAATGATCTTGGTCTTGCGCATGGCCAACCTAGCAACCAAGCGGACCGCGCGAAGGCAACGCGTTTATTCGCGCGGCGGCTGCCCCTTCCTGCCTTTGCGCGGCCGGTCGAGAGGAGCGTCCTTCACCAGGAGGTCCGGCTCTGCGGTTCCCGCTTGTGCGCTGGCAGTCGAGGCCGCCTGCGACGCCAGTTCGTCGTCGGTCGTCGCCTCAGCGGGTTTGATCGGGTCGCGGCGGCTCCGCGGGCCACTGGTGGTGACATCGCGGAAGGTGCGCTCTGGTTCGGGCGGGCGCGGCGGTGCGACCGGCTCAGCCTTTTGCGGGTTCTTCCACGACGTGGCGCGCGCATCTTCCTGCGAGCCCTTCACCAGGCGCAGCACACAGATGGCGCGACCAGCAACAGCCACCTCGTCGCCGGAAGCATGAATGCTCGGCTCCGGCAGGAAGCCGCTCTCCAGCTCCGTATCCACGAATAGCTCCCACGAGACGTCCTGCTTGCCGGCGAGCACGAAGCCGACGGTCTCGTGGTGCGCGTTGAAGAAGATCAAAAAGGTGTCGTCCTTGATCGGCTCGCCGCGAGCGTCGCGCACGTCCATCGTGTCGCCGCTGAACATCACACCCATCGCGCGATGCACGCCGGAACTCCAGACTTCCGCACTCATCTCCGTGCCGTCGGTGTCCAGCCACATCAGATCCTTCACACCCGTGCCGCGGATGCGTCGGCCTTGGAAGTATTTTGGCCGCCGAAAGACCGGATGATCGCGGCGAACCTTGCCTAGCTTTGCGGTAAATTCGAGCAGTTGCTTCTGCCAGTCCGCAAGATCCCAGCTAAACCAGGATAGCTCGTTATCCTGGCAATACGCGTTGTTGTTGCCGTTCTGCGAGCGGGCAAACTCATCGCCGCCCACGATCATCGGCACACCTTGGGATAGCATCAGCGTCGCGAGGAAGTTGCGCAGTTGGCGGCGGCGCAAAGTATTGATCTCCTCGTTCTCCGTCGCGCCTTCCTCGCCGCAATTCCAGGAGCGGTTGTCGTTGTGACCGTCCTGATTATTCTCCCCGTTTGCGTCGTTGTGCTTCTCGTTGTAGGCGACCGTGTCGTAGAGCGTGAAGCCGTCGTGCGCGGTGATAAAGTTGATGCTCGCATACGGTTTGCGGCCATCATCTTCGAACAGATCCGCGGACCCAGTGAGCCGATAGGCAAACTCGCCCAGCGCGCCCATGTCGCCTTTGATGTAAGCCCGCACGCTGTCGCGATACTTGCCATTCCACTCCGCCCAATTCACGGGGAAGTTACCGACTTGATAACCGCCGTCTCCTACATCCCAAGGCTCCGCGATAAGCTTCACGCGCGAAAGCACCGGGTCCTGCTGCACGGCCTTGAAAAAGCCGCTCCATTTGCTCCACTCATGCGCTTCCCGGGCGAGTGTGGAGGCAAGGTCGAAGCGGAAACCATCGACATGCATTTCCTCCACCCAATAGCGCAGACTATCCATCACAAACTGCAGCACATTCGGATGCTGCACGTTCAGCGAATTGCCGGTGCCAGTGTAGTCCATGTAAAAGCGGCGATTCTCCCCCACCAGCCGGTAATAGGCGGCATTGTCGATGCCGCGGAAGCTTAACATCGGCCCGAGATGATTCCCCTCGCCCGTATGGTTATAGACCACGTCTAGAATCACTTCGATCCCGGCGGCGTGGAGCCGCTTCACCATCTGCTTGAACTCCGTGACCTGTCCGCCGGTGTAGCCGCTGCCAGAGTAGGCGGAATGCGGCGCGTAAAAGCCGAGTGAGTTATACCCCCAGTAGTTGGACAAGCCTTTGTCCTGCAGGAACTGGTCATTAATAAAGTGATGCACCGGCAGCAGTTCCACCGCTGTGATCCCTAGCTTCTTGAAATACTCAATCGCGAAGTCGCTCCCCAATGCGGCGTAAGTGCCGCGCTGCTTTTCCGGGATATCCGGGCAGAGCTTGGAGAAGCCCTTCACATGCACCTCGTAGATCACGGACTCCGCGAGCGGAATGCGCAGCAGCTTGTCCTGACCCCAATCAAAGGCGTCATCGACTACCACGCACTTCGGCATGCACCAGGCATTGTCGCGGTAGTCGCGCTCTAGGTCGGCATCGGCTTTGCCGGGGTCGAGCTTGTAGGCAAACATCTCATCGCTCCAGTGGATCAACCCGGTGATTGCCTTGGCGCACGGATCGATCAGCAGTTTGGAATCATTGAAGCGGTGGCCGTTCGCCGGATCATACGCGCCATAGACACGGTAACCGTAGAGCTGGCCAGCCTGCACGTCTGGCAGAAAGCAATGCCACACGTGCTCCGTCCGCTCCGTCATGCGGATGCGGATGGTTTCCGTCGGTGAAGCAAAATGGTCGAACAGGCAAAGGTCCACGCCGGTCGCGCTTTCGGAGAAGAGCGCGAAGTTCACGCCCTCGGCGGAAAAGGTGGCGCCGAGCGGATATGGGTTTCCCTGCCAAACTTTGATGCTGGTCATTGCGGAGTGGGATCGCACTGACACGAGAGGGCGGACTTACGAAATCGCCCCGCCAATCGCGCAGGCGGCGGCACCTGCATTTGCACAAACCGGACCTTCGGCAAACGATGCGCTTTATCCACTGCGCATCGATCATCACACACAGCCCTGCTGCCTCCACAGCAGAGTGGAGGAGCGGCGATCAATCAGGCGAATCGAGCTCAGTCCCGGAAGTTCTTGAAGGCGAGCCCGACCTCGAAATCCTTGCTTCGGCAGAACTGAATCACCGCCTGCAAGTCATCCCGCTTCTTTCCAGTTACACGGATTTGGCGCTCCTGCAGCGCGTTTTGAACCTTGAAGTCCGCAGCTTTGATCGCCTTGACGATCTCCTTTGCCTTGTCTCCGTCGAGACCCTGCTTGATCACAATGTCCTGCGTCGCATGGCCGAGCGGCGAGATCGCGGGATCCTTCTTGTCGAGATTGCGAAGGTCGATGTTGCGTTTCGCCAGCTTGCCGACTGTGATTTCCTGCAGACTCTTCAAGCGCGAAGCATCCTCGGCTTTGAGCTCGATCTTCGACTCCTTGTCGTTCCACTCGATCGTAGCCGTCGAGCCTTTGAAGTCGAAGCGCGTGGCGAGCTCTTTGCGAGCCTGATTGATCGCGTTGTCGATCTCCTGCGTATCCACCTCGGATACGATGTCGAAAGAAGGCATGAACGGTAGGGAGTTTTGACCGCGGATTGCGCGGATGAAACGGATGGGGCTGCGGAAGCTATCGTGCTCCAGCAGCTACCATCCGGGTCATCCGCGATCTCCGCGGGTTAGAGTGGCCGAAGGTTAGAATGCGGTGCGCAGCTCTACCTTCACAAACGGCGCGCCCTCGTCGGTCTCGAAACCTTCTTCTGCACGATGAAAGTGAAACTTGCGCTGGAAGGCGTAACCGGCGCCCACGTCGATCGTGCAGGGACCGGTCTTGTATGCGACACCCACCGCGGCGCGGTATTCGGAGTAAGTCACCACCGCACGTTTCAAGTTCGGCTTTTGCTCAAACTCATTGCCATCCGTGCGGAAAGATCCGCCGGCAAGTTCTCCGCCAACCCAGAAGGCAAGCTTGTCGGTCGCTTGATAGGTGATCCGCGGCTCCGGCAGGACGGCGCGGACCAACACACGGTCGGATACCTTCCAGGAAAAGCCGATGAGCGGCAGAAACTGATAGGTGCGGAAGTTATTGTAGGAGACTCCGGCGACGACGAAGAAGTTATCGGTCAGCGGATAAGCGGCGGCAAAGTTGACGGGAACATTGAAGTCGTCCGTGTCCGCGTGGTGCTCAAAGTAGAAACCCGGCCGCGCTTCAAGTAGAATACCCGTGGCTTCATTCACCACGTATTCCAGTGCGACGATGCCCGCGAAGCTTTGCAGCGTGTTTGGAATTGGGAGGCCGCCGTTGTTATCAAAGTCCCAGCGGTTGTAGTCTGCGCCGAGCCGCAGATACCATTGGCCGCAATCTTGATTCGGCCAGCCGCCAAAGAGCTGGAGCGGGATGCGGTGATTGATCTCGAATGCTTTGCTCCAAGCCGACCCGCTCGCGTCGTGCCCACGCTCGAAGTCACTCTCAAAGGTGTAGTCCGAGCGGAGCGTCACCCAATCGAGGGTATTCGGCGGACAAGGTTCGGAAAGGACCTTCTTAGCTGACTTGCCATCGGCCACAGGCTGACCGGCAGACGCCGTGAGCACGGTGAGGAGAAGGGCGCAGGAAGAGGCAAGAACCGCGGGAATGAGGCGTGTGTTCATGAGCTTGGCGGGGCGGACGCTAGGGGAAGCGCTGCGAATGTCGAAGCGCGAAATTGCGGAGTTCACTGGGATGCGGGCAAACCCGGGCGTGGAAGCTCCATGAAGGTCTTTCTTCGTCCGCAGTGGATGAGCAGAGCAGCCGACGCTCCGGCTACTCGTTGCGCAGCGCCTTCACAGGATCGAGCCGGGCGGCGAAATACGCCGGGATGAGTGCGGCGACGGAGCAAATCACAAATGCGCTGAGGCAAGTGAGCGTCACGTCGCGCCACACGATCTCGGCCGGGATGTCCGGGAACTCGTAAATCGAGGCGGGAAAAACCTGGATGCCGAAGCTGTGGGCGAGCCAGTTCTTGAAGGGGTTGCGGAAGTAAAGAATGAGCCAGCCGAGCCCGACGCCGATCAGGTTTCCAACGAAGCCGACAAACATCCCCTGCCCAAGAAACACCCAGACGATCTGCGAAGCCGTGGCGCCCAGCGCTTTCAACACGCCGATCTCGCGCGTCTTTTGCACGGTGACGGTGATGAGCGTGCTGGTGATGCCAAAGGCCGCGATGACGATCAGCACCATCAGGATGAAGAACATGACGATGCGCTCGGTTTGCACGGCGTCGAGCCGGTCGCGGTTCACGTCATACCACGTCTGCACGCTGGCGTTTTCCGGGAGCCGCTGGCGGAGCGCAGCCTGCACGGTGGGAGCGGTGTCGGCATTCGTGGTCTGCACGGAAAGGCCATGCACAGCGTCGCCGAGCAGGTAAAGCTCCTGCCCGATGTGCAGCGGCACGATCAGAAACGATGCGTCGTAGATTTGCCGCTCGGACTCGAACACGCCGACGATCTTCAGCTCCGCAGGCAGCACGACTTCGCCTTTGAGTTCTGCGAGCGTCTTGGTTTTCAGCTCGGAATCTTCGCCCCGCAGCGCATCGAACACGGCGTTGATGTTCCCCGGCGCATAAACCGTGATGGTATCGCCGACCCAGGCATCGAGCTGCCGCGCAAGAAAGGAGCCGACGAGGACGGTGTCGCTTTGCAAGTCGGCGGTGCCATCGATGATGAACTTCGGGAAATCGACGATCTTCGTCTCCCGCTCCACATCGATCCCGCGCACGACCGGTGTGAGCACGTGGCCGCGGTGCTCCACGAGCACCGGGCCCTGCACAAAGGGCGACACGGCGGTGACGCCCGGCGTTTTCTCGATCTCGGCGGTCATTTCACGCCATTCGCCGAGCACATCGCCGCCGGTGACGGTGATGTGCGGCTCGAAGCCCAAAATGGTGCGCTGGAGCTCGC